>JAUZPB010000132.1 GCA_030706145.1 Bacteroidota bacterium
AATCCGCAGCCTCCAGCATCTGGACAAGGAAATACAAGGCAAGGCAGGGCTACAGATGAAAGGGATTCAAAGGCCGCACCCACAAAAACCCGCAACAGTGAAGAAAATAAGAAAAGCGGCAATGGTGACAATAGTAATTCCAGAGATAATGGCTCCAGAGAGGAAAAAAGAGATGGAAATGACAGAAGCAGGTAAAAAAGTAAATTACTTGCCAAAAATCATCTTGACTGCAGCCAAAAGGAGAAAAATACCAAAGACCTTCTTTAGCATATCCTCTGGAATGCTAATGGCAAGTTTTGCTCCATAGAGAGCTCCTACGACGAATCCGATGCAGATAAGGCCTGCAATTCTAAGGTCAAGAAAGCCTTGTTTATAGTATGTCATTGCAGCAAGCAGTCCAACCGGGGGAATAAGTACAGCAAGACTTGTTCCCTGGGCCTGGTGCTGGGTCATTCCACAAATAAAAACAAGGGCCGGAACAATCAGGATACCACCTCCAACACCAACTAAACCACTTAAAACCCCTGCGGCTAAACCAAGGATAATAAATATCATAATTTCAGTCATTTTTAGTCTCTTTTTAAACATATTTTTATAAAATAAACCTCAAAAGGTGGAAATATTCAGAATGCCGAATTAGCCTCTTTTTTATTAAGCAGCTTTATAAGAAATACAACGATCAGTCCTATTGTTGCGCCCGTAATATCAGCCATCAGATCTTTTATATCACAGCTTCTTCCCGGAATAAATTTCTGATGAAGTTCATCAAGAGCGCCATACAAAGTAATTGTAAGTATGGTCATTAGAAAAGGTCTATAAAAAAGCAATTTCACCTTGTTCTGGAACGTATAGGTAAAGCAAAGCAGTATTGAAAGCACCATGTAAGCAACCGAATGTTCTATCTTGTCACTTACACCCAGATTAGGCACATCCTTTCCAGGCAAAGTAGTAGCTGCAAAAAGAATGAGCCAATAAATAAAAAGTGGGAAATACACAAACAAAGTTTTATTTTTCTGAAGAAATTTATACACAAGACTTCCTTAAAAACTTAATAGCTTCTGGCAAATTATTAGCAATATCGGTAGCCATTATACCGAATTCAGTTTTATCTTTAAGTAATAGATCTGCTGATAAGCTGTGCAGATATACAGCTGTAATCAGTGTATCTTCAATTTCATCTGACTGAGACAAAAGTCCAGCAATAATTCCTGTAAGGACATCTCCTGTACCGAATTTTGCCATGCCAGGATTTCCAGTACTGTTAATAAAGGCTTCACCCGAAGGATTGAAAATCACGCTTGGAGCACCCTTTAAGACCAAAAATGCACCAGTCTCCTGGGCAAAAGACTTGCCGTAGTTTAAAATATCACTTTGAAGTTCAGAAAGTTTTATTCCAAGCAGATGAGCAAATTCTGCATGATGAGGAGTAATTACTGAATTACTCAGGTCAAGTTCTTTGTATTTACCATCGCCAAGTGCAAATATTGCATCAGCATCAATGACGATCTTTTTCCCAGAGTTTAGCTTAATTATCTCAATAACGGCCTGCATAGTCTTACTGTCTCTTCCAAGTCCAGGACCCATTGCAAGGACATCCATCCAATCAAATTTTTTCTTTAGTTCATCAATATTTTCTTCTCTTAAGAATCCATTTCCATCATCGTTATACGGCTCAATAATCACTTCATTAAGTTTTGGCTGGACAAACATTTTTGCCGATGAGGGATAGCAAAGAAAACAAGCACCTGCTCCTGATTTTAAGACAGAAGTAGAAGTCATAACAGGCGCACCAGGAAAAGCAGAAGAGCCTGCAACTACAAGGACCTTTCCAGCAGAGTATTTATAGATATCTGCAGCTTTATAAGGAATGCCTAAAAAGGCATCTTCGGGTTCAATTATATAGTCATCAATTTCCAGGTCATCAAAATAAGATCCGGGCAGGCCAATATAACCTTTTTTTACATTTCCGCAGAAGGAAGCCCCCTTGCTTATAAAAAGTCCCCTTTTTAGCTCAGCAAGAGTAACTGTAAGATCAGCATTGAATATTACTTCACCACCACTTCCAGAATCTGCATCCAGTCCTGTTGGTATATCAATAGCAACGCGCCCAGCATTAAGTAAGTTAAGCTGTTGAACAATACTCAGATAAGGCTGCTTTAGTTTTCCCTTAGCTCCTGTTCCAAGCATGGCATCAAATATAATCTGGCATTCTTCCAGAAGCTCTATGTCTTCCTTTGCCTTATATTCAATAAGTACTGAACCCTCAACCTTATCAAGAAGAGACTTAAGTATTTGAAAGTTCAATAGAGCATCACCTTGAAGTTCCTTTTCTTCAGATAAAGAGATAACAACGACTCTAAAGCCATTATTAACAAAATGCCTTGCAACGGCAAATCCGTCACCGCCATTGTTGCCTTTGCCACAAACAAATCCTATAGAAGAATCACTAGCACTTAAGGAAAAAGTTTTCTGTACAATATTAAAAATACTAACAGAGGCATTCTCCATTAGTATTAGTCCGGGAATTCCTAGCTCGCTGATAGCATAACTATCAGATTCTCTTATCTGCTTAACTGAAAATAGTGGGATCATGGCCTGATATTATTAAAAATGAATATTATTAATTGTATTATGTTTTTACCTGTTATTCAACATAAAAATTGACATCAAAACAGTGTAAGCTTAAAACAGTGTAAGCTTAAAATAGTCTAAGCGCATAGATAAAATGAGCACTACTAATAATGACTTATTCTACCAATTGTATGTAATGTTAGTTCCTTGAAAAAAAGATAAAATTACTTTAGAAAAGAAGTAATCAAATCCAAAAGTGTTCCTGGGAACAATCCAAATACAATAACAAAAAGAGCTGAAATAACTGCAGCCAAAACTCCATAATTACTATTATGGACAGCAACAGAAGTCTCTGGTTCTTTGAAATACATCAGAACAATGACTCTTAAGTAGAAATAAACACTAATAACGCTTGAAATTACACCAACAATTGCAAGCCATGTAAGATTTGCTTCGATGGCTGAGATAAACACATAATATTTACCAAAGAAACCGGCAAATGGAGGAAGTCCAGAAAGGGCAAACATAAAAAGGGCCATCAAGGCTGCAAGTTTAGGATTCTTTGCATTAAGTCCAACATAATCTGAAAGTTGAAGTTTTGAATCATTCTCCCCTTCAATCATGGATATAACAATGAAGGCACCAATATTCATAAATGTATATGCAGCAAGGTAGAATATTATGCCAGCAATGCTTTCATAATTTCCAGAGGCAAGGCCAATAGACATATAGCCTGCATGTGCAATTGAGGAATAAGCAAGCATTCTTTTCAGATTATTCTGAGATATTGCAACTATACTTCCATAGATCATTGAAAGCGTGGCAATTACAGCAAAATAGGGTCTAAAGACATTAGCATTTGATGGAGCAACTGCACTAAGTAAAATTATCAGCACGCTAAAGGCAGCTGCTTTGCCGCCTGTTGACATAAGTCCCGAGATAGTAGTAGCAGAACCCTGATAAACATCCGGCACCCACTGATGAAAAGGAAAGGCTGCAATCTTAAAGGAAAATCCTACCAGAAACAAAAACAATCCGGTAATAAAAAGAATATTATGTGAAAGAGGAACAAAGCCTGCAATTATTTTATCGATAGAGGTTGTCTGAGCTGTGCCATAAATAAGTGCAATGCCATAGACAACAAAGCCTGAAGCAAATGCTCCCAAGAGAACATATTTTAGAGATGCCTCGTTTGCATTAAGTTTTTTTCTGTTAATGCCTGCAAGGACATAAAAACAAATCGACATAAGCTCAAGTCCAATAAAGACCATGAACAGATCCCTTGCAGATGCCATTATCATCATTCCAAGGACGGCGTTAAGAATAAGAATATAGTATTCTCCAAAATAGCTTCCATACTTCTTTATATAATCGATTGAGCCAAGTATGATGAGCATAGCGCCAATTGTAAAGATGAAATGGAAAATATATACATTTCCACCTGTAGCGAGCATACCATTAAAAATGGTTCCCGTATTGTTCATCAGCATAATAGAATAGACAGATGCTGAAAGTAAGACAAGAGCTGAAAACCATGGAAGAATCTTTTCACTATTATCCGAGAGTATCTCGATTACAACGGAAATGACAATTCCTGAGGCAACTAGAATTAATGGTAAGATATTATAAAAATCCTGCATGTCGTTATATCAAATATTTTTTTCTGCTAAATTGTATTGTTCAATATTTTTAAGAAAGTAATTAAGTTTTAGTATCTAAAAACAGATCAAAGCCATAAAAAAAAACAATTATCATCTTATTGTTTTGCAACTTTCACATCAGTATTGGGGTTAACAAGCACCTGCTGAATAACAGTATTTGTCGATTTTTCTGAAAGCTTCAAAAATGTTCCCGGGTAAATTCCTATCCAGAGTATAAAAATAAAAATCGGAATAAGAATTGCGATCTCTCTTTTTTCTAAGTCTTTAAGGCTAAAAAGGTTCTGATGCTTTACCTCTCCGAAGACTACTCTTTGATACATCCACAGAAGATAAACAGCTGCAAATATAACACCACTGGCAGCAAAGATTGTATAAGCCCAGCTGTTAAGAACAGGAGACTTAAAAGAGCCAAGAAGTATAAGGAATTCTCCGACAAATCCATTTAATCCTGGCAATCCCATAGATGATAAAGAAGCAAACATAAGGGCAAACGAAAACAGTGGAATTATCTTAGCAATACCGCCATAATTTGAAATTTCCCTTGTATGTGTTCTATCGTATATCATTCCAACAAGAAGGAACAAAGCGCCTGTTGAAAGTCCATGGTTTACCATCTGAATTACGCTACCCTGCACAGCTTCAGTTGTCATAGCAAAAATGCCCAGGACAACAAATCCAAGGTGGGATACAGAAGAGTAAGCCACAAGTTTTTTCATATCCTTTTGAACCATAGCTACAAGAGCGCCATAGATAATGCCAATAATGGCAAGTACAGATATGACAGGAGCAAACTCAGTAGCTGACTGCGGGAAAAGAGGAAGGCAGAAACGAATTATGCCATATGTACCCATTTTCAGCAAGACACCAGCTAAGATAACGCTGCCTGCCGTAGGAGCCTGCACGTGTGCATCTGGCAGCCAGGTATGAAAAGGAAAAAGCGGGACCTTGATTGCAAAGCTTATAAAAAAAGACAGGAACATAAAAACCTGTATCTGGTGTGGTACACCAGGTCCTATCTTATAAAGATCAAGAAGATTTGTTGTAAATGTACCGGTAAAGCTTGCTGCATAAACTCCAAGCCAAATAATAGAGACAAGCATCAAGAGGCTTCCGAACATTGTATAAATAAAGAACTTAACAGAAGCATAGATCCTCTGTTCCCCGCCCCAGATACCTATGATAAAATACATAGGAATGAGCATTGCTTCCCAGAAAACGTAAAACAGGAACAGATCCAGCGAAACAAAAACGCCAATCATTCCAACTTCAAGAAGAAGCATAAAGAAAGTAAATTCTTTTACCTTCTTCTTAATACTTTTCCAGCTTGAAAAAAGTGTAATAGGTGTAAGAAAAGTAGTCAGAAGTATAAGTAAAATTGAGATACCATCAATTCCAACGTGGTAGCTGACATTTATCTTGCTGATCCATGTAATTTTATTTACAAACTGAAAGCCTGACTGTCCCGGATCAAATCTAAGATAAATAACAAGTGAGAGTATGAAAGCAAGAAGAGCTATTCCAAATCCTGCCCACCTGATAAGTGATTCCTTTTCTTTATTTATAAAAAGCAGAAGCAGACTTCCTAGAAGCGGAATTAATAATAAATATGTAAGCAAAAAGTTATTTTCCATATACATTGTGTGTTCTAAAAGCTTAATATTATCCAGAATAATGCAATTGCAATACCCACCATCATTATAAAGGCATAAAACTGAGTAAACCCAGTTTGAAACCGACGGATAAGCGCAGCAGTTTTATCAATTAAGGAAGCTGCACCGTTAACAGTCCCATCAATTATTTTATTATCGGCGATCTTCCAAAGTATCTTTTCCGATCCTTTCTGCAGAGGCTGAACTATGGTTGCTTCATAGACCTCATCGACATAATATTTATTTAGCAAGAGCCTATAGAGTTTTGAAAATTTCCTGCTTGTTTTTGAAGCTATTTCGGGTTTCTTGGTATAGATGTAATAAGCCAAATAAATTGATCCGAGTGCAGCAGCTACAGAGATCATCATAAGAAGTATCTCTTCAAAATGGCCATGAGAGCCATAGACCTCGAGTCTTCTTTCAGCGCTACTGAAAATAGGTGAAAGCCAGCTTTCAAAGAGGTTTCCATTTTCACCTGAAAAAACAGCCGGAAGACCGATATATCCACCCACAACAGACAGTACAGCTAAAATAATAAGAGGAACTGTCATGACAGCTGGTGACTCATGGGGGTGAAGATCATGAGAGAATCTTTCTTTTCCAAAGAATGTTAAAAACAAAAGGCGGAACATATAAAATGCTGTCATAAGAGCTGTAAGAATGCCAACTGCCCATAATAAAACTGATCCGTGTGCATAAGCATTCCACAGTATCTCATCTTTGCTGAAAAATCCTGATAATCCAGGGAAACCTGAAATTGCAAGAGCAGCAATTACAAATGTAATATATGTCTTAGGCATATACTTCTTAAGGCCGCCATAATGCTGTATATCCTGCTGGTCGTGCATTGCATGAATAATTGATCCAGCGCCAAGGAACAAAAGAGCCTTAAAAAATGCATGGGTCATAACGTGGAATATACCTGCGCTAAAAGCCCCGACACCCATTGCCAGGAACATATAACCAAGCTGGCTAACGGTTGAATAAGCCAAGACCTTTTTAATATCATTTTGAACAAGTCCCACAGTAGCAGCAAAGAAAGCTGTTAAAAGTCCAACAATAGCTATGACAGTCATAATTGCCGGAGCAGAGGCAAATATGATAGAGCATCTGGCAACCATATAAACACCTGCAGTAACCATAGTAGCAGCGTGAATAAGAGCGCTTACAGGTGTAGGGCCGGCCATTGCATCTGGAAGCCAAACAAAAAGAGGTATCTGAGCCGACTTTCCAGTTGCTCCAATAAAGAGGAAAAGAGCTATAAAGCCATAGACTGTTCCAGATATTGGGAATAGTTCAGCCTTTGAGAAGACTTCCTGAAAGTTAAGACTATCGAATGTAAGATAGATCAAAAACATTCCAAGAAGAAATCCGAAGTCACCAATACGGTTTACAACGAAAGCTTTCTTTGCAGCCTGACTTGTTGTTCCCTTTTCAAATTTCCTGTCGTACCAAAATCCGATCAAAAGATATGAGCAAAGTCCAACGCCTTCCCAGCCAAGGAAAAGCACTACAAAGTTATCACCTAATATAAGGTTCATCATTGCAAAGATGAAGAGGTTCAGATAGGCAAAGAAACGCCAGAAGCTCTTATCTGCATGCATATAGCCAATGGAATAAACATGGATAAGGAATCCAACTCCAGTGACTATTAAAGCCATAACAATGGATAACTGGTCGACAAGATAAGCAAATTTTATATTCAAGCCGCCTGCACTTAGCCAGGAGAAAAGTTCTACAACATGCTTTCTTTGATCTACTGGAAGAGAAAGCATCTGGAAAAAGGATGCAAGAGCAACCAAGAAAGATACTCCAACAGTTGAACTGCCGATAATACCTATTATTTTTTCATTTTTAATTTTATGACCAAAAATCCCATTAATCAGAAAACCGATTAGAGGGAGTAAAACTGTCAGGTAAATATAATCAATCATTAAGCCTACCACTTAAAGATATTAATTTCATCTATATTAACTGTTAATTTATTTCTAAAGATTGCAATGATAATTGCAAGTCCGACAGCCGATTCAGCTGCAGCAACTGTCATAACAAAAAACACAAAGACCTGCCCTGCCGCATTGCCCAGATAAGAAGAAAAAGTAACAAGGGCAAGGTTGGCAGAATTAAGCATTAGTTCTATGCACATAAAAACTACAATAGCATTCTTTCTAATAAGCACGCCAGTTATACCGACGGCAAACATGAAAGCGCTCAGAACAAGATAATATTCAATTGGTATGATATTCATATTAATTACTTATTTCGGAATCTTGAAAAGATAAAAATGTTTTCTAATCAAAATGCTTCTTTGCCAGAACAAGGGCACCAATAGTAGAAGCGAGCAGTAAAAACCCAGCAGCTTCAAATGGCAGCAGATAATTTGTATATAATTCTTTACCTATCTGTTCAACTGTACCTGCTTTTATACTAGCGGCAACATCCGGAGATAAAGCTTTTCCGGGTGATGAAAAAAAGATAAGGTATGCAATCTGCGCAAAAACCAGTCCTGCAATAACGACAGCAAAAATTTTGATCTTATTCTTTCCTGATAAAATATCTTTTTCGCTCTTTGCATTTAACAACATGAGCACAAAGAGGAAAAGCACCATAATTGCTCCGGCATAAACAATGATCTGTACAATAGAAATAAACTGAGCATGCAAGATCAGATAGAGCCCGGCAATAGAGAAGAAATTAATTATCAGAAAAATTGCACTCATCACAGGATTAGGGCGAGTAATCATTATAACGGCAGAAACCGCTGCAATAAGTGAGAAAAAGATAAAAAGAATAAATTCAAATGACATAATAATCCGGGAATTACATATTATTTACTTACGTAATCAAATACCTTTATAGTTGATTAAGGTTATAAAGTTATGAAATTAATAGCAAAAATCAATAAATATTTTACATGAATGCAATTTTTATTAATACTAACAGTATTCCGATAAAATTTTCTTTCTGCTATTGGTTTCAATTTATTATTAAAAATAGCCCCAATGGTTATACTGCCAGAGGGGCCATTTTATCCAAAACTATATTTAGAAAAAATAGATAAAAAATACTAAGGTGTATTTCTGTAAATCATTCTTGCAAATGGAATTGTTTCCCTAACATGTTCAAGTCCACAAATCCATGCAACAGTTCTTTCGATTCCAAGACCGAAACCAGAATGAGGAACCGAGCCAAATCTTCTTAGGTCAAGATACCATTCAAAAGCTTCCTGCGGCAATTTATGCTCGTGAATTCTCTCAAGAAGCAGATCAAGATCATCTTCCCTCTGACTACCGCCAATGATCTCACCATAACCTTCAGGTGCAAGGACATCGACAGCAAGAGCAAGTTTAGGATTTTCAGGATCTCTCTTCATATAAAAAGCCTTAACCTCAGATGGGTACCTGTGAACCATTACAGGACGGTCAAACTGGCTTGAGATCACGGTTTCATCTGTTGCGCCAAGGTCATTACCATAATCAAAAGGTATGTTATTCTTAGCAAGTATCTGTACAGCTTCATCATAAGAAATTCTTGGGAAAGGTCTCTTAACAGCTTCAAGTTTAGTTGTATCTCTTTCGAGTACTTTTAATTCCTCTGCCCTGTCTTTAAGTACACTCTGAACAATATACTCAAGAAATTCCTCTGCAAGGTCCATATCATCATTCAGGTCGTTAAAGGCAACTTCAGGCTCAACCATCCAGAATTCAGTTAAGTGCCTTCTTGTCTTTGACTTTTCAGCACGGAATGTTGGTCCAAATGAATAAACTTTACCTAAAGCCATAGCTCCTGCCTCTGCATAAAGCTGGCCTGACTGAGTAAGATATGCTTTTCCAAGTTCAAAATAATCTGTTTCAAAGAGTGTTGAAGTCCCCTCGCAGGCAGCAGGAGTCAAGATAGGAGCATCCATTAAAGTAAAGCCTCTGTCATCAAAGAAATCCCTGATTGCTTTAACAATCCTGTGTCTGATTTTAAGGATTGCAGCCTGCCTGTTTGATCTTAACCAAAGATGGCGCTTATCCATAAGGAATTCAACTCCATGTTCTTTTGGAGTAATAGGATAGTCCTTTGATTCAGAGATAAGTTTAACATCAACAGCATCAAGCTCAAAGCCTCCTGGGGCGCGAGGTTCAACCTTTACCTTTCCAGTAACTTCGATAGAAGATTCCTGCCCAAGCTTATCAGATAGTTCAAATACTTCTGGTGTAACATTTCCCTTAAAAACGACACACTGCAGCAGACCTGAGCCATCTCTTAAGATGATAAATCTAACTTTTCCGCTGGAACGTTTATTATACAACCAGCCCTTTAATGTTATAGTCTGATCAACATATTGACCGAGATCTTTAATATAAATTTTCTGCATAATCTTTATCGCCATTTTAATTTAATTAGCAAATATAAGAATGCAGCCTTTTAAAAGCAAAGTAATCAAATGTGGCTTTATTTGACTTTTTAAAACCATTTCGAAAAGAAAACTATACCTTTAATTAAAGCTACTCTTAATTAGGATAATGTTCCAAAATTGCATCAATATCCTGTATATCTTCAGAAGAATATAAGAGCTTAAATGCTTTAGAACCATAGAGGTCCGCAAAAAGAAATCTTTTAGGACCACCTAAGCTGCCGTCTGTTTTATACGGGAAAAAGCTGTTTTTTGCGGGTTCAAAATAGACCCATATTTCATAAGCTTTTATTCTTTTTCCGTTTGTAACAGCAATCTCGGACCAATCCGATCTAACTATATCATCCGGGGCCCCATTTTGCAGGTATATTCTCTTCATATCCGATCTTCCCCATCCTCTTTTGTCGGGGAAATGTTCATTTGCATAAATCAATCTTTTCTCGTACTCATCTTTAAGTTCATTTTCTGCCGTCCCTGGAGTTGGATCGCATTTTTTCCAGAAATCATTTAGAAAATCATTGACTTCCTGGTCAGTAGGAAGCCTTTTTAGTTTGTCTAACTGCTCATCACTTAAAATTGGATACATATCATCAATAGTCTTTTCTTTCAGAGTTTTGCTATTTTCAGATGCCATAAAGAAAGAACACCCATGTAAAAGTAAAGATATCCCTAAAACAACAGATACTTTGAGCAAGCGCTTCACTTATTATTCCTCAAATATTTTGCAAATCATGTTTTCTCTTTAATAAAAAAAGACAAGCAAAGCCTTTTTTGAATGAAAAAAGTTCTTTGTGTCTTTGAAATAAAAAGAGTCCAGCTATAGTCGGCAGAAACTATCTTTAG
The DNA here is from genome assembly GCA_030706145.1 of Bacteroidota bacterium. Taxonomy (GTDB): domain Bacteria; phylum Bacteroidota; class Ignavibacteria; order Ignavibacteriales; family SURF-24; genus JAUZPB01. The sequence continues at coordinate 11,127 of JAUZPB010000132.1, forward strand.
TAAAGCTTTTTAGGTGAAAAAAAATTATTTTTTTGGGGAAAATTTTCCGTGAGAGGTCTTTTTGAAACTATTGTAATAGTACAGTGTAAATAAAATTATTTCAAACAGAAAATAAGGAGAAAAATTGTGAAAACTTTCCTGAGAATGTATGGAATGTTCATCTATATCCCGATCCTTTTCTGTTCTCTTTTTAGTTCAGTTACAAGAGGACAGGACATTTCTACAGGACCTGTGAGATTTCAGCAGCAAACCTCGCAATTTTCAAACAATGATGAGTCCCAACCAATTTGGTTAAATAATGGGACACTGATGATGATCTACACCTCGCATGATTCAATCTACTGCAGCCGCAGTTTAAACTCACAGCTGACAAGCTGGGATAAGCCCTCATTAATAACTTCTTTTAACAGAAGTTCGCAAGCTTTATCTATAGTCCTTTCAGCAACAGTTACTGTAACAAATAGAGTTATACTGATCTATTCGCTTGCAAACAAATCCAATTTATCTTCAGAAGCATTGCGAATAACATACTCTGATGATACAGGCCGCACATGGTCAGAATCCAAGAATGTGTATTCAAGCATGAATATTACATTTCCTTCAATTGCGCAAAGCCAAGATGGCAAACTCTGGATTTCAGGAAGAGGCAATTACTTTTTTATAAGTACAGATAATGGCCTTACATGGACACCAGACAAACGCGACTTTACTTCAAATTGCCTTATTGCCTTAAATGACAATTCACTTATTTCCTTTAGTGAGTCTCCTCAAAATAGTCTGACAAGCATTCAATACAGAAAAAGCACAGATAATGGGAAAACATGGTCTAGTCCTGTTAGCTTAAGTAGTTCGCAGTTATCTTAAGAGCGCCCGAGGGCAAGTGTTTCTTCTGATGGAACCATATGGCTTACATATCAGGTAAAAAAGTCGACCTCATTTAATGATATTTACCAGTATGATATTTATTACAAAAAAAGCACAGATAAAGGCTCCAGCTGGAGTCAGGCTCTTCAGCTTACGAA
>JAUZPB010000133.1 GCA_030706145.1 Bacteroidota bacterium
CAGGAAAATTTAATAATCCGGCAAACTTAAGGGAGAAAAAATCTTTTTCATGCGTCAAAAGCATAGTTTGTAAAACCAATTTTTGAGGTTCGCTTGAAAAAGATCCAATACCTGGTCGTTGCACTTCTCTCTCTTTCCATGATTGCAGTTGAGCTTTCGTGGACAAGAATATTCTCAGCGGAGTTTTTCTATACTTTTGCTTTTCTAATACTTTCGCTTGCTATACTTGGGATGGGATTAGGCGCACTTACACTTAGGCTTTTCCCAAAGCTAAATGAAAAGGATAACCTTGGGCTTTTGCTTTCACTTACAGCTCTTATGACACTGGCCGGCCCGCCTCTTGTATTTATGCTGAATCTTGATTTTTCAAGACTCTTTAGTAGCTGGGAAATGGTAGGTAAGTTTGTTCTTACTGTTGGACTACTTAGTTCAAGCTATTTTCTTGGAGGAATAGCGCTTTCTAAAATATTCCGGAATAATAATTCCGAAATGCCGAAACTCTATATGTTCGACCTTACAGGTGCTGCTCTTGGAGTACTACTGACAGTAGTATCAATGAACTGGTATGGGACTCCTGTTACAACCTTTCTTATTTCGCTTCCGCTTATTATTGCCGCATTTGTTCTAAGCAAAAAGTGGATGAAATTTATTCCTGCCGTTTTAGCTATTGGTGCCGTAGTACTGTCTATAAATTCCGAAAAGCTTCTTGAGGCAAAAGGAAATGATAAAATACCTGGGAAAGTGATCTATAAACACTGGGATGCAATGTCAAAGCTTAAGGTCTTTGTATATAGTCCTGAAGAGATTGGAATGAACATTGACAATGTAGCTCATACATTTACAGGCAAGTTTGACGGCAACTGGAACCGTCCCGATTCAATGAAGTTTCAGTTTCCGCTTGAGATGTCCTATCTGATAAATAAATTTCCTCATTGCTGTTTCTTATCTTTGGGTGCAGGCGGCGGCCAGGATGTCCTTCAGGCTTTGCAGGAAGGAGCTAAAGAAATACATGCCGTAGAGGTTAATCCTCATATTAATTATCTGCTTACCGATGGGGGTCTAAGTAAATATTCAGGCTATATTTACCGCGATCCGCGCGTAAAGGTTGTTACAGAAGATGCAAGAACCTATGTAAGAAGGTTTGAAAATAAATTTGATTATATATACTCTTTCAGCTCAAATACTTTTGCCGCACTTGCCTCAGGAGCTTTTGCACTTGCAGAAAATTACCTCTTTACAACAGAAGCTTTTAAGGATTACTGGAGGGCAATGTCACCAAACGGCTTTATGATGATGGACCACCAGTTTTATATTCCAAGAATTACAGGTGAACTGCTCCAGGCCTTAAAAGAAATGAATATAAAAGATCCTGAAAAGCACTTTGCTGTATATGACGTTCCAAAGATGAATCGTATGATGATACTTATTTCAAAACAGCCTTTGACAAATGAGGTGATCAGCAATGCTTTCGGCCTTACAAAACCTGGCGCCTATAACCAAAGAGTTGTAATGTATCCTGCCGCAGATTCATTAAAAGTAAATTTAATCGACCGCATAGTAAATCAGGGGTGGCAGGCAGCTTCGGAAAAAGCAAAAATAGATATTTCTCCCTGCAGCGATAGCCGCCCTTTCACTGCTCAATTGGGTCTGTGGAAGAATTTCTCTTTCAAAAAACTTGATAAAGTTTCTCCTTATGACTTTAGAGGATTCCCTCTTTCGAAGATCATAATTGTGATAATTATTGGTATAGTACTATTTATCATTCTTCCTATTAACTTTCTTCCTTATTTTAACAAGGGACCTAAGCTAAGGCTTTTCCCATGGCTTTATTTCTTCTGCATTGGAATGGCATTTATGATTGTTGAAGTCATACTTATGCAGCAATATACAATGTATATTGGTCCATCATCATACAGTGTTGTTACAATTCTTCTTACACTGCTTCTGATGTCTGGAATAGGCAGCAGGTTCTCAGAACGCATAAAAGCAAGAACTGCATTTTTTTCTATTGCAGGCTGGATCGTTCTGGATATAGTAGTCTTCAGCCAGCTGTTCTATTTGCTGGGGGAATTCCCCTTGTTTTTAAGAATGCTTGTTTCTGCTATACTAATTGCTCCACTTGGATTTTTTATGGGTATTCCATTTCCCAAAGGAAGTCTTTTAGTAAAGGAGCTTGTGGATTGGGGATTTGCTGTTAATGGGGCAGCTTCTGTACTGGGATCAACTGTAATTATACTAGTTGCAATCTCATTCGGATTTCATGTAGCTCTTCTTATTGCTGCTATTTTATATTTAGCCGCATACCTGCTTATTTCCAGGGAAAGTGCCTGGAAATAATTAAGATATGATGCATCTTTTTACGACAGCACCCCAAAAAGGCTTGGTTGTGGCCTTGTGGGGTGCTGTTGCGGCTTATTTATTATCTACTTCTTATAAGCATTTAATATATACTGTCTCTTAAGAAATTATCTTTATTGCACTCATAAAGTTTGTTCCCATCGTACTCTGCAGAGATACTATTAGAAGTGCCATTGCCTCAAGTTGTCTTGAAGTTCTTAAAGGTCCTGCATCAATTGGTCTCATGCGCCCTGCTTCAACAAGTCCCATAACAGTTTTCTTTGCACCCATGTCATCTCCTGCAATAAAGACATCTAAGGATTGTCCGGCAACTTCTCCTTTTTGTAGTGTTCCGGCAAATGTGGTGTTGAATGCCTTGACTATTTTTGTCCCCGATGTTAGTTCCTTTTGTATTTCCTCTGCTGCAGAACTGTTCGGCGGAGTTACCAGCCCATCATAGGACTGATTAAAAGGATTTGTAATATCTACAAGTATCTTTCCACTTAGCTGGCTTTTGTAATCTCTTATTACTTGTGTTGCTGCAGAAAATGGAACGGCTAGAAAAACTACTTCTCCAACAACAGGCGAGCCCATAGTGGCCGATTTTGCAGAAGCACCCCGTGAGGCTGCCAGGCTAAGCTGCTGTGTAAGCTGATCTGCTTCTGTTTTATTCCTCCCTATGAATGTTACACTGTTTCCACCTGAGAGCATACGGTTTGCTATGCCACGAGCCATTTTGCCAGTTCCAATGATTGTAATATCCATATGTTCATCCTCCTTCAAAAAATGTTTCTCTTTTTTAGTTAAACATATCGTCTTTACTTTTCTTCTTGTCAATAAAGAGAATTCATTAAATAAAATAAACTAAAAACTATGAATTACAAGATATGTTTTGATGGGGGAGCCGATTAGTGTACTTAAAACAAATTCTTATTTTTCCACTTGCTTTGCTCGCAGGCGGGTTTTAATTTGAATTGAGGGATTAGTAAGGTAACAATCCATAATTGTGAAAAGAATATTTACATTATTTTATCTGCTCCTTCTAAGCAGTATTGCCTGCCCGCAGCAGATGCATAACTCCATCTCGGGTTTTATAACCGATAAGGTTACTGGCAAAGCTCTGCCTGATGTTAATATTTTTGTCTCAGGTACTAATATAGGAATAGCTTCTGCACAAAATGGATTTTATGAAATTAAAGATCTGCCTTCTGGAAAACAGAAACTTACATTTTCACTTATTGGCTATGAAGGGCTCTCATCTGAATTCTATATCAAAGAATCCTCTTCGATTAGTTATAATGCAGAACTATTACCCAGAATATATTCTACAGGAACAGTCGAGATAAAAACAGAAAGGCCTTTAGACCGAAACGCAATGATAAGTTCCTTCAGTGAACTGCTTTTAGGCCAATCAGCTGATCCAAAAAGCTGCACAATTGAAAATGAGTCGGTCCTTCAGATCTCGAGACTTAGTCCTACAGAGATCCGCTTTCATTCTGATTCTGCGCTTGTAATTATTAATAGATCTTTAGGCTACAGGCTCGAGGGAACTTTGGCTTTTTTTGACATGAATACCGATAAGAAGAATTTTAGTTATAGCTTTCAGCCTAAGTTCAGTGAGCTTAAGGCTAAGGATTCGGCAACTGCAAAAAGATGGGCACTGAACAGAAAAATGGCATATAAAGGATCACTAAGACATTTCCTTAGAGCTTTATATTCAGGCACTACAAATAAAGAGGGCTTTCAGCTCTATATAATAGAAACGCAAAACATGATAGATCCTCTTAATGAAAATAGCCGCCCGGAACCATTGAAGGATCTTAAATTTGTTGTAGGTGAAAGAAGCTCGGGAGAAAAAGTACTCTTTTTTGATGGTGTTCTCTTAGTCAGATATGGCCTTGATATATCATCAATTGTATTAAAAAAGCCAACCATAACTCTACTAAGTGATGGAAGGACAAAAGAAAAATATCCTTTTGATATAAGCGGCAATTTTTATTCAAGAGGTTTGGCTAAACTGCTTCCCGAAGATTTTGTCCCTGATGATTTTATAAGAGCAGGGAAAAACAAAATACATAAAGACATGCACGAGATGTTAAGTGATTTTATGGATTCACTTAAACAGCATAAAGGAAGAGCCTATGATACTATTAAGGACTCAGTCTTAAAACTTACTTACAAGCATCCGGATAATACAAATTATAAACTTAAATATGCAGCAGTGCTTGAAAGGTGCTGCATTGTTTCAGCCGAAAACGAGTACCGAGATATATTGGAATCTGACAGTCTTTGCAGCGAGGCGTATTTTCGCCTTGGAAAGATAAAATCTGATGAGTTCAATGAATACCGCACGTCTGTAAAAAAAATGGAAGTGCCAGCCTACGTCTATGAAACAATATACGGATCTGACAACCAGCCCGACCCAACGCAAATGCTGGGCAGCCTGAAAAGTGTTAGCGCAGATATGTTCAGAGAAGCTGAAAACTATCTTTCAAAGGCGCTTTTGTTAAACCCATACCCGGAGGATTATTATCTTTCCCTTGCATTTCTTTATGAGGACAATGGCGATTATAATAAGTCTATAGAAGTACTGAAAAAAATGCTCCAGAGATATCCAGACAATATGCAGGTTCATCTATACCTTGGTATGCTATTTTTCAAAACCTCTTCTTATAAGAATTCACGCGATGAGTATGAGGAAGCTCTTTCACTTATGAGCGCAGATGAAAAAAATGATTTTATGTTTACTTCGGTCAAAATGCTTCTGGAGCCGGCAGGACTTAAAGGATTTGAAAAGTTAGATGATCTTACTCTCTCAAGCTTGATTAAAAGATTCTGGGAATCAGAGGACCCGCTGATACTTACAGGATATAATGAAAGACTTCTTGAGCATTATTCAAGGGTTGCTTATGCTAACCTCAGATTCGGCAACAGGAAAAAAACAAAGCCTGGCTGGCAAAGTGAGCGCGGTGAAATACTTGTGCGCTATGGCTATCCCAAGAGTGTTATTCGCTACAGACCTTATGTCGATTTTGAATACAGGCTTACTACTTATTCAAAGACTGAAGTCTGGTATTACGGCGATATGACCTTCAGTTTTTCCGATCCTTTTCTTACAAACGAGTATGCACTTAATTCACCCTTTAGCGCTTATGTAAAATCCCAGATGGAACTTGATTCAAAAGAGTTTGCTGGAAAACTAAAAAAACAAATGTTTGACCGCTATGAGTTTAAACCGGAAGGAAAACTGATAAGCGGCTCTTTCAGGGTTTATCAGTTTAAGAACTATTCTGAAGAGCAATCTAAAAGAACAGATCTTTATTTAAGCCTCTTTATTCCTAAAGCTGATTCGATTGGTAGTAAAAAAGATACTACAATGTGGGGTTTATACTGCTTTGATATGAGACATAACCTTCTTGGAAGTATATCAGACTCTTTATTTAATTTTAAGAATGAAAATAATTTGATTGCAAAAGGCAAAGTCTCAGGCTGTGTTAAAGTTCATAACATTTCTTTATATCCGGGAAATACAAATATGGCAGGCGAGATATTAAAGAGCTCTGATAACTCAGCATATTCAAGTCACCAGAGAATAAGTACAAAGGACTTTAAGAGTGAAAACAACCTTATGCTCAGTGATATTGTAATTTCTCCAAAAGTTATTTTTGGCTCTGGGAATTCTTCTGCCATAAACCGAAGCGGTATATGGCTTTTGCCAGACCCAAGACAGATATTTTCAAAGGCTGACAGTGTACACATTTATTATGAGATATATAATCTTGGGAAAAATGCCGGAGGTATTAATGATTACCAGCAGGATATAACAATTACTCCAAAGGATGAAAAGGGAGGTTCAGTCTTTGGACAAATTATTTCCGGGGCAGTAAAATTCTTTAAGAGCGAAAAAGAAGCTAGCAATAGTTTTTCAGGTACTAGACTAATAAGTCACAGTAAAGATCATCAGATGATATTTCAGACAAGCTTTAATACGCTTGATCCTGGAGAATACATACTTCGAATAAAACTTAAAGACAAAATAACAGGGCAAACAGCTGAGGCAGAAACAGATTTTTCTATATCTCCATAATAGTAAATGCCAGAGGGCCCATTTTACTTTTCTCTTAGATCACTTACCTTATTGTATTCAATATCTTTGATCTCAACTTTAAGCCAGGTATAGTCGCCGCTCTTTAGCTTCCATGTCACAGTTGACTTAGCAGGTATGCGTATACCTTCAAACTGCTTATAGCCATTTTCATCATTATAAATTGACCAGGTCTCAAGTGTAGCTCCTTCTTTGCGGTCATAGTAACGCTGTGCTTCAAATCCCATCATATCGCCATTAGCTCTGAACTTGAATATTCCTGAAGCTGTAATTCCGCCATATGTCATCGTAGCTATAGCTGTAAGTGAGTCAACTTGCTTCCACGAAATATAATTGCTTAAGGCAAATGAAGGGAACCAGGCGGCCTCGGCAAGAAAACGCAGCATGGAACCCTGATTTAGTTCTTTCCCTTTTGAATCAACAACAGGAACAAGCGAAAGAACTTTTATTAGCATATTGCCGCTTCCATTCTGATAGATATCCCTGCCGCTCAGATTAAAAAATGGCGCTGCTTTTACATCTACTGTCCAGTGGAAGCCCGGGTGGTCGACTGTAAAATATTGTTCGGCTGCCATGGGCATCCAGTTGCCATCGGGTTTTGTTCTCATTATTCCGGTTTGTAAAAGATGTGCCGTATGTGTGAGCTCTTTCCCTTCAACTCCAGAATGTCTAAGCCACTTCTGTACAACAGGTGGAAGTGAGTGTAGCATTTCTTCTGTTATTACTTTCTTTTCAGTTGTTTTATCCGGCATAAATGAAGGTATTTCATTTTTTACCATTCGGTTAAAATTCCAGCTGCCATAGGCAAGTACGCATGCAATAAGGATAATTAAATTTGCAACGGTGCCAAACTTGGCATCCTGCCAGTAAATTACAATGAGCACCTGGGATAATACAAGCGCTGCTGAAGCAATTATCCACCATGAGTCCTGCTTTAATAAATATGCAGCAGCAGAAACTGCAAACATAAGAAATGCAAGGAGCCAAAATAATCCGGCTGTTTTTGCCATTGCACCCGAAAGTTCAAAAAGAGTCTTGCCTGTTAGCTGTTTTACATTCGATATCTGCCATTCCTTTACAAATCCCATAAGGTGTATAAGTCCGTGGACAAACAATATAAAAGCTATAACTATCCTTATCATTTTATTTCTCCTAAGAGCAAAGAATTTACACCAGTAAAACTGACTAATTTATGGGGCTTTGTCAACGGGCTAAACAATTTTGAATTCATGCCGAAGATAATTTATATTCAGGTGCCTGCATATTTAACTTAAAAAGGTGAGACTAATGAAAAGTCATAATCTTTTATTCTTTCTAGTTGAACTGTCCTTTCTTTCTCTTCTTCTTATTTTTTCAGGAACTATACATGCTCAGGAAGCAGATGGCGGATACCTGCCTTTCGCTGAAAAAATGCCCGAACCTGTTGGTGGAATTGAAGCTATTTACAAAAAAGTGATCTATCCGGAAGATGCAAAGCGTACAAGACTCGAAGGAAAAGTTTATGTCCAGGTCTTTGTCGATGAATCCGGTTCAGTGAGCGATGTAAAAGTGCTGAAGGATATAGGTATGGGCTGCGGAAATGCAGTTATTAATGCCGTAAAGCATGTAAAATATAAACCTGGCCAGAACAAGGGTGTACCGGTGAAGGTAAAACTTGCCCTGGCTATTAACTTTCAGCTTAAGTAAGCTCTTTGAGTTTTAAGAGTCTTTTGCCTGCTTCAATTAAGGTGTCTTCTTTTTTTGCAAAATGAAAGCGGATATAGCTATTTATATCCTCTCTGAAGAAGCTTGAGCCTGGGACTGCTGCTACCCCAAGATCCTTAATTAGCCACTTGCAGAATTCTGTGTCATTTTCGGCATTGAAGCGGCTTATGTCAACAAGAACGTAATAAGCTCCTTGAGGTGGAATAAACTCAAGTCCTGCATCTGTAAGAAAGTTCAGGAAAACTTCGCGTTTTGCAGAGTAAATCTTAAGAAGATCATTATAATAATCTTCCGGCATTTTTAATCCTGTAACGGCAGCTTCCTGAAGAGGTGAAGCGGCTCCAACGGTTAGAAAGTCGTGTACTTTCTTTACACCGTTTATTACTTCTTTGGAAGCAATGACGTAACCCAGGCGCCATCCTGTTATGGAATATGTTTTTGAAAGAGAGCTGCAGCATATGGTTCTTTCGAACATACCAGGAAGTGATGCCATATAGGTATGTTTATTCGGATGATAAACTATGTGCTCATAGACCTCATCTGTAATAACAAAACAGTCATGCTCAACTGCAAGCTTTGCTATAAGCTTCAGCTCCTCAATTGTAAAGACCTTTCCAGAAGGGTTAGATGGATTGCAGAGAATAAGCGCCTTTGGTTTCTGCGAAAATGCTGCCTTTAGCTCTTCTTCATTAAAAGAAAAATCGGGCGGTGTGAGCGAAACGTGTATTGGCTCTGCTCCTGTAAGTATAGTATCTGCAACGTAGTTTTCATAGAAAGGGGAGAAGACAATTACCTTGTCTCCCGGATTGCATACTGTCATCATAGAGGCCATCATAGCTTCTGTGCTGCCACATGTTACTACAATGTTTTCATCCGGGTTTATTTCAAGTCCCATAAACCTCGACTGCTTTTCTGCAAGGGCACGCCTGAAGTTAGGTGCTCCCCAGGTAACAGCATACTGATGTGGACCAGATAGTGCTATGCGTGATAATTCATCCAGAAGCTCCCTGGGCGGATCAAAATCTGGAAAACCCTGCGATAAGTTTATTGCTCCATATTTAAGCGATATTCTTGTCATCTCACGGATGACCGATTCTGTAAAACCTTCTGTTCTGTTACCTATATTTGGCATGCATCAAATTCCATCAATTTGCTAAAACTGTTATACTTTAACTGTTAATTTTTCAAAGGCGCAAATATCTACAAAGGAAGGACTTTCTCAGGCCGAATAAATCCAATTGAGGAAAACTTCTAAATAAAATGTCCTTACCAGGTGAGTTATGATATGTAATACTACTAATACTGTTTCTTTTCTAGAAGATAAAGTGACCAAAGAGGAACATGATCAAAAGAATTATTCCAAGTACTATACCAACAACACAGCCGCAGCCATGCCTTACTCCACTAAAAAAGCCCATTCAAATTTTCCTGATAATGTAAATATTTAACATACAAATTTACTCTTTTCCACTGAGATATGAAATCTGTAAAAAAGAGATATTGCTTTTAACTCAAAGCATTTCTTATCTTTACTATGATCTTCTTCATTTCCGTTCTCTATATAATAAGTAAAATCAACAGACAGATATAGATCTATCTTTTTCTTATCTCATATAGTTTTATCCAAAGGGGTGCTTATGAAAGGATCCTTGGAGTTAAAGAGCCAGAAAATCGGCTTTATACTGGGCCTGCTGTTTTTCTTTGTTACTATATTCCTTCCCACACCTGAAATGTTCTATGGGTTTGCCAGCTCGGCACTCGGCCCTGATGCTGCTGCAAAGGCAGCCGATGTGGCAGAAGCTGCCTTCAGTACAAAGGTCGTGCTTGCTACACTTATACTTATGATATGCTGGTGGGCAACCGAGGCTATTCCCATACCTGTAACAGCTCTTATGCCTGGAATTTTATTTCCAATATTTCATGTAAGCGGCGTCTCGGGAGGAAAACTTTATAGCTTTGATGCAAAGAATATATTTCTTAATTATGCTCATCCTGTGATCTTTCTTTTCCTTGGCGGATTTTTGATTGCTGCTGCACTGCACAAGTGGAAGCTCGACAGGCGCCTTACACTTTTTATTCTTACACGCGGCACTCTGGCTAATAGTTCAAGACTCGTTATTCTTGGCGTAATGTCTGTCTCGGCATTCCTTTCTATGTGGATATCAAACACGGCAACAGCTGCAATGTTCCTTCCCTTGGGACTTGGAATACTTGGCCTTCTTGGTGTAGAACATGGAAATTCAAATATGGGTAAAGCTTTAATGCTGGGAATAGCATGGTCGGCATCAATCGGTGGAATAGGTACAATTATAGGTACACCTCCAAATGGAATCTGCGTTTCAATACTCTCGGCATCAGGAATTGCAAGGATAGATTTTATTGATTGGATGAAGTTTGGTGTGCCGTGCGTACTTGTCCTTATACCTATTGCCTGGTTTTTACTCATTACTGTATATCCGCCTGAGGTCAGGAAGGTTGAAGGAGGGAAAGAACTTTTACTTAAATATAAATCGGAGCTTGGACCCATATCAAAAGAAGAGAAGATAATTTCAGGAGTCTTTATTTTAGCCGTAATATTATGGATATCAAATCCATTCTGGAAATATATTCTTCCTGTTTCTTTATCTTCACGCCTTGGCTGGTTTGATGAATATGTAATAGCAATCTTTGCTGCAATACTTCTTTTTGTAATTCCTTCCGACTGGAAAAATCACCAATTCATTTTAGATTGGAAAGATTCTGCAGAAGTCGATTGGGGTGTCCTGCTTCTCTTTGGAGGCGGTATTGCACTTTCAGATGCAATGTTCAGAACAGGCCTTGCGAATTTTATAGCTACAACATTCATTGGACTTGCAGGTACCCCTTCTACTTTGTTACTGCTTATACTGATCGTATTTATGATGGATTTTATGACTGAAGTAACTTCAAATACAGCTGTAGTATCGATGATGGTTCCGATTGTAATATCAATTGCAAAAACAACAGGAAACGACATAGTTGCTCTGTCAATAGGTGCAACCGTTGCAGCTTCACTGGCTTTTATGCTGCCAGTTGCAACTCCGCCCAATGCAATTGTCTATAGTTCGGGTTATCTGAAAATAAAGGATATGATAAAGGCAGGATTTTATCTTGATATACTTGGATGGGTCGCAACGTTGGTTGTGCTTTATGTCTTTGCATACCAGATATTCGGCCTGATAAGGCTATGACTAAATAACAATCTGTAACGTTTTTTCTACAGGCGAAGATTTCTTAAGTATGCTTTGAGTACGTTAATGTCGTCATCAACCAGTAAAATTCTTTTGTTCATAATTGTGAAATTTTGTTGAGAATGTTATGCCTTTAATACTGCTTCTTTATTATTAATGAGAGCATCTATTTTTTCTTTATTGCCGATTAACTCAATATGCCTATTATCCAGTTCTGCAGAACCATCGAAGTGATCTGCAAGGTGAACGGCAGTCAAAGGCGAAAAGGTTTCATACAATGACATAGAAGGAAGATGATGATAAGCAACAATAGTTACAAGGTTAACCGGCAGGCCCCAGAGACTCAATAGGTAAGCCCCGGCTTCAGCGTGCGTTGTTCCATATAGTGCATTTTCGGCTGCATAAAAGCTTATCTTTTCACTTTTCATCTTTTCTTTTACATCATCATAATATCCAGGGATCTGAAGTAATACAAGCTTCCCGAGGTCATGAAGAATTCCTCCTGTAAAAGCTTCATCTTTTGCTCCATTGTTTAGTCCCCATAATCGTACTATTTGACGGGCTGTTCGTCCGACCGTGATGCTATGTGTCCAAAAACTTGAAATATCAACTCCGGGAGATACCTTTAATGATGAGAATATCTTAACAAATAAGATAAGTGACTTTAGTACCTCTAGTCCAAGAAGATTGACAGCCTGAGAGGG
>JAUZPB010000134.1 GCA_030706145.1 Bacteroidota bacterium
AATGAATTTCGCTCATCTCTGCTTAAAACATAATTAATCTGAATTTCGAAGAATTCCGCATTGTGCATCGACGATACCTGTCCGTATTCAAACCTTATCCATGTCAATTGGTCAAAGATGAAAATATTTCTGAAGAACCATTCTAAAGAAATCATTGGTAAGCAATAAGAAGTTCGGTAATATCCAAATTTATATTGATTATTGAAATATTCTCCTTTAAGTTAGTCAAAGATTGTTTTCGTTAATCTTTTTATGTGATAGTTTTGTTAAATATACATTGGTTGATGAAAATAATTCTCCAAACATTAATAAACATTTTAATAATAATCTCTTGGCGCCACAGCTATGCGGAAGTTAAAAGGTGGTTATCCGTTATGCATTTTTATCATCTCTATTTCATTCAATTCATATTGTCAGACACAAACCCTGCCTTATGATTACCAGATCGATTTAAGATTTGATTCAACTAATTTCAGCTTTACGGGAGATCTTACATTAAGCTGGCTCAATGAATCGTTAAAAGAAGTTGACGAATTTCCTTTCCTTTTTTATATGGATAAATCAAATCCTTTAATCTATGATGCTACCATTGATAATAATAGTTGTAAAATTAAATATACCACTTCATAATTATTTTTTTAACGAATATTTAGAAGGCGTTAAAGCCGGATATAATACTACGATTACACAGCCAATTGATTCAATAATTAAGCAAAATATTCCTTGGGGCAGTATTGTAAACCATGGTAAGAAATTTGTAATACTTAGAATGCTTGCAAAGGAGATTGGAGAAGAAAAGCTCTTCAAGATACTTGAATATTGCCTTCAAAACTACAAAGGGATAAATTTTACTTTGGACCTGTTTCAAAAAACCTGTGAAAAAATTACAAATAAAGATTTAGGATGGTTCTTTGATCAGTGGTATAGAACTAATGGATACCTCGATTATCAGATTCAAACTGTTGAAACTAACCTGAAAAACAACAAATATGAAACTACTTGCTTCATCAACAGACAAGGTTCTGTATATATGACTAATGTTGATGTCTCAATTAGAACGAAGGATTCGACTAACATTATTAAAAGAATTGATGGAAAACAAAAAGCAATCAAACTTATATTTGAATCAGAGGCTGAACCAACTAGAATAGAAATTGATCCCCAATCTGAATTACCACTTGTAAATCAGAAAGTATGGATAAAATAAATTTGAATACTCTCACCTTAACTTTACTTGATTTAGGCAGTCCGTTGATCGATGCTGCAGGGGGCAAACATAAGTCAATAAATAGTTCCATCTAAAGCAGCTTTGAATTTTGCTTTTGATTTACTTATGAACAGAGACAAATAGCTCTTTTATCTGTTTTATTGCGATTATTGGGACTTTTTCTGTGCAGCATAAAACGAAAAAGCCCAAAACCAAATGATTTTGAGCTTTTATTTCTTTTGCTTAAAAGACAGGGAATATCCGGATGAAAAAATACCCCTTCAAAACAGCGTAAAAACCAAACATTTTTAAGGACAGTGGCCAAATTGTGATCATGATGTTCTTGAAAAATTTCCGACTATTTTCTGTTTGGTTATAGCTTATATTGATTTACTATTTTCCCGTTGTCAAAGGAAGTACTTTTTATCAGTTTCAAGCTTAATTTTGATTCAATGCCATCAAATATTCTCAAACCCTTTCCAATTGCTGTCGGATTAATAATAAGATAGTACTCATCTATAAGATTATTTTTTATCAGAGATGATACAAAAGCGGCACCGCCGTATACAATAATGTCCTTATCTCTGTTTTGATTTTTTATTTTATTTATTTCTTCTTTCAGGTCCCCCTTAACAATTGTTGTATTTTCCCAATTACTTTTGGTAAGAGTATTTGAGAATACATATTTCGGTTTTTCGACCATTTTTCTTGCAAAAGGATATTGCTCGCTTTCAGGCTTTACATTGGTCCAGTATGAAATAAAACCTTCAGTCATTTTCCTGCCCAGAAGTATTGTGTCAACAGAATCAGTAAGATCATTTACAAACTTCTTTGACTTGTCATCCATTTCCCAAGTCATCCAGTCAAGTTCTCCGTTTGGTCCTGCAACAAAACCATCAAGAGACATTTGAACCTGCAGTTTTAGTTTTCTCATTGAAAATCTCCTTTTCCTTTATTTTAGCACGAAATAATATTATTTCAAATTGGTTAAACGGAAATTATGCCAAACAAAAACATGATTATTCCTGAAACATAAAGTCTGAACTAACCGGCTAAATGAGTTGGGGTGCCCCAGTATTTATCTAAATATTGAAATGGAACAATTAAAATATCAATGTCATTTCTTGTCTTTACTTAAAATAAATAAGACCAAACCATTATCAGATTTACCTTTTCCATCCCTTGCAAAGCATTGAACCCAAAGTGTATCCAAAGATGGAAGTCTAGGAATATCTTTTGGATAGAACACATGTGAATTTTGATAGGTATTATATAAATAGCTCCTCCAATCAGGATTTCCCTTTATCCTTACCCTGCCATCAGTGATCCAATCATAGACTAAAGTATCACCATCTGGATCAGTTGCCTGACAGGTAACGATAACAGAGTCTGATAGCCCAACAATTTCAGGGGAAACTGTTAAAGATGATATAACAGGTTTTTGATTTTCCTTTTTCTCAGGTATGACCGGGTTATTACAATTCATGTTTAATAACAGGAGTGTCATTAAGAGTATCGGCGTTTTCATTTCCCCATCAAAATTTTTTCTATACCAAAGCAAACTTGCTGAATGATAACTATATTGCGGCCTTCAATTAATATTTTATAAAATATTTCAAAAGTATACAACCTTTTACCCCTTCAGCCTGTATAGCAATATATAAATGGATAACACCGAAAGAAATATGACGAAATATTCCGATGAGGATTTAATGGCTCTGGTAACAGAAAGGAACACCAAAGCCTTAAAAGTCCTGTATGACAGGTATGGTAAAAGTGTATATAATTTTATACTGCGTTATACGAATAGCCGGGAAATAGCAGAAGATCTTCTGCAGGAAACTTTTACAAAGGCCTGGTTTGCTTCTCATAGCTTTAATCCTGAAAAAGGAGCTTTTAAGTCGTGGCTGTTCACTATCGGAATTAACTTAACCCGTAATGAGATGATAAAGAAACGTTACAGTTATCAGTATATTGATCTTGAAGATGTAATAACGGAAGATGAATACTCAGGCAAACAGGATAACCAACCGGCCGATTGCTTTCTTGAGCATACAGAGCTTAAAGATACAATAGCCCGCGCGCTTGAAGAGCTCAGTCCTTTCCTGAAGGAAGTTGTTATCCTGAAGCATTACCAGAAGATGAAATTTTCCGAGATTGCTGAAGTAACAAATACACCTGAAGGAACTCTAAAAGCCAGATTCCATAACGCACTGGGTCAATTAAAAAAGATTTTGCAAAAGATGGAGCACTGATATGTATTGCGAAAATAAAAATCATATACTGGATCTTTACTTCCTTGAAGGACGGGAAGAAGAACATTCGGAAATGAAAGAGCATATTGAAAATTGCGAAGGCTGCAGGGAATATCTGAAAAGTCTGAAAGAAACAATGGATATGCTTTCAGAATTGAAAGAGGAAGAGCCGGCAAAGGATCTGTTCGGCAATATTCTTGCGGAAGTTTCCGTATCGGTTCCGAAACCATCTAAAAAGAGGACAGGCGTGGAATTACTTCCGGTCCTGCAGATAGTATTCGGTGAAATATTTTTATTCTCACTTATCTATTTTATTAAAATTCAGATAACACAAATGCCATTCTGGGAAATTATTGAAAAGAATTGGATCGTCCAGTCCTTGGGAGGAGTCGGTATCTCTGTTATAGTTGTACTTGTTGCAGGATCATTTATTACGCTTGCTATGGCTCCTATCCTGCTGATGGAATCGAAGAGAAAAAACAGTTTTAATTAAAAAATATCATTCGGAGTAAAAATGAGTAAAAGAATATTAATTCGCAGACTTGCAATACCTGCTGCAATAATTGCCGGAATCTCAATTGTTTTTCTGCTGGCGACAATACCAATATATAATGCACAGTATGAGAATCATAAAGAGGAATTCAGGAAGTATATCAATTCGTTTATGGATCAGAATACAAAGTATTTAAAAGGAATTGCTTCAAGGATCAAAACAGCGCAGCCTGACCCGGTTCTGATCAACGAACTACAGTCGGAATACATGATAGAGCATCAGAAAGCCGATGAACCGAAAAAATATCTATGGATGACGTCTATGACCGGAGATTTTCTCTTTGGCGTTCCATCATCAGATTTTCAGAAGATAAATGATGCTTTCGATAAATACCGCGACAGGATCAAAGCAGATGAGTTCTACCGGGACAGGAACGATTTTCTTACCAAATTGGTAGATAAAGCGGACCGAGTGGACTTCTCGCAATTTGAAAGAGCCGAAAGGCCCGACAGATGGTATGAAGAGAACAGCTGGCGTTTTTATAAAGGCGATGCGAATGAATCGCTGCTCCAGCCGGCTACAACAAGTTTTTCAACTCCTGTTTATGACAACAGCGGAAAACTGACCGGCAGATTATTCATGAAGGTCGATGACAGAGTAAATGAGAAAAAATATTATAATGAATGGAGATTTGAAAGAAGTGATCTTGGTGACGCACTCAGGGTTGTTCCAACTGTTTTTCTTGTAATTTCAGGAATATTCCTCTGGTTTCTTCTTCCGACCTGGGTTTATGTGGATGCAAAAGAACGTGATGTAAAGACTCCGGGAGTATGGGCATTTCTTAGCTTAATATCATTGTTTTTCGGGCTGACGATCTATCTGATAACAAGACCGAATACGCTGAAATTATTCACCTGCCCGGAATGCAAGGGTGAACTTAACGGAACAAGAGCATACTGCCCGCACTGCGGATATGATCTGTCGAATAATTTCTGTCAGCAGTGTCAGTATCCGATAAAACCGGAGTGGCAGTACTGTCCGGACTGCCGTGCGGATCTGAAGAAAAAAGAAAAGAGACACTATGAAAACAATAGTGAAGAGATGGCTGGATTAAACAACAATCAACAACCAGAAGAAATAAGGGAATAATGAATTAATCTTTTTTTGCACTAAAAGTCTTGCGGAGAGACAGTCCCGATGGAATTCCATCGGGATCCGCAGGTCTAAAAATGATTTCAAAACAGCTCGTTTTTGCAACATTTTGAAAAGCGGTTACCAAATTGTGACCATGAGGTTTTTGAAAATTTTCAGGTATAATTACGAAGCTTTTGGATAACTGCTGAACCTTGCAACGAAGATTTCCTGTTTCTGGCTCTTTGCAAGGGCTACGATTTCTTCAATAATTATTTCAGACGGGGTGAATTTGAATTTTGAAAACCTGATTACCGGAAGCCTGAATAATGATGAGGCAGATTATTCATCATTAGGAATAGCTCTCAATATTTATCCCCTATTTTTCTTCTCCAAATATGTTTTTCTTTTCTTATTTTTGCCAAACGTCCGGCACAACTTATAGTATGATATTATGCTTGTTGAATAAAGTCATATCCTTAGGCATACCGGGAGAATATACATTGCACATTTTATAATAGATAATCCGATGATTGCTTTGGGTCCCAAAATTATAAGGAACATTAACATATCCTGGAAGTTCCGGCTGGTTGCCTTTGGGTTTTTGCTGCCGGTTATAATCCTTTTATACATGCTTGTCTCTGAAAAAAACATTGCAATCGACTTTGCAAGCAAAGAGCTTACCGGAACCGTTTACCTGTCGGATATCAGGGATCTGCTTAAAAACCTGTCCGAATACAGAGCCCACAGCTCTGTAAAGCTAAACACAGGTATTCCGGACAACCAGATCCAACTGACGGCAAAGGGCATTGACAGCAGCTTAAGGCTCCTGGAAAATGATAACGTGCGCTTTTCAAAAACTCTTAACCTGGCCTCTCATATTTCCGGGATAAAAACAGAATGGGAAAATCTTAAAAGCAAATCCTTTTCCGCATTCTTTGAGTCATCGCAGGAGTATGACTCACTCGTAAAAAAAATAGATTTAATGATCTCATATGCGGGCGATGCATCGAACCTTATTCTTGATCCCGATCTTTCGAGCTATTATATGATGGATGCCGCTCTTATTAAAATCCCGGCAGAATTCGAACTTCTTACACAGCTTGAATCCTGCTGCCTTCAATCCGGACCTGATAATAGTGCCGGTTATAACAGGGAATTCTCACAACTGATCGTACTTAAAGGCCTCATACAATCCAACAGCCGGGCAATCAGGGCAAGTATTCTGACTGGAATCAGAAATAATGATAATGAGCCGCCGGATGACAGACTGATAAAAACATTAAACGGCTTTATAGATGCCTCGGGTGAGCTAATGCAGGTTTTGAATGAATTATCAAACGCTCCTATTTCAAAGCCGAAAAGAATGGAAGACAAATTAAATCCGGAAGTTGTTAATATATCTGTTAAGCGTTCCATAAATTCTTCGATGGAATTATGGTCGTCTGATATCTCGGCCCTTAAGAAACTGCTTGAGGCAAGAATAACAGGGCTTAATGAAAGGAAATTTGCCGCACTCTTCGGAATAGGAGGCCTGCTGATGCTGACCATGTTGCTTTTCCTTTTTATATCTAAAAATATTGTCAGCTCTGTTGAAATTCTAAGCGATGCAGCCGATAAGGTAACTCATGGCGACCTGTCCATATCGGTCGGTATCAATGCAAAGGATGAGCTGGGAATACTGGCATCCAATTTCAACAAAATGATCAGTGAGCTGGCCAGCCATATACAGCACAGGACTGAAAAGCTGAGCCAAACCGAAGAAGCCCTTAAGATTGAAAAAAAAGAACATCGGCAGGCTGAAGAAGCACTTAATAAATCGGAGATGCTTTTCAGAAGGGTTTGGGAAATCTCCGTTGACGGCATGCGCCTTACAGACGAGAGGGGCTCAATAATTATGGTAAATGAAGCTTTCTGCAAAGCCGTGGAAATGAAAAAGGATGAGCTCGAAGGAAAATCCTTTTCAATTATTTACCACCCCTCTCTTCAGTGGCAAAACCTCCTTATATATGGCGATGATATAAGCAGCCGGAATATTCAGCCGGTCTTCGAACGGGAATCGCTTTTATGGAACGGTAAGAGTATCTGGTTTGAATTTTCAAATTCATTGCTTGAGCTGCCGGGTCCCGAGAGATATGTTTTAAGCATTGTAAGAGATATTACCGAAAGAAAAATAGCCGAGCAAAAGCTAAGGCAATCCAAAGAGCAGCTAAGAGATCTTGCCTCTCATCTTCAGTCTATTCGCGAGGAGGAAAGGACTATGATTGCCCGCGAGATCCATGATGAGCTCGGACAGGTGCTTACGGTTCTTAAAATACAGATTTCCCTGCTTTCAAATAAACTCAGGGAAGACCAGAAGGAGTTAAAAGAGAAGATCAGTTCGGTTTCAGGCTTAATCGATTCGACGGTCGAGTCGGTTCAGAAGATTTCCTCACAGCTCAGGCCAGGCATACTAGATGATCTTGGACTGGTCCCTGCAATCGAATGGCAGGCGCAGGACTTTCAGGAGAGAACAGGTATTCTCTGCGGACTTAATTTGTTCAGAGATGAGATCAGCCTTGACCGCAATAAATCCACGGCAGTCTTCAGAATATTCCAGGAAGCCCTGACTAATATTGCACGCCATTCTGCTGCCGACAGGGTCGATATTACTCTAAGGACTGAAGACAATGCACTCTTGCTTGAGATTACGGATAACGGAAGGGGGATTACACCCGTGCAGATTTCTGATCAGAAGTCCCTCGGACTCCTCGGCATGAAAGAGCGCGCGCTTATTTTAGGCGGGACCGTCCAGATAAGTGGAGCTGATAAGTGCGGAACTACTGTATCGGTATTTATTCCGCTGGATAACTGATTTCCAATATATAAAGGAGTTAATATGATCAAAATACTGATTGCTGATGACCATGCCATTGTGCGTGAAGGCTTAAAACAGATAGTTGCCGAGGAATCGGATATGAAAGTAACAGGTGAGGCAGAAAACGCGGCTGAATTGTTCACATTGCTTAAGAAAGATAATTTCAGTATTGTCGTTCTTGATATTAATATGCCTGGCAAAAGCGGGCTCGAAGCCCTCAAGGAAATAAGAGCTGATTATCCAGGGATGCCGGTTCTTATTTTAAGTATGTATGGTGAAGACCTTTACGGCCTCAGGTCAATTAAAGCCGGGGCATCGGGCTACCTGAAGAAAGTCAGCGCTCCAAATGAGCTTGTAATTGCAATCAGAAGAATAGTTAACGGCGGGAAATATTTAAGCCAGTCACTGGTTGAAAAACTTGCCGAGAGCTTTGAGACCAATACGAAACTCCTTGCACACGAAAACCTCTCGGACAGGGAATATCAGGTCATGTGCAAAATAGCACAGGGCCGCTCAGCAGAGGAAATTGCAGGTGAACTCTCTGTAAGTGTCCATACGGTTTATTCATACAGGAACCGCATTCTCGAAAAAATGAAAATGAAATCAAACGTCGAGATTACACAGTATGCTTTACAGAACAGGCTAATTGAATTATAAATCTGTAATAAAAATTACTACAGCCATCTTACAAACTTTATTACTTCTATTTCATAATATTAACTGTTTTTTCTGCGCCTTAAGGCTTTTAGCTTTGAGGCACCTTTTTCCCCAAAAAAAAATTAATAACTAAAAGGAGTAAAGATGGATACCGGAAATACCGGCTTTATGCTAATAGCTTCCAGTCTTGTAATGTTAATGACTCCCGGCCTGGCGTTTTTCTACGGGGGTCTGGTCAGCAGGAAAAATGTGCTGACGATAATGATTCAAAGTTTTGTCTCAATGGGAGTAACAACTGTTCTTTGGGTTGCCGTTGGTTACTCACTCTGTTTCAGCGGAGACGTGGGCGGAATAATAGGCAACCTGGATCATGCATTCCTGATGGGGATTTCCCCGATGCAGGCTTTTTCGCAGACCAATAATCTTCCTGTCTTTGTTGTGATAGCTTACCAGATGATGTTTGCAATTATTACTCCGGCACTTATTACCGGGGCTTTTGCAAACAGGGTGACTTTCAAGGCATATCTGATATTCCTAATTGCCTGGCTGTTATTTGTTTACTTTCCATTTGTCCATATGGTCTGGGGCGGAGGAATATTGCAGCAGTGGGGAGTCCTGGATTTTGCAGGCGGTATTGTTGTCCATGCAATTGCAGGCATGGCTGCCCTTGCAAGTGTTATTTTTGTAGGAAAAAGAAGAGTGGCTGATTCAGGCCCGCACAGTATCCCGCTGGTAGCTTTAGGTACCGGGCTTTTATGGTTCGGATGGTATGGATTTAATGCCGGCAGTGAATTTAAGGTTGATGCAATTACTGGGCTTGCATTCTTAAATACAGATGTCGCAGCTTCTTTTGCTGCAACTGCATGGCTTTTCATTGCCTGGCGTGTTGAAAAGAAACCCAAATTCCTGGGTCTTCTTACAGGTGCAGTTGCAGGACTTGCCACAATTACTCCGGCTGCCGGGTATGTCAGCACAATGGACGCGGCACTGATCGGAATTATTGCAGGGCTGGTCTGTTATGTAGCCGTTTCCTTTAAGAACAAAATCGGCTGGGACGATGCTCTTGATGTATGGGGCGTTCACGGTGTAGGAGGATGCCTGGGGATAATACTACTCGGCATATTTGCAAAAACCTCTATTAACCCTTCCGGAGCCGATGGGCTTCTGCTGGGCAATACGGGTTTCTTTGTAAAAGAATGTGTTTCTGTTATCATTGCCTGTGTTTATGCTTTTATATTCACTTACGTTATGCTTAAAGTTATCAACCTCTTTACCGAAGTTAAAGTCTCTGAACAAGCTGAGGAACAAGGGCTTGATGATGCTCTCCATGGTGAAACAGCATATATCTAAAAAGTTCACCTCTATCTCTGGGCGGTTACGCAGGCTGCGTGACTGCCTTTCTAAAAATATTTCAAATGACAATTCAGCAATTTTCTCCCAGACTGTTCCCTCACAATCGATCATCATGATCTGTATATGTTCATAACTCATCTGAGCGAATCTGGCCAAATTCCGCATTATTCTAAAGCAATCATTCCTTATAGAATAAAGAAACTTTAGCTTATGGTACTGCTTCAATATTGTCCTGGAAGAAAAGGGGAGTACCGGTTTAATTGATCGATAGTGCGGGAAAAGAGTGGATTGCAATGGCTCTTGGCTGTTTTAAACTGTACTGTGTATTCTTGGTGGCAGAGACCAACGATCAAATAACAGTAACAATTGAAATGGAACAATTAAAATATCAATGTCATTTCTTGTCTTTATTTAAAATAAATAAAACCAAACCATTATCTGACATGCCCTTACCATCCCTTGCAAAGCATTGGATCCAAAGTGTATCCAAAAATGGGAGTCTTGCAATATCTTTTGGATAGAATACATGTGAATTTTGATAGGTATTATATAAATAACTCCTCCAATCAGGATTTCCCTTTATCCTTACACTGCCATCGGAACAAGGTCGTTCAGCAAAGCCTTTTAATTGTTTGATATTTATATGTCCACTACTTTTGTTCCTGCTAAATAATCATGAATGCATCTTTGTCTTTTTGTAAATATAAACAAATCATCAAGCATAATTGCAAAGTTTAGTATTGGGATAATAGCAAAAAGTGAAATCAGGAAAGATCTTAGGAAATAGCTCCTATATAGGGAGGGGACTTTATTATTCATATCAACAATCTTTATTCCCATGAATCTTTTACCTATGGTCTGTCCATATTTATAAAGAAGGTATCCATTGAGCGGTAAATAAATAACTGAACCTGTAAAAGTATATGAAATGACCTTTAATATAAAACTACCGGTAAAACAGCTATTATAAAAGTTCTCAAAGCCACTAAAAATTATGATGAGTAAAAGAATAAAAGCTGTAATAAGTACTACCACTGAATCAACAATAACAGCTGCAAGCCTGTCAGTTCTGCTTGCAAGCTTCTCTCCGCAGTTAATTTCTTCTTGCATATACGACAATTGATGCATTTATCATGAATTCTGAAAAAATGAAATTTTCTAGCTTTATAATCGGCTATCCATTTTATTTTGTAATAGCTGAGAATCCAAGGGTAATAAAAATAATTACAGGTATTCTTAAGCCCTTACATATGCTTGTGATTATATTTCCGCTCCCGCCATCGGAACGATCTTACAGGGAAATCATAATCTGAAAATGAGCTTATCTAAGACATTTTACTTTCTGGGTGCCTTTAGAAATCTGATCGTCTTAGAAAAAGGTTCATATTGATGCTCCTTTTTCATAATACTATCGATTTTAATAATGTTATTGTTAATTATATCTGAAAGATTTAGTGCTGATGCATAATTCTTAAGACTGTCTACAAACGCATTTAATTGTATGTGTGCTTTCTTTGGATTGAATACCTTTACTTTCTTTGGCTGTCCCTGCATTAGCATAAATTGCGCTTGAAAGAGCAAAAAAGAAAAGGGCAATTAAAACAAATATCTTCATCTTAAATTGGATTAATCTCATTGTTAAAATTCCATCATCGAAACAATTATTAAAATTACCGATCAATCGGTAGGAATATATATAAGCTCAAGTATAAAGAATTAAAACTTTAAGCATTACACATCAGCTCCGCTAAAGTCAGTTACAAAATGGAGCAGGGCAAAATACAATTAATTTGATTTATTTACATGTATTAATAGTGAAACTTTGGGCTTGGCGGAAAAATTCGGGAAAAGC
>JAUZPB010000135.1 GCA_030706145.1 Bacteroidota bacterium
CCAATTTTCGCGTTTAGGATCTATTGTCTTATATATCCTATATTCCTTAATTGCAGATCTTCCTGTCAGGGGATCAACATATGAGAATTCATTTTCATTGCTCCAGGAAAGCTTAACCGAATTATCCAGTGCAGTAAACTTTACTTTTGGTTTTGGAGGAGGAATAAGCATAAAGCCATTATTATAGACCTGCTTAACTCTTTCAGCCACCTGATAAAGGTGAATTAAGTCCTGCTGAGCTACTTCTGCAAATATAAATGACATTTTCTGGTGAGGTTCCATGTGGTATGGGCCGCTAGAGGCAATGCCATCAACTCCATCACCATCTCTTTGCAGTCCCTTTACAGTATCCTGAAGCCGCCAATCATCAATATGGCGGTTTGGCCCATGGAACAAATTTGGTTTTGATTGGTCATCTCTTAAGCTTTGAGCGCTGCTCATCCAGTTAAAGAAGACAATATCATCATCAGGACTATCACCCCAGGCTGAAGTATTTACACCTGAATAATGCCAGTCGGTAATTCCCATTTGTTTTCCATTTTCAAGGACGACTCTTCCATAGTTATCAACCATTGGGGTTTCAAGGAAAGCAAGTCCCAAAAGGAAAGGTTTTGATCCAGGTTCCCAGCAAGTAGTACCCGTTGGGCCAACGACATAAGTCAGCTGTTTTGTTGAATCCCACACATAATAATCATTGCTATATTCATCCTCAATTCCACCAGCATCAAAGTCATAGTATAATCCGAAATAAAGGCTGTCCTTAGGTGTATCTGTATCGTTTAATATTTCCAGTTTCCAGATAATATAATCCTGGTCTTTTGAGGTACTCCATGCATAACTTGTCTGCGTGACTTGAATATTAAGTTTTTGAGCTTGAGAATTAGTATTATCTCTGTAGAGGCAGTAGGTATCCTGCTGAGAGACAATACTATCAAGTCCCGATTTAGTTCGTATGGGCCAGTAAGGCAATCCATTTTGATCCAAAGGCCAGGTTGACTTATCAGTACTTATTGCTATCTTACCTGTAGTTTTATTATTGTATCCAGCAACAGGATCCCATTCTTTTGTTTTATTAGACCTTGCATTAACCACGTTATATGGAACTCCAACGGCAAAAGACATTTTATAGATCTGGTCATGGCCAGAGCTTAGGGGCCAGCATCCAGCAGGATAAACGCCTGTATAAGGATGGAACTGTCCCATATTGGTTACGACCTGGCCTAAGCGGTTAATATTAATTACATTTTGAGCCCTGTCAATAGGGCCTTGTATTGTTTTTACTTTTCCAATTCTTTCATTTTTTGCATCCAGTCTTAGCTGCGCAGATAAGGGCTGAAAAAGAATAAGAAAAAGTATTATTATCAGTTTCACTGTTTGTTTCATATTTTTATTTTCCAATATAAACACAAGTCTTTAGCAGTGTATGCACAGAGTAGTAATCTGTTTTTAAAATCCCATATCAACTCCAAGATATATTGTTCTTGGAGAATCATAGTTTGCCGGGTCCTGCATATAATCCTTAGTTGCTTTTTTAGTCTTTTCACCCGTATCCTCTGGTGAGCCGGTAGCAGAGTAGACGTAAAGGATATTTTTTCTATTTAGTAAGTTGCGTATGTCTACAAATACTCCAAGCTGAATGGGTCCAGCATAAAACGACTTTCTTGCATACAGATCGAAAGAGATCTTTTCAGGCAGCCGTGCATTGTTCTTTTCTGCCACATAGACTGCCCTCTCAGGATTAAACGTATAAGGCAGGCCGCTTTCATATCTTCCAATAATATTAAATGATGAATTCTCAAAAAGTGAGGGTAAAAAGTCAAAGGGGCCTTCGCCATTAGAGAAGGAATATGCAATTTGAAAATTAAGCTTATGCCGCTCATCAAAATCCAGTGGAAGTAATCGAAGAGATTGCACTCCTTCAATATTATATACATTATTAAAGCGTTCCTGCTGACTTGATGAGCTTCCCTTTGCATACTGTAAAGTATAGTTCGCAGCAAAAGAAAGATCATTTAATTTTGTTTTTAGCGAAGCCTCGAAGCCTTTTACCGATGCAAAATCCTCATTTACATAGTAAGCATATGGATGTGTAATGTAATTCCAGGCAACACCTATAAGGTTTTCAATTTTTTTATTAAAGAAAGTAAACTGAAGGGTTGTGTTCTTCATTGGTAAAGTCATAAGACCAAGCTCATAGCTAGATGTTTTCTGAGGTTCTAAAGCAGGAGAGCCAAAAAGAGTAATGCCTCTATTACTAAATATCCTTTCTAAATTATCATAAAGGAGCTGATATTCAGGTCTTTGGATGAATTTCCCATAAGAGAAGTGAAAGACCATATTTTCGCGTACCGGATATGCAACAGCAATCCTGGGGCTAAGTGAAGTTTTGCTCTTTGTATTGGTAAAAGAGTTTGGATCAAAGGGATCTTTCAGATAAGATGTCATTGCATCATAAAAGTCAAAGCGCAGCCCCAGGTTTACTACTATTGTCTCAAATTCTAGTTTATCCTGAAGGTAAGCAGCTGCTTCAACAGGCTTTTTATTATAGATGCTGAAAGACTGATCAATCGGATTTGCAGGATTATTTATATAGTAATAATGCAG
This sequence comes from Bacteroidota bacterium, assembly GCA_030706145.1. Classification (GTDB taxonomy): domain Bacteria; phylum Bacteroidota; class Ignavibacteria; order Ignavibacteriales; family SURF-24; genus JAUZPB01. The sequence goes on from JAUZPB010000135.1 coordinate 2,605, forward strand.
ATCATTAGATCTCACTTCAGCTCCTGCCCTTAAGAGGTTGAACCTGTCGAATTGCCAGCTAATATCTCCCTTAAAGGAATATGATTTAGTTTTCTGCTCTTCATATGCAGTTAAAGCAAGGCTGGAGTAAAACAGGCTGTTCGAAAAAGTTGAAAAAGTAGGGAATCTGTATTCAGAACTTTTAAGGCCGTTTATAGAGCGCAGAAAGTTATAGCTGTAAAAAGAAAAGCGAATATCATAGAAGAAGTTGTCCGAAGCTGCGCTGCTAAAGTTAAGTCCTAGTAGATTATTTTCAGTCTTATTTATATATGTACTATCAGGGATAAAGCGCATAAGGTGCTCATAGTCTCTCCATCTGTCTTTAGAATAATTATCAAGAAGTGTTAACTTTGAAGATGCAAAAGGCATCCATGAAATTTTCAAAACAGAAGAGAATTGATCATTAAAACCAAATGGTTTACTCTTGGAAAACTCAATTGACTGGCTTCCATTTTGTGTCTTTTGAATAAGGCCAGAATAATAATAGCTATCTGAACTGACATTTTTTCCAGAGACCAGAAAACCCAAAGAACCATCTTTTAAGATAGGGCCACTAAAAGTTCCTTCTATATAATTTACATTTATATCATCACCTGACCTTTCTATTCCAAGTTTTGTTCTTTTGTAAGAAAGGTTCATATGGTAATTGTCTGAATTGTCTTTTGTAACAATATTTACGATACCAGAAAGTGCATTGCCATATTCAGCATTAAAAGTACCTGAAAGAAATTCCATTTGAGAGATGGACTGATTGTTAAGTTCAGCTTCATATTGGTTAAAGAGAGGCTCTTCGATCCTAAAGCCGTCAATAAAGTATGCAATCTCGCCTGCTCTTCCGCCGCGTATATGAATCTGGCCAGAAGAATTAACGACACCACTTTGAAGCTGAAGTACCTCAGAGATTGAGTTTACAGGCATAATGGCCAAATCTTCTTTATCTATGCACTGAACAGTTGAGCTTTGATCCCGTTGTAATAAATTGTGCTCTGCTAAGACTATTACCTCAGGGGTCATATGATCCGCAGAATCGAGCTGAACATCAAGAGTAGTTGTCTGATCTATTTTAATTGCGATGATCTGGTTTGTGGTTTGAAAGCCAATATAGCTAATACTCACCTGATAGGTGCCAGGAGGAATGTTCAGTATGTGATAATATCCATCCGGACCGGAGCTAGCTGCCAAAGCAGGGCTAGCTGATTCGATAATAATATTTGCACTTGTAAGGGCCTGCCCGGAATTTTTATCTGTAATTCGTCCAGCAAGTTTACCAGTTGTTCCGGCAAAAGAAAAGCCAGCAGATATCAACAGCAGCAGCAAGCACAAATAGTTTAGTTTATAAAAACAGGTATAAGTTTTATGCACTCTTAGACTTCAAATAGAGTAAAAAATCAGAATGTTGTAATAGCGAAATTTTTGTTGTTTGTCAAGGATTAATGAAGATTTCTCTTATTGAAAGTGTAAGTAAGGAAGGGATGCTAAAAGCAAAAGGGGGAAAAGTGTAAAAAAAAAGACTAAATATTAATACTGTGAAAAAGACGTTTAAGAAGAAAAACAAAAGCGGGACTTTGGGTCCCGCTTTTGTTTATATATCTTTTATTTAAGATACTTTTTTCTAGTAGCTTACTGCGACTGTAAAGTAGTGCAGTCCTCCAAAGATTCCGCCATTCTGGTATGCATAATCGATCCTGATAGGGAAGCTTGAGATTGTTTTTCTAAAACCAACGCCAGCAGTAAATCCTCTTTCATCCTGGTTTGTAACCTGTCCGGCTCTCAGGTAAAAAGTCTTCATATAATTATATTCCAGACCAAACTTAACCTGTTCACCAAAATCTCTTGGATGGTGGGATTCAACCATAAAGATCAGATCATGGTCTCCTAAGTCATTTACAAGAAATTTAATAGGAGAGACAGTAGCGCCGAAGTTTACAGAAAAAGGCAGCGGGAAGTCTTCATCTTCATATTTCTGCTCACGGGAAATATTAGATAAAGTAGCTGCAAATGTAATACCCTTATAACCGAAGTCATAAAAGGTACCAATATCAATAGCCCAGGTACCCATATCATATTTTTTCATTTTCTTTGTAAAGTTCGGGTCATTTAAGGAATCACCAGTCGAGACCCAGGCAGAACCAAGGTCCTGATAGACGTACTTAGCATTTAAGCCATAAGAGAACCTGTCAGAGACTTTTTGAGAAAAGCCAAGTCCAAGAGTAAAGGCAGTAGGAGTGAAAGTGCCGGTTTCCAAATAGCCTTCACCTGATCTTATAGTCTGATAGAGTTCGCCATAATTAACAATTGTACCACTAAGTGTTACGACGCCGAAATTAAATGCATTAACGCTAGCAGCAAGAGCGTTATAAGAGATATCGGCAATCCATTTTTGATAATTCAAACTGACATCTATGTTAGAATTCATCAAGCTAGGAAGGGCCGGATTCCAGAAAATACCGTTTGAATTAAAGGTACTGTTAATTCCAGCAGTACCTCTACCGATTGCTTCAGCGCCGACAGGATTGCTTAAGAACTTCATTCCGACCTGGGCCTTTTTTTCGAACTGGGCACGGACCGGAGTGCATAGAACCACAAATCCTATCAGAATAAGTAATATATGCTTTATTTTAAGATTCATTTTTATCTCCATAATTGAGTTTTTCAACTCTTATCTTACAATGATAAATTTTACAAATTGATTATCCAGTGCCTTGCCATTTTCATCCTTGCAGTCAATAACAGCCAGAATATATAAGCCACTTGTAACGTACTGATTTGAATCAGTCTTTTGATCCCATTCCTGATCACCAGAGCCATAGTGTTCTTTTTCCCAGACTAATTCGCCTGCCTCGGTAAAGATTTTCAATTTACATTGAACTGGTAAGTTAAAGAAAGATATTTTATCTGGATGACCGCCTTGCAGAGCAGCTCCTGCGGCAGTTGTAGCCGGATTTGGAACAACTCTAACCTGGTTGCTGGTATTCAAGCCAGGTTCAACAGGAACAGCAGGAGAGGGAGTCATATTGACAAATCTTGAACTTTCAAGTCTGCTTCCAGGCTTAAAGCCTGTAGTATTCTGAGTACCGTTGTCTACGGCAGTAACAGCATAATAGTAATCAATACCTCTTGTAACGTTTGTATCTATGAAGGACTGAACATTTCTATCCTTAGTTGAAAATACGAGTTCCCATTTAACAATTGCGCCACCTTCGAGTGGGTCAAAAGTCTGGAATGCACCTCTTTTTTTGTAGACTCTCCATTCGCTCCAGTCATCTACACCAGTAACAGCGTCCTGAAAATATGAATTATCAGGGTAAGACCAGCTTACAGTAACTTTTTTTGGACCAGATTTTACATTAATATCCGGAGGAGGAGGAGCAGCCGGGAGTTTAATACCCTTATTTATCTGTGCCCAGGCAAAATAAGCTTTGTCTAGTGTATTAAACAAACTATCCTTACCAGGTTCTATAAAGCCATCATCTTTTTGTTGATCTGTAATTTTATTTGCAAACCAGTCGCTGCCAAGTTGTTTAGCCTGATCGATTCCAATACTGCCAGCACCTATAGCATAGACAAAAGTAACAGAGTCGGCCCTGTTCTTAGCCCTGTCCAGTGTTGTTTGATATGGACCAGTAACAACAAATCTCATAGCACCCTGCTCGTCCTTATTTGGTCTGAACTGCTGAAGAGTTTCAGGAGTAGGAAATCTTCCCATAAGCGGATGGCGTCCGCTGTAAAGGAGTGCATTCTCTTCATATTTGTCTGCCCATTTGTCCTGTCTGATAGAGGCATAAGAAAGGGCAAAAGGCTGAGCTGGATCATCAGTATTTACTTCCTGCGGATTTTTACTTGCAAAAAGCAGAGCATAGCCTGGTATCTGTGTAGAGTAAAGATATCCATTTGTTTTATCGGGGTCACCTGAGCCATCTTTCGATCCATTAGGATAAGAAGTTGGAGTAAGATCAGACCTATCAAAGTAGTAAGCGATCTTAAGAGAATCGCGCATAGTACCATTAACGAGGTTTGATTTTCTGGAGAACCAGTTATTCATATCGTCAGTAGGGATACCGCCATAACTGTTAGTGATCTTATAAGTTCCCAGCTTACTTGGGCCCATAGTCCAGGTTACAGGCCAGTAGAACTGTACTGTCTGGCTAGGCATTGTATCTCTTGAGCTAAATGTACCATTAGGTCCTGTTCTCTTATAGCTAACAACTACTTCGCCAGTAAACTTATGGGTTGCCTTCCAGATCAAAAAGTCATCGTTATCCGGGTCAGCAAAAGCATAGACCTGGACATGTGAGCGGAAGCCATTTTCAAAGACATCTTCCCATTCAACTTTAATATCGGCTTCAATATTCTTATCTACATACCAAAGATAAGGAGCGTCATAGCTAATACCATCTACGACAACGTGAGGAGGTCTATAACGTCTTATCTGGCGGCCCCAGTCGACTTCGCAAAGGTTAACAGGTTTGTCAACTCTAGTCGGGTGAACAGAATAAACCTTTTTCTTTCCGAAAGGGTCAACGACGCCATTTACAAAGATAAGGGGCTGAAACAAGTTTGCCATCATATCCTGGCGGTAGCGATCGCGCCCCCAGACAAAGTTTTCAGCTTTTCCATCAAAGTTCCAGCTAGGCTCAACAGAAAGGCCACCTGCCTCATTCTGATTTAGTCCATACTTACGCTGGAGATAAAACTGAATATTACCAACATCTATGTCCATTGCAGGCGGATCAAAGATTGGAGTCATATTACTGCTCTGCGCCCAAAAGTCAGTTGTGAGCATCAGTGACAGTATAAATAAAAAAATCAGTGTAGTTTTATTTTTCATTTTCTACCTTTTAGCTTAGTATATTAAAGATTTACACGGGCACCAACTGAAATTCTTCTCGGGTTCTGGAAGAGGATGCATTCCCAACCGCCCTTAAGAGTATTGGCCAGATAGTCCTGTTTATATTCACCCCATTTACCACCATTTTCCTGCAAAGCGCGTCTGTAGGCACTGCTTTGAGCCGTAGTAAAGTTACTCGTATTGAGCCATTTATTATTTGTCAGGTTCTGGATTGTAACGTATAATTCAAAGGTGCTATTGGCAAGAGACAGTTCTTTAGATAATTTAAAGTCTATATTCCAGTAGTTAACCACATCAACCCACTGTTGTAGTTTTTTCAGTGTCTGATCGCTGTTCAGCAATACCTGTCCGCCATCTTTCCATTCAAAGAAAATGTTAGCCATCCAGTTGCCCCAGATCATTCCATAATCTTCAGGAGTGTGCAGGTTCAAGTTTATGTTTGCACGGGGCTGAGGAATTGGAGTAGTCTGGTTAGCATCTCTAATTGCATTTTCCCTGTATTTTGCCAGATTTTCATATATAGTCTTATAACCAGCCGTACCTGAACTCTTTATCATATAGTCATACATAGCGCTGAAGGTTACGAACCTGCCAACGTTTCTTTCAAGTCTCAGCTCAACACCTCTTGTATCGCTATAAGCATCAGGAAAATATTTAGTCACCTGATTTGTTTCATAGTAATCTACAAACGTCCTGGAAAGGGGCTCATCCGAGACATCTTTATAATATGCTGTAATATTAAATAGGAAATCTTCCAGGAATGACTGTTCATAACCAAACTCATAAGAAACGGTTCTAGCCATGTTCATATCAGGAGTCGGCACTATTGTAGAACCAGAATTTAGCTTCATATTATAAAGTATAGAAGTAGCAGGTCTCTGATAAAAATATCCATAGTTAAAATACATTTTACTTCTTTCAGTAATCGGGAATGATACGCCGAGTCTTGGTGAAAGTTTAACCTGTACAGGATTATCAGTCTCTGGCCAACCAGGAGGGTTACCTATCATATCCCTGAATAAAAGCCATCTTGCATAGCTGTTATATGAGCCGTCCAAATCACTATATATGTCTGTATAGAATTTTCTATAATCAGCATCTTCCGGGAAGCCGACCTCATATTTTTTCTTCATAGAATTAAAGTAATCGAGTCTTAAACCAACGTTAAGAATAAGGCCTTCAAATTCGAGTTTATCCTGAGCATAGAGTCCTATGTCTAAAGGAGTAGCTTTATAATACTGCCATGAGTTTGGAGTAAAAGCAAGTGCTGACTGATCCCAGTAACCCGCATAGACTCTAATATCCTGCATTCCTGCATTAAAGCCGGCCTGGAATTCGTTGTGTTTATCAATCTGCCAGGTCATTTCACCTTTTAACTGATAAGTATATGAATAAGATGAATCGGCCCACTGTCCGCCGCCATACATATTAAACTTTCCCATACCGTCAGGAGAAAGAAGGGTTGTGCCGTTTGGGACACCTGAAGTAGGGAGGCTAAAAACATACCAGTTCTTAGCAACTTTGCTGTACATTCTTACATAGTTTTGACTTGAGTCGGCATTCATATTCATCATCATAGGTGATATATCCTGGCCGGTATAGCCCATCTGGAACTCAAGAGAGTAGAACAGGTTTTGTTTTGGAACATAAGTAAACTTAGCTCCGCCCATACCGAAAGTCTGTTCGAAATACTGGTAGCGGCTTTTATTCCACAGAGACATAAAAGAGCCTCCGGAAATAGCTTGCAGCTGCCTGCTTACAGCATCACGAGAGCTATTGTTCATATAAGAGAATCTTTGCGATGCATCATAGCTAACAGAAGAGCCAATAGTATTGCTTAAGACTCTTGCATACATACCATTTACAGAGAATTTCATTTTTTCCAGATTGGTTGTCAGTTTTAACTGACCATTCCAGTCGGTATAGTCATCTCTAGGGCCAAGAGGCAGAGCATACTGCTGGTTCTGATACTTAAATGCTGCCATAAAAGCAGTATAAGGCAAAGGAAAAGGACCGGTAACGGTTCCTTCTATATTAAAGTCAGGCCTATTTGCTACACCGTACTGTGGGTGCTGCATTCTCCAGAGGTCATATTTCTGCAAAGAATCCAGTGCCTTCATAGCAACAGGGCTAGTAGTTTTTTTCCAACCCTTGAAGTCTCTTAGCTCTAAAGGTACATTTTCATCATTCGGAGCACCTGTAAAAGCATACTGACCTGAATAAATTTTATATATCCATGAATCATTGCTAAAAGGATTTGTTCCGAAGAATCTATACTGACCTTCAGGAGTATAATCAGTTTTTATGGCAACTGTAAATTTCTCGCGGCTCCCTTCTTTTGTTTTTACATCCAAAAGTCCGGATCTAATACCGCCATATTTAGCCTCAAAACCACCTGTCAGGACCTGAATTTCGTTGACAGTCGTTGAATTAAATCCCAGGTAAGAGTTGCCCGATCTTGGGTCCTGAAGGGAAATACCATCCATCCTGATATCAGTTTCCCTAATAGCACCGCCTCTAACCTGAAGGCCATAGCCATCAGAAGTACTGGCAAGTTCAATACCTTTTAGTTTACCGAGATATTCATCTACTCGTATAACAGGCAGACTACTGAGCTTTTCAGATGAGATAAGCTCCTGAGTACTGGATACGTCGGCTTTAATTATTTCCTTTTTCGCATTAATTACAATTTCGTTAAGTTCAATTGAAGTTGCATCCAGATCAAAATTAAGAGTAATTGTTCTATCAGGATCAATTTTAACCTCTTTGACAACAACTGAATTGTAGCCAACAACGCTTGTCCTAATTGAATATTCACCAGGAGGGATATTCAAAATAACGAAATATCCGTCGGATTCAGTCTGCGCGCCCATTGGCATTGAGAGACGGACCTCTTTTCCGTTTTGAATGACATGCGTTATTACCACATTAGCAAAACCTAATGGTTCTCCGGTTTTCTTATCGATTACCTTACCAGTAAGTTTCCCTCCTCCGGCATAAACCGGATGGCAAAGAAAAACTGCTAAAATAATCAGACGAAAACTGGCCTTGAAGAATTTTGGTAAATTCATTTTGGTCATTTTCTACACCTCTACTTTGAAAGCTATTTTTATTTAAATAATGAACTGTCCGCATATACAGTAATAATTCATTTTGATGGAATGCTTTTTCGAAATGATCTTTTTTGGGACTGATCGTTGTTATTTGTAAAAATTTTATAAATAGCATATAAAATAAACAAAAGATTTTAAGCGCCAACAAAATACTTTTTAATTTTCAATTGTCAAAGCAGAATTACCCAAAACTGCAGGCAGACATGAATTTCTTTGAGTATTTATTCAGAAATTTTGCAATTAATTCATAATCACTCCTTTAAATAATCATGGATTTGGTTTAACTTCACTCTGGCAAATAATTCTGCATAGAATAAAAAAGGGGAAATCAAAAAAAAATGGATGAGTTTATAAATTCCAGATATGATTTCAGCAATAAAGAAATTGTTTCTGTCGTAGACGAGCTGCCTTTATGGTCAGCACCATTTGGTCTTAAGCTTTTAGAAGCAATTAAGATGAAGCATAACCTGACGGTAATAGATATTGGTTTTGGGCTTGGTTTTCCGCTTATAGAAATTGCCCACAGGCTTGGCAAGACATCTAAGGTTTATGGAATTGACCCATGGGAAGCAGCAATAGAGATTGCACAAAAGAAGATCAAAATATTTAGAACAGAGAATATTCAGCTTATAAAAGGAGTAGCTGAAAACATACCTCTGCCCGATTCATCAGTCGACCTGATAGTTTCGAATAATGGCATAAACAACATTGAGGATATAGAAAAAGCATTCAAGGAAATAAGCCGGATTGCTAAAGCTGGAGCGCAGTTTGTTGCCAGTGTAAATTTAGATGAGACGATGATTGAATTTTATAAAACATTTATAGAAGTTCTTGAGGATTTTAAGTTAGAAGAAGTAATACCAAGATTAAAAGAACACATTTATAAAAAGAGGCGTCCTGTAGCTGAATTTGAAGAATTACTATTAAAGAATAATTTTGAGATCACAAAAATTACCAAAGATTCATTCAAATACCGCTTTACAGATGGGACTGCTATGTTTAATTATCCATTTATACAATATGCTTTTCTTGAAAGCTGGACCTCACTGGTTCCACCAGAAAGAGTAAAAGAAGTATTTAAGGAAATTGAGCTAAGAATTAACAAGATAAGCAGTATAAATGGAGAATGGTCTTTAAGCATTCCATTTATAATTATTGATGCTTTAAGAAAATAGCTTTAAGA
>JAUZPB010000136.1 GCA_030706145.1 Bacteroidota bacterium
CAGAATCAATTATGTGATATTTACATATATGACACAAAAAAAGACAGTACAATTAATCTTACACCTGGAAACAATTATGAAGCATACTCCCCCCGCTGGACGCCAGATGGGAAAAAGATAATATTTTCGTATCACAGAATGGGCGAAAATCAATGTACATATATCATGAATGCCGATGGATCAAACAAGAAGAAATTACTGGATTTTGAAGCACATATATATTTCTATAAAGACAATTTCAGATTCATATATCAGCCAGCAATTACATTTACAGATGTTGATTATGAGATCCACCTATCAGATCTTAATAACTCGGGAAATGTATTATTAACAGATACCCGGAACATTGGGGGAACAAATGCATCTGTTTGTGACTTTAACCCAAACAAAAATGATCTGCTTGTTTTAATTTCACGAAGGCCATATACAGCAGATGTATTGGCAACATACAACATAGATACAAAGAAAGTAGATACTCTTCTCCTTGCAGATAATAATTACATATTTTTCATGCCAAAATATTCTCCGGACTATTCAAAAATAGGTATTATGGAAATCAATTATGTTGAGCATAAGAGTAGACTTAGCACATATTATAATGGGTTCAAAAATATATTAACAGAGCAATCGACAAGTGATAAGTTTTTTGATTTTAATCCTTTTGAATTCTCAGCTAACAACAGATATATAGCATTTGCAGTCAATACTTATCCTACAGAAGATAAAAGTACATGGTTGTCTAATCTTTATATAATAGATACTGATACAAAAAGAATTCAGTACATTGATCAGGGAAAAGCTCCGCACTGGAATCCTAAACTAGATAAATGATTTTAAACAAAATAGAAAAGACCGGCAATTGTTAATCTGCCGGTCTTTTATTTCTGATCAAATGGATATTAGTACTTGAATGGGAATCAGTGTTCGGAAACTTTCTCAAGTACTTCACCGCTAAGTTTCATATTATGTGTTACCAAAGCAAGATCACCAAGTGAGCAAATGCCGACTAACCTTTTCTTGCGGTTCAGAATAATGAGCCTTCTTATCTTGTTCTCCTCCATTACTCTGGCTACATGCTCAATTGGCTCGTCTTCATAGCAGTAGACGACTTTTTTCGTCATTACATCACGGACTTTATCAGTCTTTGGATCTTTACCCTCAGCAGTCGACCTTATGGCAATGTCCCTGTCCGTGATCATTCCAATAAGCCTGTCATTTTCATATACTGGAAGTATTCCGCAATCTAACGTCTTCATCTTTGTAGCCGCTTCCATTATAGAAATATCCGGTTTGATGATCTCAACATTGGTTGTCATTACTTCTTTAATGTCCATCTCAATCCTCCTTAAAATATCTTAAGAAAATATTTCACAGTTATTATCAAGAATATCGCCGAAACTATCAAGACATTTTCTTATCAAAACATTTTCCCAATAGATATTTATAATCAGAGGACTTATCTTAAATGGCGGCACATGTCGTCATTTAATGAGCATCATCTTCTTAACCGATCTGAAATTATCCTTCCCATTTGTTGATCCGGCCTCAATTGAGTAGAAATAAATTCCTGAGGATAAGTTAGAAGCCTTCCATGTAATACTGTAATTTCCTGCACTTTGAATCTTATCGGCCAGAACAGCCACTACCTGCCCAAGTCCATTATAAATGGTTATCTTAACTTTGCTTTCGGAAGCAAGCGAATACCTTATATTGGTCGAAGGATTAAACGGGTTCGGATAGTTTTGCTCAAGATCATATTTCTTTACAACCAGATGATCTCTTACGCCTACAGGATTATTTTTCTTCAGCATCCAGCTTACTGACGATGAATCTTTTGAATTAAAGACAACAACTTTTACTGCAGTTGCTGACGCTGTGTCGGCTATATGTGTATAAACAGAATCAGTCCCCACCAGCTGGTCATTTACAAACCAGGCATATTGTAGTACTTCACCTGCAGGATTCTGAACCTGCACGGAAAACCTTGTTGTATCACCAGACTGAACCGGGATCTCCCTTTTATTTACCTGCACTATTTCGCCATTTATTGTATCTGTTTCAACAACAAATGGGCTCCATCTTGTTATTTCTGGCGGGAATGTATTATTCATAAATCTATCAAGGACATTCATTGTAATTGTTTGAACCGCGGGATTTTTTGCAAGGCCATTTACCCAATAGACAGTAGATGCATTAAAGACTGTACCACCTTTACTGTTTATATATGTTCCCATAGTTGCGTGATGGTCTGCAATCTTCCCTCCTTCCCCTACAGCTGGAGAAATACCAAGTATCCTGAAGTCAGATGGTGTACCATCTGTGCTAAGAGGTTTTGGAATTCCGTTTTGCCAGGAAAATAATGCTCCGTCAGTTATATATCCTACAATGCTTGAGAGAGAGTCTATTGGATCTCTGCCAAATACCTCCCCATCTTTTAGTCCTGTATTGTTATATACCCAGTGCTGAGAATTATAAACAGTGTAGCCGCCATATCCTTGCCCATATGTAAATATGTCATGATGAATGTCATTTACATATCCGCCATTACGGTAACTGGCACCTAAGAAAAGGTTTTCCGGATAATTTACAGGTGGTTTATACCAATTTACTGTCACAAGTGAATCGGCTATGCCAGAGAGAGGATCCAGTGTGGGATCTTTATAGCAAACAAGGACATTGTTGTTTTCTTCCATTCGTATTTGCCACCAGCAGGTATTTCCAGAGAAGTTAATGAACTTTCCCCCGCTGTTCAGGTAGTTTTCTATGCCTGTCCTCTGCGCCCTGGAATAATATTCATCATGTCCGACAGCAATTATGGTCTGGTAATTTTTAAGAAGTGAAGGTGAGTTATGGACATCAAGGTCTGTAGCGATCTCATATTTTATTCCCTTTGAGTCAAACCAGTTCATAAGCAGAAGAGGCCAGGATCTGAACTGAGCATAGCCTCCTGCAAAAAACGGCCTGTTCAAAGATAGTCTGTTTGCCCTTTGCCCATAAGAGGATGTTTCGTTATAAGTATTCTTACCGCCGAAATCATTTTCAGCTACCCATGTAAAGTATGGAAGAACGATCAAAAGTTTTGAATACGTTGACGGCTGTTTTTCTTTTACAAAGAAAAGGATTGTTGATTTACCGGCTGAATCAGCATTTAGCAAAGGGAAACGCGCCGCATAGGCCCCCGAAGGCCAGCTTTCGGGAATAACCAGGCTAAAGCTAACAGGCCACTTACAGCCTGTCGTATAAGAGCTCTCCGGTACAGCCCTTACTCCGCCTGTGATATTACTATAGGTTCCCATAAGTGTCTCAGTAGCCCCAAGCTTTGATATCTTTATTTCAAAGAGCGGCTGAGAAGTTGAAATGTGGAATTTAATCGTATCCCCATTTGTAACTGAACAGGGATTTGCATAACCGTTTCCTGATTGAGAATAAACAAGATTGCTTGTGAGAAATAAAATGGAAGATACAAATAAGAATAGTTTAAAATATTTTAATATAGACATACTTTTCACAATTACCCCTCCCTTATTGTTTGTTAAAGTATGATACCAGATCCTCCTTTCTATGAAGGTATCAAAAGAATATAAACTTTCTCCTTCAAACATACAAAGTAGTTTATCAGGTTTGTAACCTAGCGCACAAAATGCCGTAATGTGCTATTTATTAATAAGTTAGAAGAGTCTGACGGATGCTTTTTTTATTGTTTTTTGAAGTTTTTATATGGCTAAAGCAAATCGGTTTGAAATGGATCACAGCTCATAATTTAATTAAAAATATGGGGACTATTTTGCCCATACCCAAACTATCCATGAAGTCTTTTAGCCTTGTATTGCCAAAAACCTGTTGATAGTTTACGGCATTAAAATAAGCAGCTGTTTATTTTCCTAATTTGTTTTAAGTTCTAAAATTCTCCAATTGAAATTGTAAGTATTTATAATATAGACACTTAGCTTATGACCAATTTTTTAAAGAATCTGGATAATCTAAGACCAAATATTTTCTTTAGCTATCTGGCAATAGCATTAATTTTTATTCTGGACCTGAATACACATCTTGGGTATGCAATAGAGATCCTGTATCTGATTCCCCTGTTGACTATTCCATATAAGATAATGGGTAAGCTGAAGATCTCTGCTTTTGCAGCAATAATCTCTTGCCTTATCTGGATCAACTATTACAATGCCGATCCGGAAAATCTCACTTCGAAAACCATTTTTATGAACAAGCTTATTGTAACCTTAATTTTATGGGTTATAACATACGTACAGGTACAAAGATCTTTTGGTTATAAGAGACTACTAAAGTCTGAAGAAGAATACAGGCTTTTATCAGAAGAACTCAAGCGCAGTCAGTTAATGTTCGAAAGAGCAGAAAACCTTGCGCATGTAGGGAGCTGGGTCATGGATGTTTCTGTTGGCGAAATTGAACTTTCAGATGAGCTTGTCAAAATTCTGGGATTAGAGTCCGGGAAAAGACAAATTAACATTAATGAATATCTAAGTATGGTTCACCCTGATGACAAAGAGATGATAACAGGAGTCGCTGCAAAACACCATAAAGAAGGAAGTGCTGTAGATGTAGAATACAGGATATTCCGCCCGGATGGAGAATTAAGGTACATACATAGCATAAGCAGTTCTGAACAATATAAAGCTGGTAAAGGGACAATCATACGTTATGGTGCAGCAAAAGACATTACTGCACACAAAGTAATAGAAATTGCTCTTGAACGCGAAAGAGAGCTTTTTGAAGGCATCTTTAGCTCCATTCCCGTTATGATAACAATTTATGATCCTAATCTTAAACATTTCCGCTTTAATGAGGCTCTCCACAAAGTATTAGGATGGACGATGGATGATGCTTCTGAAGGAAATTTCATAGAAAAGGTTTATCCTGATCCTTTAGTACGGGAGGCCGCCATTTCATTTATGCAGTCTTTAGAACCTGAATGGCGTGAATTTCCACTAACTGCTAAAGACGGTTCACTTGCAGAAAGCTCATGGTCTAATATAAGACTCAATAATGGAATACAAATTGGTATAGGCATAGATCTGCGGCAAATAAAGCAAACCGAGAAGAAAATGAAAGATGCCCTTCAAAAACTGGAACGTTCAAACAAAGAGCTGGAACAATTTGCATATATTGCTTCGCACGACCTTCAGGAACCACTAAGGATGGTTGCTAATTACATGAAACTTCTAGATCAGAAATATAAAGATCAATTGGATGATAAGGCAAAACAATATATCTATTACGCAGTTGATGGTTCAATCCGCATGGGGAATCTGATAAAAGACCTCCTTAAATATTCTAAGGTGACCTCACAGGCAAAGAAGTTTGAAAGGGTTGACTTAAATAATATTTACAATGAAGTACTAAATGATATTCAAATACTTGTCGATGAAAAGAAAGCAAAGATAACAGCAGCAAAATTGCCCTGTGTTTATGCCGACCCTACACAAATGCACCAGCTCCTGCAAAACCTTGTTGTAAATGCAATAAAGTTCCACTCAGATAAATCTCCCGAAGTAGACATCTGTGCAGAAAAAAATAATAAAAAGTGGATTATTTCAATAAAGGATAACGGAATAGGTATAGACACAAACAGCTATGAAAGAATATTCCACATATTCCAAAGGCTGCACGAAAAGGAAAAATATCCCGGCACAGGTATAGGCCTTGCCATCTGCAAGAAAATAGTTGAACACCACGGCGGAAAGATCTGGTTAGAATCAGAGCCCGGGAAGGGAACAACTTTTTATTTTTCCCTTCCGGAGCATAATAGTTTAATTAATTAGAGCTTTTTAATGTAATCTGTAACGCTTTTTACAAGCTCCACAGAGATCTCAAACGAGGGGTCGCTGTATGCCTTAATTTGCTCCATTCTATCTTTTGTAGGGATCATTTTCATTACATGATTCATATCTTTAATGATCTTAAGTGTAGGCATCTTTGCAGATTTATTTAACAGATCTGCATCAGCTTCACTAACCTGAATATCTGTTGTTCCCTGAAGAATAAGAACGGGAAACTGCAATTTTGATATTTCAACTGCGGGATCGAATTTAAATGTCGAAATAATAAAAGGCTGAGCGCTTGGTCTAAAGAGTGGGAATAATATCGGACTAACTTTTTCAACTGTCTTCCCTGCCTTTAAGCTATCTATTATTGTAGAGCATTCCTTTAGCAAATCAGCAGGCATTCCTTGAGCATTTAACTGCTCTGCCAGTACGACATCCGGCCTGCGTCCAAGCCCAGCAATTGAAACAAATCCTTCAACTTTTGTCCTTTGTGAGGCTAGCATACCTATCAGCGAGCCTTCACTGTGCCCTATAAAAATGATCTTCGAAAACCTTTTATCTTTTTTGAAATACTCTGCACAATCTTGAGCATCTTGTATGAAATCTTCTAGAGTAACATCCTGCTCTTTTAATCCGATGAAAGCAACACTTTTACCTATCATTCTTTTGTCATATCTGAATGATGCAATGCCCTGGGCTAAAAGTTTCTCAGCTAGCTGCTTTAGTGAATTGTTTTTCCCAGGAATACCAGGATTATTACCATCTCTGTCAGTTGGACCAGAGCCAGCAATCAGAATAGCTAATGGAACCGGTTTATCCGTAGATGGGACCTCGAGTGTTCCGTGGAGGTTCAGAGCTTTTACCTTAATTGATACCTCTTCTGCCATAAGTGGATTAATGAATATCAGAACTGAAAGGAACAGAGTGGAAAGAAACAGAATCGTCCTATGCATTTTTATTGCTCCGCTAATTATATTTTGAGGAAATTGCTATAAATTAATATTTCGATATCAAATTACTTCGGAAAAATTAATATTAAAAATAGATTTTTCATATAGTTTTTCCATGCCAGTTTAATGCCAGTTTAATACCACAATAATGCATAGTCTTTTTTTAGCTTTAGAAGTATGTTGGTTTATATGATGCACTTATCGCAAAGGAAAAAACTCCAGGGAGTATTTATTTTGTTGGACTGGAAGATTCAATAAGATCTAATTCATAAAATAAAATTAGGCGACATTATGGAGCGAGTAAAGCAGCAAAAGAAATGGCCCGATCTGCCATATGAAAAATGGAAAGACACTCTTGATACATTGCATATGTGGATGCAGGTTGTAGGAAAGGTAAAACTTACTCTTCACCCATTTATAAATCACTGGTGGCAAGTTGCTTTTTATGTTACTTCTTCCGGAATGACAACAGGACTTATTCCATACAAAGATGAAGCCTTTGACATTAATTTCGATTTCATTCATCATAAGATGATAATTCATAAGATAAACGACCAGTCAAAGACAATTTCATTATTCCCCCGCTCTGTAGCCGATTTCTACCAAGAGTTTATGAATGATCTAAGGCAACTGGACATTAAAGTTAATATTAATACTCTTCCTGCCGAAGTAAATGAGCCTATTGCCTGCGACAAAGATGAGGTTCATTGCTCATACGACAGCAGCTATGTTTCTGACTGGTGGGAGATAACTGCGCAATGTTCATTGATCTTTGAGGATTTCAGAACACCTTTCAGAGGTAAAAGCAGTCCTGTGCAGTTTTACTGGGGGTCGTTTGATCTAAATGAGACGCGGTATTCGGGAAGGATTGTTCCTCCACCAGATTACGGTGGAATAATAATGCGTTTTGCTGAAAATGAAGAGAATTTTTCTTTTGGTTTCTGGCCTGGAGATCATAGGTATCCATCGGCAGCTTTCTATTCATACATTTACCCTGCTCCAAAAGGATTTGATTCTTTGAAGATAAAACCTGAGGCTGCATCCTTTAACATGACTTTAGGTGAGTTTATACTTCCCTATAAGGATGTATATAAAAGCCATGCACCTGAAGTACTAATAATGGATTTTCTGCAAAGTACGTACAATGAAAGTGCAAAGTTAGCCCAATGGGATATAAGATCATTTGAAGGCCCCACACCTTTTTAATTATTTATTTCAGTTTTTATGGAGGATAACAGATGCAAGATAGTTGTGAACATATTGATAATATAAAAGAAGAGCCACAGCCAAAGACTCCTGAAGGATGCGAAGAATGCTTAAAAATGGGAGATGAATGGGTGCATTTAAGGCTGTGTTTAACATGCGGGCATGTTGGGTGCTGTGATAACTCAAAAAATAAACACGCTACAAAACATTTTCATCAGACGAAACATCCTGTTATAAAGTCATTCCAACCTGGAGAAAACTGGAAGTGGTGCTATATAGATAAAATATTCACCGAATAATTGGAAGTTACAAAAAAGCCTGGGAAAAAGGACTCAATTCCTGCCCTTTTTCCCAGGCTTTTCTTTAAAAATAATAATCGGCAAAAGCACGAAAGGATTGCTCCTTTAAGTATCTTTACTGTATAATTACCTTTTTCACATCTGATTGAGCTTTGTAAATGAAAACAAGTAATAATTGTTTATTACTTACTTTCACCTTTTTTGGTACTGACTCTTTTTCAGATATTCCTTATACAGTATTTGCGTTTTATTTCCGCCACATGCTATTTGCCGACTTTATTCGTTTACTTTTCCTTCAGAGGGAATTTCAACGACCTGGAATAATAATATGAAGTTATTGGTCCGTAAACAATACCAAAATCCATCCATGCATTAATACACCACATTTCTTGCTTGTAGAAAATATTCGGCTATGCTGCCAATGTAAAATAAAAGGTTGTACCCTTTCCGGGTTCAGAATCAACACATACACTGCCGCCATGGCGCTCAACTATTTTTTTGCACAGGGCCAATCCAATTCCTGTACCCGGATATTTATCTCTTTCGTGCAGCCTCTGAAATATTACGAATATCCTGTCGAAATATTCACTTTCAATTCCAATCCCATTGTCGCTTATAGAAAAGAGCCATTGATCCTTGCGTTTTTCACATTTTATGGAAATCTCCGGTGGATGATCGCTTCTAAATTTTAAGGAGTTGTGGATCAAATTCTGAAAGAGCTGTCTTAATTGAGTCTTGTCACCATAGATAACAGGTAACTCAGAAAAATTAATAACTGCCTTCTCTTCTTCTATCTTAAACTTTAGGTCGACTAAAACCTCTTTTATTAACTCATTACATTCTACTAGTTCAAAAGTTTTTGCCTGAGTTGTAAGCCTTGAATACTGAAGAAGATCTGCAATAAGCTGCTGCATTCGCCCAGCCCCTTCGGAAATATAGCTAAGATAGCTCATTGCTTTTTCATCTAATTGTTTCCCCTGATTTTTTTCAAGAAGCTGAGCAAAGCTTTTTACCATTCGAACAGGTTCTTGCAGGTCATGTGAAGCAATATAGGCAAACCTCTCTAATTCCTGGTTTGACCTTTTCAGTTCAGACATTGTACTTTCCAGTTTCTTCATTGCTTCTCTTCTTTCAGTTATGTCCTCTGCTATATAAGAGAATCTTTTATGTCCTGAAAATCCCTGTCCAATATAAGCTACTGTTACAGATAGCCATCTGCTCATATTACTATCATGAAAGTACTCAAATGTGACGGGTCTCATTTCCCTAAGAGAAAGCCGATAGTTACTAAGCCACAGCTCAATAATATATCTTGAAAGGCCCAAATTACTTGCAAACTGGTCTTTTGTGGAATCGGGTTTTACATTAAAGAAGCGGCAGGTTGTAGGATTATCGTAAACATGGAGAATATCTTCTCCCCAGTCCTCAGCAATTCCCATCATAAAAGAAGAGCTGCTATAGAAGCTCCTTAGTATAGCTTCGCGCTCCTCTAAGGCCTTTTCTGCCATTTTCCTCTCTGTAATGTCATTGAATGTGCAGATAACAGCTATTGTCTTGCCTTCATTATTAATTGCAGGAGAGGCATTAACAAGCAGACTTGCAATAGTTGCATCTCCGCGGCGGTAAAGCATTTCCTCCTGGCGGACTGTCTCACCTGTTATAGCTCTTGCAATTGGATATTCTTCAGACTTAAATGGGGTCATATCCGGGTGTAATGCGCCATAATTTCCATAATCTGTTACATCTCTTGCCTCTATGCTTGGGTGGGATAATATCCTTGCAGCTTCCTCATTATGATAAATGATCCTTCCTGATGGAACCTCTGCAATTGCAATACCTGATGGCATTTGCTGAACAACCGTATTAAGCCATGCCTGCTGACGGTCTAGTTCAATTAAAAGGCGCTCTCTTTCTTCCTCGGCATACTTTCTTTGAGTTACATCTTCAAGAACCGAGACCATATATCTTAGATTCTTTGAAGGTTCTGTCATCATTGAACAATTAAGTATTGTCCAGATCACCTTTCCATCTTTCCGCAAATATCTTTTCTCTAATTTGAAGGAGGATATTTCTCCGGAAAGAAGTTTATTCCTCTTTTCCAGATCAATCTGACGGTCATCGGGATAAGTCAGATCAAGGAAGGTAATATTTTCAAGCTCTTCACGGCTATAGCCCATTATTTCACAGTATTTTTCATTTACTCTAAGCCAGTGTCCATCGGGCAAAATATGCACTATGCCAACGGGAGCATTTTCGAAAGACATCCTGAACCTTTCTTCACTTTCATGAAGCTCTATTTCAACTTTTTTCCTTTCATCAATATCCTGGACTACAGCAATTGCGAAATCTTTTCCTGAATCCCCTTCGTCAATTCTTGATGCTGTAACACTAGCCCAGAAGACTGATCCATCTTTGCGCAGATATCTTTTTTCCAGATAATAGTCCTCATTTTCTTTATTCCATAATTTTTCATTCTCTTTTTGAGTCATGAGAATGTCATCCGGATGAGTAAGATCAAATGCCGTCATTGAATACAGTTGATTATAATCATAACCCATCATCTGCGAGTATTTTTTGTTACACCAGAGGATCTGACCGGTTCTAGAAACATGGGCAATGCCCACAGCTGTTTTATCAAATGTTTCATATAACCTTTTGCTTAATTCCTTTAACTTATCTTCTGTCTGCTTTTTCTCTGTAATATCATCTGCAATAGCTATTATGATTTTTCTTCCGTCAGGTAATTCGCCAAGATGAGCATTAAAAAACTCCCATATTCTCTTATCACCGCTTTTTGTTCTTATAAGAAACTCTCCGATTCTGCTTCTTCCCCTCTGCAGGTAAGATTCTCTGATGGATTTTAACATGGCTTCAGATTTTTCGCCATAGGCTAAATTTACCCAATCCTCTATAGTCCTGATGTCCTTTTTTGTATAACCTGTTTTTTCACTCCAGGCATCATTTATCAGAAGTACCTCACCATCATCAGCACGAAGCATAATAGGTAAAGGATTATACATTACTGCATTATGAAGCTGCATCTTCTGCTTCTTCAGATCATATATTGTTTTATTCCTCTGGAAAATAAAATAAGAAACAATAATTATTGC
>JAUZPB010000137.1 GCA_030706145.1 Bacteroidota bacterium
CCTTCGATATAATCTCTGGATTCTTCAGTAAGGTTTGAAGTATCAAGATAAGAGCCAATATTATCTTCAATTATCGCATCCATACCCTTCAAAGACTTATTAAAGCTCTCTAAGGCTTCCCTATTTTTTGATACTGCCACGTAGTTAACATAAGGGAGAAACATCATTTCAGATATTTCATCGGCAAAGCTCATTCCATTTGTATAGCGGTTGTTGATCAGGTTAATATCACCTGCTAAAAGGTAGTTCTTATCAATTTTCTCAAGTTTATTTGTATCTAAGTGTATCTGTACATCAGAACCATACTTTTCGTTGAAGAGGATCTTACTTAGTATTATTTCATTTGAAGAAATGTCGCCATTTAAGTAAATGTCAGTAAACTTATTCTGGTTTGGCATAAAATAGAGATAAGTATTTGAAAGGCTGCCATCGAAAGAAAGAGCAATTTTACTTGAGACTAAAAGATCCGGGTGTTTAATAAGATCAAGCGAAGGCATAAGAGCAAGATCGGCATTGTTTTTCTCAATTTCCTGGCTAATAATAGGAGCATCCTTAAATGTAACGCTTGATTTTAATTGTTCAGGCATTGCGGCAAGTAAAATGGAAGTAAATATATTTTTAGGAAATACAATTTTCATAAAAGAAACACCAGTAAAAAAAAAGCCGCCCAGATCTAATAATTTTAGAAAAGGCGGCTAAACTTGAATAAAAGAGAATTACTTATTTGGAGTCTTATTTTTAATTCTGGCTGCTTTACCAGAGAGGCTTCTAAGATAGAAGAGTTTAGCTCTTCTTACATCGCCCTGTTTTAAGATCTCAATCTTTGCAATTTTAGGTGAATTCATTGGGAAAATTCTCTCAACGCCAACGCCGCTTGAAATTTTCCTGACTGTAAAAGTCTTGCTAAGTCCGCCACCTCTAATTGAAATAACATCGCCTTCAAAAGGCTGAATTCTTTCTTTATCACCTTCAATTACTCTAACGTGAACGCGAATATGATCGCCGGGATTGAATGCCGGCAGGTCAGTTTTAATTTGATCCGCGACAAATTCTTTTAAGTTATCCATTGTTCTACTCCGAACTATTTATTTTTTTCCATTTTTCAGTTAAAATTTTTGATTGGTCAGATTTCCAATCTTCAATCTTTTTTACATTTCCCGAGAGCAGAACTTCAGGTACTTTCATTCCTCTGAATTCGGCAGGTCTTGTATAATATGGAGGTTCAACAATTTCGCCATCCTGGAATGAATCATTCAGGGCAGATTCACTGTCGCCTAAGACTCCGGGAATAAGCCTAACAATAGCATCAACAATTATCAAAGCCGGCAGTTCACCGCCGCTAAGGACATAATTACCGACTGAAATCTCATCGGTAGCAAAGGCTTCTCTAACCCTGTCATCTATTCCTTTATAATGCCCTGCAATAATCATAACATTTTCAGCAATTGAAAACCTGTTTGCCGTTTGCTGGTTAAAGATCTTGCCTTTTGGACAACTATAAATAATATGCTGATACTTTCTCTGGCTTAATAAAGATTCAATACATTCAAAGAACGGTTCCGGTTTCAAAAGCATACCGGCACCCCCGCCAAAGGGTTTGTCATCAATTGACTTATGTTTATCGTGTGCATAATCGCGAAGATTATGCACATATATTTCTACCTTTTTAAAATCTTGTGCTCGCTTTACAATACTAGTATTTAAGGGACTGTAGAGTAAATCAGGAACAGCAGATATAATATCAATCCTCATCATCTTTATCGCTGATATCCTCGTCGTAGATTTCTTCACCTGGTTTTAATTTTAACAATTTACTTTCAACATCAAAGCTTTCAATATAATCACTGACCGCAGGAATTAAGACTTCCTTTCCTGAATTATCAGTCATTACATAAACATCATTGGCCGGAAGAGTCATTACGTCAACAAGCATTCCAATCTGGCTGCCATTGCGAAAAACCCTGCTTCCAATAAGGTCATGAATAAAGAAAGTTTTTTCAGAAAGCTTAACCAGGTTTTCGTTATCTACATAGACTTTTTTACCTAGCAGAAAACCAACCTCTTTGTCAGTGTTGAAATTACGGAATTTAAGTGCAATGGAATTCTTTTGCAGAATTACCCTCTCTACAAAAAATTCCTTGAACTCGCCGAATATTTCAATATAGACCTTCCCTAGCTTTTTAAATCGCCCGGGTACATCAGAATAAGAATAAATAGAGAGAAAACCGTTTTTGTTATAAACGGTTTTGATCTCTGCTATTAGAAAAAATTCATCCACGATAAATCAAAGAGCAAATATTAATCCAGAATCTCAAGAACTATCCGTTTTCCTTCTTTGGCAGCTACAGCAGTCAATAAAGTTCTCATTGCCTGTGCTGTTTTACCCTGTTTTCCAATAACTTTACCAACATCCTCTGGGCTGACTTTTAGAGAAAGCACCGATTTCTTTTCATCAGATATCTTTTCCTCTATTGATACTCCATCCGGGTTATCCACTAGATGTTTTGCAATAAATTCAATGAATTCTTTCATTTTTTAACCCTCTTACAATTAGAGCTATGAGTACTGGATTAGTGTCTGAAAACCCTGAATAGTAATAATGATTATTTCTACCCCTGATTTTCATTGGAAGTAGTACCCTTTACTTCCTCTGCAATAACTTCCTTTGGCTGCTCTTTAGCTGTTGCTGATGCCTTCCCTTCCTTTTTAGCATCGGCATTCTTCTTTGAAGAACTTACTTTGGCTTCATTAAGATTTAACCAAGCTCCCATCTTACTTTCAACTTCAGCTTCTGATAAACCCTGGCCAAGTAATTCTTTCCTCAGAAGTATACCTTTTTTGCTCAGTATATTTCTTACTGTATCTGTAGGCTGAGCACCAACACCTAACCAGTAAAGAGCTCTGTCTTCTTTAATATCGATTGTAGCTGGATCTGTCTTAGGATTATAGAGACCGATAGCTTCAAGAATTTTTCCGTCTCTAGGAGCACGTGAATCAGCAGCAACTACTTTATAGATTGGCTGCCTTTTCTTTCCCATTCTTCTTAATCTTAACTTAACTGCCAAATTTTTTGTTCCTCCAAATTATATTTCTTTTTATATATCAATTTACTTTAAAATTCTTAAAATTCATAAAGGGATTTTTTCTTCCCCCACCGGCATTCAACATTTTCATTACTTTCTGCATATCCTGAAACTGTTTTATTAGCCTGTTTACGTCTTGTATTGAGGTGCCGCTACCTCTGGCAATCCTTTTCCTTCTGTTGCCATTTAGTATCTTTGGCGATTTCCTCTCCTGCTTGGTCATTGACTGAATTATGGCTTCAACCTTAACAAGCTGTCCATCATCAATATCAGCATTCTTTATCTGGCTTCCAAGACCAGGTATCATACCCAAAATGGACTTCAATGAGCCCATCTTTTTTATCATTTTGATCTGTTTGAGGAAATCTTCAAAATCAAATTTATTTTCTCTTAGCCTTTTCTCCAGTTCTTCGGCATCATCTGGATCATATTGCTCCTGTGCTTTCTCTACAAGAGAAATTATATCTCCCTTTCCAAGAATTCTTGAAGCCATACGGTCGGGATGAAAGACCTCCAGAGAATCGAGCTTTTCACCCAAACTTACAAACTTTATTGGTTCATCAACAACAGCGCGTATTGAAAGGGCGCATCCGCCTCTTGTATCACCATCGAGCTTTGTGAGAACTATACCATCATAATCGATCCTCTCATGGAATGCTTTAGCCGAATTAACAGCATCCTGACCGGTCATTGAATCAACGACAAACAGTGTTTCTGTAGGCTGGAGATTCTCTTTTATAGCCGCAACTTCATTCATCATCTCTTCATCGACATGAAGTCGCCCGGCCGTATCGATTATTACTGTATCTAATCCATTTTCTTTTGCATAAAGGATAGAATCCTTTGCAATCTTAACTGCATCTTTATGGTCGGCCGTAAAGACCGGGACACTTATTTGTCCACCAAGCTGCTTTAACTGTTCTATAGCAGCAGGACGATATACGTCGCACGCAGTTAAAAGTACTTTCCTGTTCTTACTTTTCAGAGACCTGGCAAGCTTGCCACTAAAAGTGGTCTTACCCGAACCCTGAAGTCCTACGACCAGAATTATTGTAATTCCAGAGCCGTTTATCTTAATTTCTGTATAGCTGCCCCCCATTAGTGAGGTAAGCTCATCAAAGATGATCTTTGTGATCTGCTGTCCTGGGGTAATAGAGTTTAATACCTCTGTACCTACGGCTTTGGCAGCAACATCATCTATGAACTTTTTAGCAACTTTATAGTTAACATCAGCATCTAAAAGAACTCTTCGTATCTCACGTAAGCTGTCAGAAATATTATTTTCAGTAATCTTTCCCTGACCGCTGATCTTCTTTAATGCGGTTTCTAACTTATTGGTTAAATCTTCAAACATACACGCCGAAAAAAATGACTACAAATTTAATAATTTTCTTGATTTAATTCAAATCTTTTCTATTAATCTGCTTTTAGAGCATTAGCGCCGCTTACAATTTCCGAAAGTTCTGTAGTAATTGCAGCCTGTCTTGCCTTATTATATGTCAGCTGCAAGGTCCTTATTAGTTCCTTTGCATTCTCTGTAGCAAGATCCATTGCTGTCATTCTTGCACCAAGTTCAGCTGCAAAAGACTCGAGCATGACTTTCCACATCTGGGAATTCAGGTGCCTGGGCAAAAGGCTATTTATTATGGTTGATTCATCAGGCTCATAAATAAAATCTACTTTAGAGGACATTTTTTGCCCTGGTTTCTTATCGCTTTCTGAAGCCTTCTTAGTGGACTGAGAAGGAATAGGCAAAAATTGTTCAACTATAACGTTTTGCTGCATGACAGACTTAAATTCATTATAGACAATTATTACCTTGTCAATTTCATTATTCAGATATCTGTGCTTTAATTCAGAGACCAGGTTAGACGCTGTCTGAAACTTTACAGAAGAGAAAACCCCTGGGTATAAGCCTGATATTTTGTAGTTTTTTCCTGAAAAATGGTCACAACCTTTCTTTCCCAGGCAATAGAGAAACAAATTGCCGCTTTTATAAAATTCTTCTAGTTCACCGTGAATAAGATTTGTAGCTTCACGGATAGCGTTCATATTAAAGCTTCCGGCCAATCCCCTGTCAGAAGTAACAACTACAACTGCAACACTCTTGACTTCCCTGCCAGAAAGCAAAGGATTTGAAGAGAAATCACCTAGTTCAAGCAAATTGCTAAGTACTTCGGAGATCTTTTTTGAATAGGGTCTTGCATTCAGCATATTTTCCTGAGCTCTGCGCAGTTTAGCTGCTGCAACCATTTTCATAGCTTTGGTGATCTGCTGTGTACTTTTAACGCCAATTATTCTTCTTTTTATATCTCTAAGAGTTGCCATAATATGATTTCTTGAAAAAACTTATTATCAGTTCGGTAAATATTTAATTTTTAATATATGATTTTTCCGATCAACAACAAGGGGAATTGCCCTCAAAGTAAGACCGGCAATACTAAAACAAAAGTAAAATTAGTCAACACCCCGGTAAACCGGGGTGTTTGAAAAAAACTGTAAAAACTGCTTCACTGCCAGATCTAAGAGAGAGAGATCACCTCTCTTGACAATTTTTCTTTAGACAGCTGCTAGTTCAGTTTTCTTAAACTTAGGCAGGAATTCTTCTACTGCCTTTTTAATTCTATCTGTAACCTGTTCGTCGAGAACTTTTTCAACCCTGATCTTCTCAAAAATATCGTTGTACTTAAGCTCAACGAATTCGAGGAATTCTTTTTCAAAGCGTTTTATATCCTCAACGGCAATAGATTCCATGTAATCGTTAGTACCTACATAAACACTAACGATCTGTTTTTCTACCGGGACAGGCTGATACAAGCCCTGTTTCAGGAGCTCAACTAGTCTTGCACCTTTAGATAATGTCTTCATTGTAGCTTTATCAAGATCAGAACCGAACTTTGCAAAAGCCTCAAGCTCTCTAAACTGAGCAAGATCAAGCTTCAGAGATCCGGCAACCTTCTTCATTGCTTTGTTCTGAGCATTACCGCCTACACGGGAGACACTTATACCAACGTTAATAGCAGGTCTTACACCAGCATTAAACAAGTTAGGTTCCAGGTATATCTGTCCGTCAGTAATAGAAATCACATTAGTCGGAATATATGCCGATACGTCACCCTGCTGAGTTTCAATAACAGGCAGAGCAGTAAGACTACCGCCGCCTTCGGCATCGCTAAGCTTAGAGGCGCGTTCAAGGAGTCTTGAATGAAGATAAAATACATCTCCTGGGTAAGCTTCACGTCCAGGTGGTCTTCTAAGCAGAAGAGAAACCTCACGGTAAGCAGCAGCCTGTTTTGAAAGGTCATCATAGACTACTAAAGCATCCCTTCCACTGTCACGGAAATACTCACCTAAAGTAGCGCCAGAATATGGGCCAATATACTGTAGTGGAGCAGGTTCAGAAGCAGAAGCAACTATAACTGTCGTATAGTCCATTGCTCCATATTCCTGTAGCTTTGCAACTACCTGAGCAATCGTGGAGCTCTTCTGTCCGACTGCCACATAAATACAATAAACAGGTTTAATACCTACTTTTTTAGCGTCTTCGGAATGTGTATATTTTTGATTAATAATAGTATCGATTGCTACAGCGGTTTTTCCAGTCTGTCGGTCACCAATAATAAGCTCTCTTTGACCGCGTCCAATTGGAATCATAGCATCAACGGCAACTATTCCAGTCTGAAGTGGCTGTTTAACTGGCTGGCGCTGTATAACACCGAGAGCTTTTCTTTCAATTGGCAAAAACTTTTCGGTGTGAATTGGGCCTTTACCATCAATAGGAACACCCAGTGGGTTAATGACTCTACCAAGCATAGCCTCCCCAACAGGCATTGAAGCTACACGTTTAGTCCTTCTGACAGTATCACCTTCTTTAATCATACTGTAGTCACCGAAGATTACGCAGCCAACGCTATCTTCATCAAGGTTAAGAACCATACCAAAAATTTCATTTGGGAACTCAATTAGCTCACTAACCATGACCTTTGAAAGACCATATATACGGGCAATACCGTCCCCTACCTGAAGGACTGTACCCACATCATATACATCCACCTCATTTTCGAAGCCTGCAAGCTGTCTCCTTAGAATTGCAGAGACTTCATCGGGTCTAACTTCTGCCATCTTTATTTCCTTTAAAGTTTATCTCAAGATTTAATTCATTGAGTAATTTTCTTTTAACAATTTGTCTTTTAATAAATCAAGCTGATGCCTTAATGAAGCATCATAGACAGTGTCATTAACTCTGACTATAAATCCGCCTATGATATTATTACTAAGTGAATAGCTGAATCTAACTTTTTTACCTGTCAATTCCTCAAACCTTAGCTTAAGCTTTTCTTTCTGCTCATCGCTTAAGGGTGAAGCACTGATGATCTTGGCATTTACAATACCCAACTTCTTGTCTCTTAGCTCAAGGAACTGCTTTACAATATTAAAGAGCATATCTTCCCTGTTTTTCTTTACAATAAACTGAATGAAGTCCATTGAAACAGGGCTGATCCGGCTTTGAAATATTTCAGTCAAAGTTTTAAGCTTAAGTTCGGGTCTAATAACAGGGCTACAAAGAGCAACCTGCAACTGGCGGGAAGAACGCATGGTATTATAAACAAGTTCGATGTCGGAAGAAACTGCATCGAATATACTTTTATCGACTGCAAGTTTCATTAAGGCATTAGCATAACGGTTCGCAATATTCAGATTACTCATAATCAGTTCTTCGGCAATTCATCAATAAATTTATTAACTAGATTATTTTGCTTTTCTTTATCCAGATTCTCCCTTAAGATCTTTTCAGCAGCCTGAACAGCAATCATAGCTACTTCAGCTTTCAGAGATTCAAAAGCCTCAACATTCTTTCTCTTTATTTCAGCCGAAGCATTTTCAATCATCTTTTGTGCTTCAGTTTTACTTTCGCTTAAAATCTGGGCTTTTAGCTTTTCAGCAAACTCTCTTCCCTGAGCAATAACCTTCTGAGCGTCCTCTTCTGCCCTGGCCAGATTAGCTTTATTCTCCTCGAGTAGTCTCTCAGCTTCATTTTTTGCTGCTTCGGCTCTCTGCATAGAATCCTTAATAAAGTTTTCTCTTTCATCGAGTGCACCGATAATTGGTTTCCAGGCTACTTTTTTGAGTATAAAAAGCAGAATCAAAAACGTGATCACAGTCCAGAAGATCAGACCAGGATTAACATCCAACAATCCGCCTTTGTGTTCCTCAGCTTCTATTAATGCAATAAATGCTAAATTAAACATAGCTAACATTATAAAATTCCCTTCGAATATTGAGTCTTAAAATAAATGGAGTGTACATAATTAAAGTAAGACACTCCACATGAAACAGACTTATTTCAAAGCCAACAAGATACAAATAACCAATGCAAACAGCGAGATACCTTCTATAAGAGCAGCAGCAATAATCATAGAAACACGAATATCGCCCAAAGCTTCAGGCTGTCTACCGCTAGCATCCATAGCTGCACTTGCTAATTTACCAATACCTAAAGCACCGCCAATAACTGTTAATGCTGCGCCAATTCCGGCTGCCAAATGTGCAAAGTTCATTTAAATCCTCCTGAATAATATTTTATTGATTAAAGTTAATGTTCCTGATGTACTGCCATTCCAATAAACAATGATGACAGCATAGTAAATATATATGCTTGAATTAAAGCAACTAATATTTCCAATAAATAGATAAACAAAGCAAAGGCTATTGATACTGGTGCAACAAAAGGTGTTTTCAAAATAAATATTAGTCCAAGCAGTGCCAAAATAACAATGTGTCCAGCAGTCATATTTGCAAAAAGACGAATAGCCAGTGCAAATGGTTTTGTGAGCAATCCAAGTATCTCAACAATAAACATTACAGGTAAAAGCCAAAATGGAACACCATGAGGTACCAAACCCTTAAAGTAACCAAACAGTCCATTTTTCCTTATTCCACCTGCCTGTATTACAAAAAAGGAGATAGCTGCAAGAGTTGCCGTTACGGATATATTACTTGGGAATGTGGCACTATAAGGAATTAGCCCTATAAAGTTACCAATCAGGATGAAAAAGAAAACAGTCAGCAGGTATGGAAGAAATTTTTCATATCCCTTCCCTATCGTAGGCCTGATAATTTCATCACGTACAAAAACAACAAGTAACTCCATCAAATTTGAAAAACCTTTAGGAACAAGGGATTTCTTATAACTTTTAGCAACCGAAGCGAAGATAACAACAAGGAGTACGAGGGCAAGCCACATAAAGACAACATGACGTGTAATTGAGAGGTCCAAACCAAATAAATGGATCTGCGGGAGAGGTATTTTTCCAAAGGGTTCAAAATCCAGATAATTAGCATCAAGAATATGATGAAGTATCCAGCCGCTGTCTGTATTCCCGCCTTTTGCAGCAGCCTGTGAAATAGTATCCTGAACCGCTTTTACTGTATCAGCTTGTATATAGGTTACCATAATTTCAGTCGTTTTTGCGTATTGCTTTTATTCTAAAATAATTAATTTCTAAAATTAAGGATATAAAATATAAAAAGAAAAAAGTAAATATAAACCCAGATTTATCAATATTCAAGAATTTAAGAAAAATTAAAAAGATGGCCAACAGCACAAATAATCGCACAACCATTCCCCCCATATTAAAGATGAGGAAAGCCGAATTCGACTTATTTAGCGTGTAATTAAATGCAAGCAGAGCAGCAGTAACGTTCAAAGCATTAATTATTCCGGCATAAAACGAGGCAGATAGAAATTCGTAGGGAACAACATTATATCTATATAAGCCATAAATAATCAAATATGAAACAATAAAAAGCAGCAGGACCTGATTAATTATCTTTTTCACGTTTTTTCTTTTTTTCTCCTAAATCCAGTACAGTTTTAATAAGATTATAAATACCGGCAGCTCCACCCAGAAAAGAAAATGAAATTGTAAGAACCGGGAATATATGGAATTTTCCATCGAGCCACTGGCCAAGAAAGAACATAAGAACAATTGAGGCTGCTAGCTGAACACCTAGTCCAAGGTAAGGTCCAATCTCATTTACAGATCTTGATGTTTTATCGCTGTCTTTATACTTTTTCATTTCAACAGCCCCACATATTTTTTCACTTTGCGAATTATTCTTCTTTTTGATCTGAAGTCATTTGGCACTTACCATCAAAAAAAGCTCCTGGCTCAACAACCAATATCTTTGCACAAAGATCGCCTTTGAGATAAGACTTAGATTCCATTACTAATTTATCAGATGCAAATACCTGTCCGAAGATCTTTCCGCAAAGCGTAATGTTTTCCGCTTTTACCTCGCCTGTAACCTCAGCGGTTTCGCCTACGGTTAGATTTCCTCCAACTATTACATCTCCGTTAACAATACCATCGATTCTGACACTCCCCTCACTTTTGAACTTGCCTTCAATATTAACACCCTTACTGATTATGCTTACATCCTGCAAAGACCCGTTTGATGATTTTTTATTTAGCATTTAATCATTTAACTCCTATTGTGTTAAAAATGGCTTTGGATCAATTGCCTGTCCATTCTGCCAGATCTCAAAGTGTAGATGCGGCCCTGAGGTGTTAAGCCCTGTATTTCCACTAAGAGCTATTGTTTCACCCTGGGTTACCTTATCTCTCAATTTTTTTAGAAGAACTGAACAATGTTTGTAAACCGTAATATAATTATTTTTATGCATTAAGATAATCATATTGCCATCGTTTGCAGTATAGTCAGAAAATACGACTATACCTGTAGAAGAAGCAAAAACCGGGAGACCTGTCTTTACAGGAAAATCAAGTCCCATATGCCCCTTCGTAGCGCTAAAATCCCGGCTAATAAACCTGCTCTCGACCGGGAAAACAAAAAAAACATCTCTTGAAAGATCACCAAAACCTTCGAAAAACAGTCTTTTTACGGCATCAAAAATGTATCCTTTATATGCATTGCCAGGCCTCTTTTTCTGCGTAGAATTATCTGGCTTCTGAGAATTATTCTGCTGCCTGTTTACATTCTGC
>JAUZPB010000138.1 GCA_030706145.1 Bacteroidota bacterium
ATACATCAGAAGTTAACGCTCCTTCCAGCTTAAACTCTTTAGTTATTAAAAGTTTGATATCATGAAAACAGCAGCAAAAATTATACTAGTCTTTATAATTAACTTTCTCTTTAATAGTAACCTTCCTGCACAGGGGTTATCTTTAGGTTTGGGGATGAACATTCCAATGGGCAGCAGCACTCAATCTATGGGTTTCGGATTAAATTTATCGGGTGAATACCGCTTTTATGATAATTATGCAATGAGACTAAATTCAAGTTTTATTCTTTCTTCATTAGAGGGAGGTGTTTACGTTCACTCCGATACATATACTTTATCTAGTTTTGAAGGTTCGTTTCTATACTTCCCAATTAAAAGTAAAGTTCAGCCATATATTGGTGCAGGTTTAGGCTATTATCTTCCTTCTTCCTCCTCTTCGAGTAATGCAACTCAAATTCTAAATACTGGAAATTATAATGTTGGAAACAATATTGATAATTCTTATGGTATTAACATACTAGCAGGAATCAGATTTGCTTCACAAAGCTTTATTTCTTATAACCTTGAGCTTAAATATGTTTTCCTTAAACCGACCTGGAATGTAAATATTTTGGAAAGCAATGGAGACAGGAAAATAATGGACCTTGGCAAATTAAACCTTAGTGAATTGTTTGTTAATTTCGCCTTAATTTTCAATTTGTGAATTATTTATCTAAGTGTATAGCTAGATAATAAATTGAATTAGACAGTTTTTGGCAAAGTCAGAAATCTTCCTTCCTAAGTTCTATTCCATACGGGAAAAGAATTAAGAAAGGAAGATCCTTATGAAAACTCTATAAATTAAAGTTGTAGCCAATACCAAGTTTTAATACACCAGTCAGCTTAGAATCCGGAGTCGAATATTGGTTTGCATCATAAAGGAAAAGAGCTTCAATAGATACTCCAAATGGATTAATTTCAAAACCGATTGATGGGAAAATGAAAGTTTCAACATCTGGATAAGTTCTGCTATCTGTTAAGTCACGATGCATGATTATACCTCCAGTTAAGAATATATCATCCTTAAGGAGATATTTCCCCATCACTCCATAATCAATACCCGAATATCTCTCATTTAGACCGTCTTCTCCAATTCT
The DNA here is from genome assembly GCA_030706145.1 of Bacteroidota bacterium. Classification (GTDB taxonomy): domain Bacteria; phylum Bacteroidota; class Ignavibacteria; order Ignavibacteriales; family SURF-24; genus JAUZPB01. The sequence continues at coordinate 1,116 of JAUZPB010000138.1, forward strand.
TGCTTCTACTGCAAAGCTCTGACTAATAAAATAAGCACAATTTAGCTGCAGTTCTGAAATCTTAAAATCATCATATGGATCGTTATGACCGCTCCACTGCAATAGATTCATTCCAAACTTAAAGCCAAGTTTTACTTGCTGGGCATTTGCTGCTGAAACCAATAGTAAGAATAAGAGAATTCCAAGTTTTACGGATTTCATGATTACCTCTATAATTACGTAGTTTATATACATTATATAGCGGAAATTTTGAGGATCTCGGAAAAAATATTCAAAAAATTGTTTTCATTCGTCTTAAACACTGCTTTACCAGAAGAATTTATCACTCCTGTGAGGTTTGGTTTTAAAACCAAAAAAGCCTCTCTTTATAATAAAGAGAAGCTTTTTTATTGTGCCCGAAGCAGGACTCGAACCTGTACGGGAGTACTCCCACTAGACCCTGAACCTAGCGCGTCTACCAATTCCGCCATTCGGGCAATTGAACAGTATTTCAAAATAACTGTTCAAATTTAATGAATTTTTTCAATAAAAAGAAGAGCTTGTTATAAATATATTTTATAAAAGCTCTTTTTATTTCTAATTATTTTCAACTACTAAAATGGTGTAGAAGAAACTCCTCTATGTATGTCACATTGCGGAGGCAAGTTGTTTTTATTTATGATATCAGTAACTTTTGACGGACAAAATTCCGTAGCGAGTTTTGGCTGCCCCTTATCGATTGATTCAGCGCAAAAGTCAGCAGTTATCACTCCATTTGGCATATCAAAATATTTCAGAGGCATTTCAACCGCTTCATAAGCACCCTGCATGAACCGACCCCATATCGGGCCTGCGGCTCTACCTCCCTGTCCATATGCTCCTGTAAAACTAACACGTCTATCATCAAATCCAACCCATACACCAGCGGCAAGCTGCGGAGTAAAGCCAACGAACCAGGCATCACAATAATCTGATGTTGTTCCTGTTTTACCGGCTGCTGGTCTGTGGAAGAATCTCCTTACTCCGGCTCCTGTACCATAATCTACTACGCTTTGCATCATACTTGTTACAATAGCTGCTGTCTGTGCTGAAATAGCTTCGCTTATTTTATCGGGATAGAATTTTTCAAGTAAAATATGATCCTTGTCTTCAACACGCAAAATGGAAATTGGTGAAACATGGACTCCATTATTTGCAAGAGTAGTATATGCTGAGACTAATTCAAGAGGTGAAACCTCCGAGGTACCAAGTGCAATAGATGGGACCAGGTCAAGCTTGCTTTGAATGCCCATTCTTTTAGCAACTGAAGATATACTGCCAAGAGGAGCATAATCTTCTGTTACAAGCCTTCCGGAGACAATATTAAGTGAATTCTTAAGTGCGTCTCTAAGCATTGTATATCCACCCGTGCTATGGTCGAAATTCTGAGGTGACCAGCCGTTATAGGTAAATGGCTGGTTTAGTATTGGATACGCAGGATATAGGCCATTCTCAACAGCTGTTGTATAAATAATAGGCTTAAAAGCAGATCCTGGTTGCCTTTTTATTCCTGTAGCGTGATTTAATCCATATTGGAAACGCTGGTTTTCTCCACCTACCATTGCTTTTATATATCCATTAGTAGGATCAATCGCGACCAGACCAACTTGTATTTTAGTCTCTTCCCTTTTTACTGAATCTACAAACTTCTGATTTGTCATCAGACGTCCATATATCCTGGATTTTTCAGCAGGATCTTCGGCAGACAGATACCTTGAATTACCTTTAATAGCTCTGTCAAGGACAGACTGTAGCAGTTCCTGATGCTTTTCCCATTTCCAGTTTTTATCGAACAAAGCCTGATATTCTTTCAGGTGGGCCTCAGCTGCTTTATTTGCAGCTATTTGCATCCTTGTATCTATTGTAGTATAAATATTCAAGCCATCTCTGTAGAGATCATGGCCATATTTTTCGGCCAATTTTTCCATCTGGCGTCTTATATATTCAAGGAAATGAGGCGCAATAGTCCCATTGCTTTTTATTCTCTCGTTAGAGACTTCAATAGGCAATGGCTTAAATTTCTCATAAAACCTTTCATCAAGAAATCCGGCATCCACCATATTAGCCATTACAAGATTTCTTCTTCTTATTGCCCTGTCATAATGTTTAAGAGGATCGTAGTTTACGGAAGACTTAAGCAGTCCAATCAGGACTGCAGATTCCGGAACAGTAAGATCCTTAGCATCTTTATCAAAGAAAGTATTTGCTGCAGTCTGAACACCATAGGCTCCCCTTCCGAAGTAAGAGGTATTCAAATACATTTCAAGAATTTCTCTTTTTGTATATGTCTTCTCGATCTGTATTGCAGTAATCCACTCTCTTATTTTTCTGATTACTGTTTCAAACGGGTTTTCATTCTTGCTCTTTAAGCTGTAAAGGTTCTTTGCCAGCTGCTGGGTTATAGTACTAGCACCTTCGTGCATAGAAAGTGTTGCGGCATCTTTTATCATAGCTTTAAAGAAACGTCCAACATCTACTCCCCAGTGGTCATAGAATTTTCTGTCTTCAGTAGCAATAAGTGCATTTACAAGGTGCTTCGGTATGCTGTCAAGAGTAGTTTCAATTCTGTTTTCAATAAAGAATTGACCAACCAAATCTCCATCTATTCCATAGACTTTACTTGCCAGGACCGGCTGCGGATTTTCCAGCTGCTCGAGTGAAGGCAGCCCTTTGATTATATATCCTCCAAGCAAGATAAATAACAGAAAAGCAGTAACAATTAGAGTTATTTTTCTTCTATCACTTTTCTGATTATTGATTTGCTTGAAGTTATTCATAGAGTCATTAGTCTTCTTAGCCATTATAGTTTTCCCAATCTACCAAATTAAACTGATTATCTTTGAAGATTCCATAGCATGGTTTGCTCAGCCATGAACCTAAATTAATGTATACTCCATCATCGAAGTGTTCAAGTGCCCTTCTATGGGAATGCCCTAGTACGACATAATCGAACCCCTGTTTTATTTTGTCCTTTGCAAACTCAAATAGTCCGTCAATTTCTCCATAGTTCTTTTTAGTTGTATAATCCCTACTGCTTTTGCTTGTTCTACTTGCAAGAGCTATACCAAGGTCGGGATGTAACATGGAATATAATCTTTGTACAGACTTATTTCTAAGGATTTTTTTAAGGATCAGGTATCCCAGGTCATTTTTAACCATTCCATCACCGTGAGCAAGGAAAAACTTTTTCCCATTTAATACAACCTCTATCGGAAATTCATACAATTTTAATCCAATTTCGGTTCCAAAGAAGTCACGGTGAGAGAAATCATGATTACCAATTAAATAATGGACCTTAGTCCCGCTATTGACAAGATCCTCTAAAGCAGTTAATGTGCGAAAATAGCCTTTCTGGTAAACTCTCTTATATTCAAACCAATAATCAAAAAGATCACCCAAAATATATAGCTCTTTAGCTTCCTGAGAGGCAAAATTGAGAAATCTAACAAGAGACAATTCTTTTTTCTTCTCAATTTCTTTTGATTGTAAACCAAGATGAATATCGGAAATAAACAAGTAGCTGCTTTTCAAAATACTGATATAGTTAAATAGTTATTAATTGTTAATAATTTTTCTTTTAATTTATTTTATTCTTGTCATTCATCAAGATCCAGTGATTTGGATCCAAAATCAATTCTTTTACCTTTGCAGGCGTATTTACTTCAACAAGTTTTTCTCGCTTGTCAACATAAATAATTTTTGAAAAATTTTCACTTTTATCTTCAAAAATGAACTCAATTTCGAGTGGAAACCTATATTCCGGGTAACCTGACTGAGTTTGATCAAGTTTCAATATAACTTTATTGCCTGCTTTTGCACTATTTGTCCCTTGAGTCCAGCTGTATTCCATGTCAACTGCCCCTCTTCCTGTAAAGAGCCATTGATCAAAAAAGTAATTAAGGTCCCTTTTGGAGACAGAATTAACTACATTAATAAAATCCTCTGAAGATGCATTTTTATATTTAAACTCGTTGTAGTATGTACGCAGTATATTAAAGAAGACTGAGTCACCAACTTCAAAACGAAGCATATGAAGTATCCATGCGCCTTTATCGTAGACAGTCGTACCGAAAAGATAGCTGCCTGGATTGTAGACTGTACCAGGGAAATTGCTATTAAATTTAGAGAGCATTGTCGATTTGTAGGCGTCAAATCCGGACTGGTGCTCTGCAAATAAAGCTTCGCAGTAACTAGCAAACCCTTCGTTTAGCCAAATATCCTTCCATGTAGCAGGCCCAACAGCGTCACCGAACCACTGGTGTGCTAGTTCATGTACATAAAAATCATTAAAGAATTTCCTTCCATTAAGGAAATTTGACCCAATACCAGTTATAGTTTGGTGTTCCATGGCACCCAACTGCCATAAGAATTCAGCTACACCATACTTATCTTGAATAAATGGATATTCACCAAAGAGCTGAGAGAAGAATGAGATCATTTCGGCATGACCGGAAAAATCCACTTTTGCCATCTCCAGATGTTCAGGAAATGCATAGTAATCGATATCCATTGCTTTATTATCTTTAGAAAGATATTTTTCCTGGAAGTGCTTATAGTCTGCAGAATACAAACAAACAAGGTATGTTGAAATTGGGTATTGTGTTTTCCAATGATAAGTTCTTCTATCTTTTTCAGTATTTACATCTATTAGTTTTCCATTTGAAACTGAAATTTTAGATGAATCATTTGTTATCCAAATATCGACCAATGCTTTATCATCCGGTTTATCATTGCAAGGGAACCATGTTGAAGCATATACAGGTTCATTCATTGTAAATACAACTGATCTGTTTTCAAATTTATCGAAAGCAAATGAATCAAAGCCCATCCTTTTTGGCTTTCCGCTATATTTTACATTGATCCTGAAACTGTCAAGCTCTGTCTCAAGAGGTATACTTAATTTTGTCTCTTCCCTTTCGTACTTTACTTCTTTTCCATTTAGTTTAAGCGAAGAAATATAAAGATTGTCATAAAAATTCAGGTCGATCTGTTTAAGACCTTTGCTATGTGTTATTCCATTTATTGTGACATCGCCGTAGATCAATTCCTTTTCAGGGTGCAGATCAATTTTTATTGAATAATGAACGATGTCAATATTTTTTTGATTTTCGCTTACATACGTGTCTTCCTGCAACTGGCGGAACATGCTAGCCTGGGCGAAAACGGAATTAGGCTGAATCTTTGCTAAAAAGCTGCTCAAGGGATCCAAAGCACAGGCCCAGGACCCAAAAAGGAACAAATTTAACAGTAAAGCAATAAGGATCTGAAGAGATTTTGACTTTTTTGTTTCCATGAAGTACGATATATATTTTAATATCCAGAAATCTGTTAACAAAATTACTCTTATATAAACAGTTTGACAAGTTTAATAATTTCTTAAATTGCCAATAATATAAATTTTGAATATATTTATACAAAAATTGAGGACATTTTATGATATTTGCCGGTTCCGCATTACTAAGAGATACAATTACAATGATTTTAGCCGGTGGTCAGGGTGAAAGGCTCTCCCCATTGACAGATTTTCGTTCAAAACCATCTGTTCCCTTTGGGGGTAAGTACCGTATAATTGATTTTACACTTTCTAATTGCCTTAATTCCGGCTTAAGAAAGATCTATGTCCTGACTCAATATAAATCTGATTCGTTAAATCAGCATTTATATGAAGCATGGAGCATTTTCAACCCTGAATTAGGAGAATTTATCTATTCCATTCCACCGCAGAGGAAAGTCAGCGGAGACTGGTATATGGGTACTGCAAATGCAATAGAGCAAAATATCAATCTAATACTTGGAAATAATGCCAGATGGGTGCTAGTACTTTCGGGTGATCATATTTATAAAATGGATTATCTGAAAATGATGCAGTATCATATTGATAAAAAATCAGATGTTACCATTGCAAGTATAGATTTTTCAAAAGAGCAAGCAAGCCGCTTTGGAGTCCTCAACATAGATGCTGACTATAAGGTTTCGGGTTTTGTTGAGAAGGTAAAAAATCCCCCTGAAATACCCGATAAACCCGGCTACTCCTTTGTTAATATGGGTATGTATGTTTTTAATGCACACGCATTAATAGATGTATTCAATGAAATGGCCGAAAAGAAGCTGCCAAATAATGATTTTGGAAAGCATATATTGCCTTATATGATCAAGTCCGGCTATAATATTTATGCATATAAGTTTTTAGACGAAAATAAGAAGACTGACCTGTACTGGAGAGATATAGGGACAATTGACAGCTATTATGCTGCAAGTATGGATCTTATAACAGTAAGCCCAGAATTTAACCTATATGATACGGAATGGCCGTTAAGGACAAAACAGGTTCAATCCCCTCCTGCTAAAACACTTTCTCACGAGGGTGAAAGGGTCGGAAGAACATTGAACTCCCTCAGTTGTGATGGAACTGTAGTTTCCGGAGGTTTAGTTGAGCGCTCGATCATTGGGCCAAATGTCAGAGTTAATAGTTATTCCTACATAACCGATTCAATTGTCTTCAATAATTGCAATATTGGACGCCATGCCAGGATTAGAAGGGCCATAATTGATAAGAATGTTGTTGTTCCTGAGGGATATGAAATAGGATTCGATATGGAAGAAGACAGGAAAAGATTTTATGTATCCGATACAGGTATTGTTGTGATTCCCAAAAACAGCATACTGAAAAAGTAAGAAATAATGAGGTTTTAATAATCTTTATTAAGGAATGCTTTCTCTGAACCTAACTATTCCTTTTTGTGTTTGTTTAAAATCCAATTAGTGGTCTCATTGATTGGATTTTTTATTTTCCGGATGATCTTTAATATTGCACAACACCCAAAGAAAAGTTCGCCCTTGTGTGGCTGCAATTTTCTACTTAGAATAACTAAAACAAGTAAGTAAAGTTTTATAATCGAAATGAATCCTGAATTAGAGACAAAATTAAACAATTTGCCTACAAATCCCGGTGTCTATCAGTTTTTTAATGATAAGAATAAAGTAATATATGTAGGGAAAGCAAAAAACCTAAGAAACAGAGTAAGATCCTATTTCCATAGTAATATAAGTTCTGCTAAGACAAGAGCTTTGGTCGAGAAAATAAATAATCTGGAGTTAATACTTACAGATACTGAAGTTGAGGCTCTGGTCTTAGAAAATAACCTCATTAAAGAACTTACTCCCAGATACAATATATTATTAAAAGATGATAAGACATTCCCATATATTGTCGTGACTAATGAACCTTTCCCAAGGATATTTCCTACAAGGACGGTTGTCCGCGATGGCTCAAAATATTTTGGACCATACACAGATGTAAAGAGCATGCGTCATTCACTAAAGACAATAAACGATATATTCAAAATAAGGAACTGCAAATTTCAGATAGACCAGGAAGTAATTGATAAAAAGAAGGTAAAGCTTTGTCTTGAGTATCATATAAAAAAATGTGACGGCCCTTGTGAAGGACTAATAACGCAGATGGCTTACCGTGAAATGGTTGACCAGGCAATAAAGGTGCTAAGTGGAAAGACAGATTCTCTCATAAAAGAATTAACAGAAAAGATGAACAAAGCATCAGAGCTTTTCCAGTTTGAAAAAGCAGCTGAGATACGTGATAAGATCGATCATCTTAGGATCTATTCTTCAAAGCAAAAGATTGTAACAGGTGACTTCATTGACAGAGATATAATAAGTGTTGCCTATGAGGGGAAAGATGCAACCTGTTCAATTTTTAATATAAGAAGCGGAAAGCTTGTAGGTAAAAAGCAGCTTAAACTTACATTTGAAAGTGATGAAAAGTTACCGGAGATGTATTCAGCTACTATCAGGTTTTATTATAATGATCTGGTTGAAATTCCAGATGAGATTGTACTAGAGACTGAACCTGATGATATTGAGATACTGAACGAATGGTTAAACAGCAATTCTCAGTCGAAGATTAAGTTCTTTGTCCCTAAAAGATCAGGAGAGTTAAAATCACTTCTTAATATGTGCAAGCAAAATGCAATTTTGCAATTAAAGGAAATCCAGCTGCAGAAGATGAAAAAAGATGGAAATGTTCCATATGTACTTTCAGCATTAAAAAGGGATTTGAGACTGCATGATATTCCAAGAAGAATTGAATGTTTTGATATCTCTAACTTGCAGGGTACTGACACTGTAGCCAGCATGGTTGTATTTGAAGATGGGAAACCCAAAAAAAGTCAGTACAGGAAATTTATAATTAAGAATGTTGACGGGCCAAACGATTTTGAGAGCATGAGAGAAGTAATTACAAGGCGATACAGCAGACTAAAAGAAGAAAATGAGACAATGCCTGACCTTATAATGGTTGATGGTGGAAAAGGCCAGCTTTCAAGTGCAGTTGAGATAATAGATAGTCTAGGTTTTAAGAATTATAATATAATTGGTTTAGCTAAAAGACTTGAAGAGATATTTTTCCCGGGGATTTCAGAAGCGCAGACAATTCCAAAGACCTCCTCAAGTTTGAAGCTGCTTCAGCACGTAAGGGACGAAGCGCATAGATTTGCAATTACTTTCCATCGTTTAAGAAGAGACAAAAGAACATTTACGACAGAGCTTTTGGAAATAGAAGGCATAGGTCCAAATACTGCTCAAAAGCTGTTAAAGGAATTAGGCAGCCTTGAAAAAATAAAAGCTTCTGGTAAAGAGGAACTTGCAAAAGTTGTCGGGCAGAAAAAGGCAGATCTTATTATAGAATACTTTGCAGGAAAGAGCGGACAGTCTTAAATTGGTGTATATTTATTCATTGAAAAAATAATTTCATTAAAATTAAATTAAACTCTATGAAAAGAAAATCATACCTAATAATATCAATACTTCTGTTTGCTAGTTTAAGTTGTGGTAAGCGGACAGACAAAATGGAGTATATTTCGGGACCGCAATTGCAAAAATTAGTTCAGCAGGCTGTCTCCGGGAACAAAGAAGCAAATGAAAAATTGTCTTTGTATGATCCTGGTATGATCCCACTTCCACAGACTTTTGATGTTTCCAAAGTTGACAGTTTCAAAATAGACAAAAAAAAGTATTACTATTCCCTGCTTCAGTTTCCTGATCCCACATTTAACCGCCTTGCCATTTATGATAATACTGGAAGGCTTCTTCTTCTTGATAAATCGCTAAATGGAGATATTTCATTAGTATTAGAGGAAAACGATGGACTGCAATTTTTGAAAGTTGTTGAAAGCTTTATTTCAAAGGATGCTCTTAGCATAAAAAGATTATCGTTTTATAAGTTGGACCCAGCATCAATAAAATTAGTATTCAGAACATACTATTCACTTGTAGCACCAAATGAAATATATTCTCAAGATATTACCAGTTTCTTAAAAGATAAGATAATAACAAAGCTTACACTCCCATCTTCCATGGCTGAAAGTAGTGCAAAGGTAGATACTTTTAATTATGATGCTTCATTTGGAAAGTATATCAGCCGAAATAACTATTTTGATGAAATCATCAGGCATCAGGTAACAGACTTTAATATCTCAAAGCTTTAGAACAAAAAGGCTGACGAAGCTTAGTTTTTTGCAAATTATGAGGTTAAAGAATGAATTTATTTCTGATCAGACATGGCGAAGCAGCAGATAAAAAAGCTGGACAGAGCGATAGTGAACGCTCATTAACTGAAGAAGGTAGTAAAGTACTTAATTCTGCAGCAAAAAATTGGAAGGAATTTATTCCGCATTTTGATTATCTGGTTTCTTCTGAGTTGAAACGGGCAATTCAAACTGCAGAGATAATAAGGGAAGTGTATAACATAAAGGAAAAAGTGCATGTCGACAAAAGACTAAATCCAGGAAGCCATACAGAGGATATAATTGATATCGCAAATGAATTGTCAGGTGAAAATATTGCCCTGTTTGGTCATGAGCCGGATTTTTCTGAGCATACTTCCCTTTTAATTTCAAGTGC
>JAUZPB010000139.1 GCA_030706145.1 Bacteroidota bacterium
AGGCTGAAATGTCTGATTATTTTTAAGATAAAAAATAACTTTATAAAATCAAATAGTAGTTTATGTTAAAATATTTCGCGATGTAATTTTTTATTATTATAAAATTTCATAGAAATGTTTTTACAAGAAGTAAAAAAAAGGATATTGAGTTTAATTGTGAAAGACAATCTTAAAGTGTATAACTAAGATATTTAGTTTTATTATAGAAGAAGCTGATGTTAGGAAGAAAAAGAAATTGAAAGAAGATTTTTAGTAAGAGTTAGATTTAATTTTCTATACCTGTTTTAATAACCACGCCTGCCTTATTATATTCTTTCCAGGAAACCAGAGTGCCATTTTGATAATACCTTTCGCTTTTTATTTCGCCAGATTCGTAATACCATTTTGAGAGACCGTTTAGCTGATTATCCTTATAGAATTCTCTAGCCTTAAAGTTACCGGATTCATAATAATAGTTGGCTATACCCTGGAGTTTCCCGTTTTCATAGTATGCTTCAGTCTTTATTTTTCCACTATCGTAATAAAATTTTTTAAATTCATAATTAGCCGGATCATCACTGTTATTATCTGGATTATCATAGAAGTCATTATGTAATGAGGAGTTTCTAAATTGATAGATCCTGACCTTAATGTAGTTTCTAATCCTTTTCCCGATACTATAAATCATTGTTAATTTTTCTTCTCTCAAGTTGGATAATTTTCACATAAGAAACTAAAATATATTTTCTAATTTATCAATAACAAATTTGGAGTCAAAGCAAGAGGAAGTCAAAGAGTGTTTCAGAGATCACAGTAGACAATAATTAGATATTTGCATTAAAGAGCATTTATTCTTATTCTATAATTGCAGCAATCTTGTTCATCAAAATTTCCCATTTAAATCATTAATAAGAAGCATAATGGAAAAAGAATTGCGACCTATGTCTTCCCTTTATTTAGGGGAAGGAGGAGAAAAAGTAGATCTTCCAGAAAGTATCAGGTCAATTTACGGAGATCTCTATATACCTGAAAGAGCAGACAGGATGTATGTTTATGCTAACTTTGTAAGCTCAATTGATGGAGCCGTTTCGCTGAATATACCCGGCCTTTGCGACGGAGCTCAGATAAGTGGTCATAGTCCTTATGATGCAATGATAATGGGGATGCTTAGATCAATTGCAGATGTAGTGGTAATTGGCAAGGGTACACTTATGGCATCGCCAAACCATTTATGGCTGCCTGAGATAATATTCCCCAAATTCAAAGAAGAATTCCGAATGATCAGGGCATCCTTAAACAAGCGCGAACATCCACTTACTGTTGTTGTGACTTCTGAAGGAATCATTGAGCCGTTTTACAGGCTATTTCAGACCGAGGATATTCCTGTTTTAATACTTACTACCGACAAAGGAACAAAAGCACTTAAAGAAAATAAATTCCCGGATAGAATTAAGATAAGGGCCCTAAAGGATTCAGGGCTTTTAACTTCGAACGAAATATTAAAGGCCATAAAGGGACTGTACAGATTTAATAATATACTAATTGAAGGTGGACCGGTTCTTTTATCGGAATTTCTGCAGGAAATGACACTAGATGAACTATTTCTTACAATTGCGCACCAGATAGTAGGCCGGGATGAAAGTTTCCACAGACCATCTCTTGTAGAAACAGCTGTATTTAATCCAGGAAGACAACTTTGGGCAAAGCTATGCGATATAAGGAAGTCAGAAGATGACTTATTTCTGCGTTACAGTTTTAGATAATAAATTCATAAATTTGCCTTTCAAATTGAAGTTATATTTTCAAAATCCAAAGGCAAATGAAAACGAATTTAGAGAAATTAATTCTTGAACCTATCGGAATTCTTTCTTCAGATAAGAAATACCGTTATGAGACACCCCGGCAGGCGGTACTGGCTTTAGAAAACCTTGCTGTAATAGAATTGCTTCCTGGAAAGAACTTCGAACAAGCACTCGAGGATCTAAACGGTTTTGAAAGGATATGGGTAATCTACCAGTTTCATCTTAATAACAACTGGAAGCCAAAGGTTAACCCTCCGTTTCACTCACCTCAAAAGAAGATAGGTCTATTTGCCACAAGGGCCCCTTACAGGCCAAACCCAATAGGTATTAGCTGTGTTAGGCTCATTAGAACAGATGGCTTAAAAATATTCATAGCAGAATCAGATATACTTGATGGCTCTCCAATAATTGATATTAAGCCATATCTTCCCTACTCGGATTCTTTTCCAGAGAGTAAAACCGGGTGGGTTAATGCACCGAACGGCACAAATGATAATTATTTAATATCATTTGACGAGAAGGCTCTTGAACAGATTAAATGGTTATTTGACAAGGGCGGATTTAATCTTGAAGACTTTATAAAGCTTCAGCTAAGTTCTGATCCATGCAACAGTTCAAGAAAAAGGATCTTCTCTTTGGATGAGGATTCGGCAGGTAATAAATTCATTCTAGCCTACAGGACATGGAGAATATATTATCAGGTTTTATTTGAAACTAGTTCTGTTTTGATAAATTTGGTTAAGAGCGGCTATACCGTGGAAGAGTTAAAAAATCAAGAGGATAAGTACAAAGATAAAGTTTTGCATAGGGCATTTCAGGAAATTTTTTATCCGGAGGAGAGATCCTCCGGGTAAATCGCACTTGATGCAAAACAAGTCTTTATTGAATTCCCCTTAATTCAGCAAGTTGTTTGAATAATTGCTTTTCCTTTTCGCTAAGGTTTTTAGGAATGATTATTTTTATCTGTACAAACATATCTCCTCTTTCTGATGAATCACCTGATTTTTTCATACCCATCCCGCTTATCCTTAAGAGAGTATCATTATTTGATTCAGGAGGGATCTTCACATTGATTCTTTTACCATCAATTGTCCTTATCTCTTTTTTTCCGCCAAGAATTGCTGTATAAAGGTCAACTTCCAAAGGATAATAAAGGTTATCGTCTTTTTTTTCAAAAAATGGGTGCTTTTCGTATTTAATTGTCAGGTAAAGGTCCCCTTTTTCACCACCATAGCGGCTTTCTGCCCCCTGGTTTTTTAGTCTAAGCTTTTTCCCCTCCTCCATACCAGGCTGGAGCTTAACCTTAATAGTACGGCCATCTATTGTAAACTGCCTTTCTGTTCCATGTATAGCTTCCTCAAGAGAAATTGAAAGGACACCTTCATAGTCGCTGCCTTTTCTAGGCTGAGTTCTTGAGCTCTTCTTTTGCGCAGTCCCACCTCCGAAGGCCCCGCCCATAAATGCCTGAAAGAAATCTGAGAAGCTCCCCAAATCACCGAACATATCTCCAAAATTGCCGCTGCCATAGCCTTGTCCAGAATCAGCTCCACTTTGTCCCGTCCAGTTATATTGTCTAAACCAATCTCCGCCGCCTGCACCCTGAGCGCCTCCGGCATTCTGATAAGCATTCCAGTTAGCACCTATCTGGTCATATTTTTTTCTTTTTTCCGGGTCACTTAGAACTTCGTTAGCCTCTGAAATTTCCTTGAATTTATCTTCGGCTTCTTTATTTCCGGGATTTTTATCAGGATGATATTTCTTAGCAAGTTTTCGAAAGGCCTTGCTGATCTCATCCTTAGTAGCTTTTTTATCTACGCCCAGAACGGCATAATAATCTTTAAATTCCATAGTACTCTCAAGTATAATTATTTAATATATAAATATTAAACTCTCAATTCCGTGATAAAAACCCTTACACAAATATTCATTTTGAAAATAATTTATTGTAAAGGTCATAATGTTAAACAGAAAGGGGTAACCACAGCAAATAGTTACCCCTTTTAAAACCCCTCCTTAAACGAATATCTTTATCTTACTCTGATCTCTATTTCCTTTGGTTTTGCTTCCTCCGATTTTGGAATAGTTATGTTGAGTTGACCATCCTTGAACTCAGCCTCGATCCTGTTTTCCTGGATCTTAGTCGGCAAAGTAAATGATCTGTAGAATTTACCAAAGCTTCTTTCAGAACGGTGATACTGCATATTCTTTGTTTCTTTTTCGAACTTACGTTCACCACTTATGTTCAATTGACCGTCTGAGTAAGAGATCTTAACATCATTTTTATTTACACCCGGCATATCAAGCTTCAGGAAGTAGTTATCATTATCCTCGCTAATATCTGTCAGTGGCATCCATACTGCATTATCGTAACCACTTTCTTTTTCTTCCTCAGAAGAAGGCTTGAAGCCGAAATGTCTTTCGAAATTCTGGAACATCCTGTTAAACTCACGCTCAAAATCTAGAAGTTCTCTAGACGGATTCCATTTTACAATAGCCATAGTTAACCTCCTTTAGTTTTTATGAGTTTTTTAGTTAATGTTTGAAATAATTTAATTATTCCGATTGCTCCAAAATCTGATCTTTGTGAAGTTTTGAACCCGGATTTAAGAGCAATCCATTTAATCTTTTTTCTCATTCCCTTTGTGTTAATATATTTACAAGTGTTGTGCCAAAAGTAAAACATTGGAAATTGGGCAAAAATCAAAAGGTTAGGCCGATTTTTAATAAATAGTAAAGAAGTTTGAATGACAAGTTGGCACTAATTATGTCAATATGGCAATTTATTTGTCATTTTGACAATACGTGCAAATAGAGAATAAGCAGTCTTTAATTTCCCATTTCAGGGCTAAAATACTTGCTTATTGAATCGAGTCTATTTTCTGATGGGTCTAGTTCAACGGCTTTGCTAAAGTCGCGGTAAGCGCTCTTATAATCACCAAGATAATCCTCGCAAATTCCCCTGCCTAAGATGGCCTGGACAGACAAAGGATCAATTTCAATTGCTTTTTTGAAATCTTTTAATGCATCGGAATACTCTTTCTTTAAGATTTTAACGTATCCACGTCCGCAATAAGCTGTAGCATTTTCAGGCATTAATTGAATTGCTTTATCGTAGTTAAGCAAAGAATTTTTATAGTCACGCAGTAAACTATATGCAATAGCTTTTTTTATTAGTAACTCATGATTCATTTGATTGATCTTATGAGCTTTAATATAATCGGAAAGAGCTCCTTTGAAATCATCCATAAATCGCCTGGCATCACCGCGGATAGTGTAGGCCTTTTCTAAATTTTCATGGTTTTCAATTGCCATGCTCAAATATTCGAAGGCTTTTTTGTAGTCGCCATTTATGAATTTGTCGTACCCAGCCTGAAAATATTCGAATTTTCCCTGCGAAGCAGAAACAAGGCATTTTTCATTTGCCTGGAAAAAAAGGAAGAGAATAGAAAAAAGATAAAGTCTCATTTAAACACCGCATTTGGAAATTACAATACCTTGGAGATTATGATTATATATGAGAAAAATGCGGGTAATTATCAATCGTTCAAAAACATTTTTAACAAATATTTTTAAGCAGTGGGGAAATATTTTCAATTTCTCCGCTCTGTAATAAAATCAACTAAAGCCATAAGAGCCGCTCTGCTTTCAGATTCAGGAAAAATACTAAGCTGCTCCTTTGCCAAAGCAGAATACTTAATTGAAGTTTCCACTGAATAGTCTATACCTTTATTCCTTTTAACAAAATCGATAATTTTCTTAACATCACCGTCTTTGCTTCCATTTTTAATCATTTTAAGGACTTTCTGCGATTCATCTTGCCCAGCATTCTTTAAGGAAAACAATAATGGAAGTGTTATCTTTTTTTCCTTAATATCGCCGCCAAGTGGTTTACCAATAACGCTGGAAGTTCCTATATAGTCAAGAATATCATCGCGTATCTGAAAAGCAATTCCCAGGTATTCACCAAACTTTTTTAATGCTTTATGGTACTCAGGATTTTGGCTGCTGCTAACAGCACCTATTTCGCAGCATGTAGATAAAAGAGAAGCAGTTTTATCTGATATGATCTTAAAATAGGTCGATTCATCTATATCAAGTTTTCTTGTCTTATTTATCTGCAGAAGTTCACCTTCAGACATTCTTTTAACAGCATCAGTAACAATACCAAGGAAGTCAAAATCCTTACCATCTACTGCTATCATTAGTCCGCGGGCCAGAAGATAATCGCCCATCAAAACAGCTACTTTATTTTTCCAGATAGCATTTATTGAAGGGAATCCCCTCCTTTTGTCGGCATTATCTACAACATCATCATGAACAAGTGTAGCGCTATGAAGAAGTTCGACAAGAATTGCTCCGCGGTAAGTTCTCTCATTGACTTCACCTGAGAGTTTAGCAGATAAAATAACAAGCAAGGGCCTTATTTTCTTGCCTTTTTGTTTTAGAAGGTACTTAGTGATCAGATCGACAAGGAAAACCTGAGACTTCAGAGATTTTCTGAACAGATCATTAAAGGCTTCAAGATCATTCTTTATTAAATAACTTATGTCGTTTAGCTGAGACTTAATCAATTTTTCTTTTGGGATATTTTTGAAACGAATATACTTATTTCATATAATAAAAACAAAGGAATGGCTAAAACAATCTGTGAGACAGGATCTGTTCCCGGAGTTAAAAAAGCAGCCAAAATCATAATAACAACTATGGCATGCCTTCTATACTTCCTCATAAACGAAGGCTTTAATATACCGAGCTTTGAGAGGAAAAAAGAGACCATAGGAAGTTCAAAAACCACACCTGCAGCCAGCATTATACTTATAATAATTGAAAAATACTCATCAACGGCGAAATTATTTTCTATCCTCTTAGAGCCAAAATTGGCCGCAAAACTGAAAGTCAGAGGAAGCATTACAAAGTAAGCAAAGCAAATACCAGTGATAAAGCACAGAGAAGAAAATGTTACGATCAGCGATATATACTTTCTTTCACTTTCCCTTAGTGCCGGAGAAATAAATTTCCAGATCTGATAGAGCAAGTTTGGAATGCTCAGAACTATACCACCAATAATAGCAATTTCAAAGTAAAGGAATATCTGTCCAAATGGGCGAAGGTTTTGAAGTTTTAAACCAGTTCTTGCTGCAGGAATAAGAAGTACTTTATCAACCAGAAAATCAATGAATATCCAGCAAATTATAGTACCTACAATTACACCCAACAATGAGTAAATAATACGCCATCTTAACTCTTCAAGATGATCCAGGAAGGACATTTCCCCTTCTTTAGACTCTGTATCATTCGTATATTCAGCTGTTTCCAAACTAAGAATTTTCCAAATTGTTAATAATTTATAACATCAAAAAAAAGCATCATAAGGCCATAAAATCCAGTGTATTTTGAGTCCGTTAAAGTATTTTAGTCAATCTAATTATCAAAATAAGCTATAAATTTACAAAAAAAAAATAATTTAACAACTCTAATTTTGTAATTAAGGATTAATAAAAACAGGAAATGCCCGATTTGCGGGCATTTCCATAAAAATATTTAAGGCAGATCGTTGTTACATAATATCTGCATATAATGGGAATCCGGAACAAAGCACCTTTACTTCATCTCTAATAGTAGCAAGAGCTTTTTCATCCTCAAAATTGCAGATCGCTCTGTTAATAAATCCTGCAATAGCATCCATTTCATTTTCTTTCATACCACGTGTAGTAACAGCCGGAGTACCGATTCTGATACCGCTAGTGACAAAAGGACTTCTCTTGTCAAATGGGACCATATTTTTATTAACAGTAATACCAGCTAAACCGAGTGCATTTTCAGCCTGTTTACCTGTAATATTCTTATTGCTAAGGTCAATAAGCATAAGGTGGTTATCCGTCCCTCCAGAGACAATATCATACCCCATCTCGAGCATCTTCTGAGAAAGTCTCTTTGCATTTTTAATGATCTGAACGGCATAGTCCTTAAACGATGGTTCAAGTGCTTCACCAAAGGCAACAGCCTTTGCCATTATTATATGCATAAGTGGTCCGCCCTGAATTCCAGGCATTACCATGCTGTCAAATATTTCTGACATAAGTTTCAGGCGGTCACCCTTTGGGGTCTTAATTCCAAGAGGATTTTCCTTATCCTTACCAACAAGAATGATTCCGCCTCTGGGACCTCTAAGGGTCTTATGAGTAGTAGAAGTAACAACATCACAATATGGCAAAGGATCATTAAGCAAACCTTTGGCAATTAGTCCTGCCGGATGTGCCATATCCATCATAAGCAGAGCGCCGACTGAATCAGCAATTTCTCTAAATTTTGCATAATCCCAATCTCTTGAATAAGCGCTTGCACCCATAATAATAAGCTTTGGCCTTTCTTTTTGTGCGAGTTCATAGACCTGGTTATAATCAACACGTTTTGTCTCTTCATTAAGAGAATAAGAAACAGCGTGGTAGATCTGTCCAGAAAAATTTACTGGAGAGCCATGAGTAAGGTGGCCGCCATGAGCAAGGTTAAGTCCTAAAATTGTGTCACCCGGATGCAAAAGGGTCATATAAACTGCCATATTAGCCTGTGAGCCGCTATGAGGCTGGACATTGGCATATTCAGCACCGAATAGTTTTTTAAGTCTGTCGCGTGCAATATTCTCAGCCATGTCTACATACTCGCAGCCACCATAATATCTTTTACCCGGATAACCTTCGGCATATTTGTTTGTCAGAACGCTGCCGGCTGCTTCAAGAACTGCTGGGCTTACAAAGTTTTCTGATGCAATTAGTTCAAGGTTGTTTTGCTGGCGTGATTTTTCAAGGTTGGCAACCTCAAAAAGCTCTTTGTCGTTTTGTAGATGATTTAGCATAAAGTCTTCTATTTTTATTATTTGATGTTTTATAGATATATCTAGCTAGCCCTTAATATCAGGGCTAGCAGTTAATTCAATTTTTTCAACTCTCCTCTGGTGCCTTCCGCCTTCAAAGTGACTGCTTAGCCAGGTATCAATAATACGGAAAAGGTTTTCTTCTTTTACGAATTTCTCACCTAAGGCCAAAAAATTGGCATTATTATGTTCAACTGAAAGCTTAGCCATTTCTTCATTAAAGACCAAAGCTGCACGAACGCCTTTAACCTTATTAGCAACAATAGAGACTCCAACACCGCTTCCGCAGACACCGATTGCCTTTTCAGATATATTGTCTGCTACATCCTGGGCCGTTGGTCTTATAAAATCCGGGTAGTCAACAGATTCAGTCGAGTTAGTCCCATGATCAATAACCTCATAGCCTTTTTCAATCAGATGTTTTTTAATCTTTTCTTTATAGTTGTAACCTGCGTGATCAGATCCAATAGATATTTTCATTTCAAAACTTAATAATTATTATTTCCAAAATAAACGTTTTTATCTCTCAGGCCTAAAGAACCAAAGTTCTCCAAGACTTACTGTGACATTTGTTCTAAAGATCTTCTCTTTAACGAGGCTCATATCTGTTGTACCGCGCACGCCATACTGAAAAGCTAGATCTATAGAATTTTCATATGCAAGAGGGAAAGAAAAGCCTGCATAGACAGAATATTCATTAATGCCCTGTCCATATAGCTGATACTGAGTTTGCTCATAGCTTACTCCGCCACGAACCATTGTCCTTTCAAAGAATCCTGTTTCCCTCATATCGGGATTTTTGTATTCTATACCGGCGCTAACCTTTTGCAGGCTACGCAGGTTAAGAGCCGACTGGGTGCCGAATTTATACTTATTCCAAGGCTGGTAAAGATAGTCAAGCGTAATATTATAGGCTTTATTATAAACAAAGCTAAGTCCTGCTGCAAAACGAAGCGGCAGATCGGCATTTGTTTTACCTGTAGCTAAAGTATCTGTTCCATTTGTATTATAAACTATGTAGCTTGAATCTGAGTTAAAACTGCTTGCAACATTAAGGGCAAGTCCAACTCTCATTTCGCTTATCTTGCTTAGTCCAAGCATTTTTGACAGATCATTTGAGATAATGCCAAAGCTTCCGCCTATTCCAGCTGTTTTATAAGTTTTTTGGTATTCGGCACTATAATAGCTGGAATTTGAAGTAAAATCAATAGTTGAATGGTAGTCAACCTTACCAATATAGTAGTCAAAACTTGCACCTATACTTATATCCCAAGGTGTCTTATAAGAGCCGCCAATAAAAGCTTTAGAGACATTACCAGAGCCGTCATAAGTAACATTATGGGGATAGTCAGAAGAGGGATGTTTGTCGACAACTTTATAGTTGACAGTAGAATAAGGTATCAGACCACCAACTAATGACAGGCCGAGATCTCTTTCCAAAGGCACGCCAATAAGAGCACCTGAAAAGTTAGTATAAGAATGATAAGAACTTATATCAGTAGACTGAGTCTTAAAATTCTGATAATTTAAGGCAGTTTCAAAACGGGTCATATTCAGCCTTGTCCATGAAGCAGGGTTTATTGAACCAATAAACTCCCTGTCAAAGACAGCAACGCCAAGCTCGCCCATACCTATTCTTCTAGCTGAATAAGAATAAGTAAGATCACCAATCCCCAGTCTTGAATAAACAGAACCGCCTTCGGCCCAAAGAATTGCAGGCAAAGCAATTAAAGTCAGCAATACAAATTTGAAAAATTTCATAAGCAATTTCTTTATTCTAAAATATTGTTAAGGTTTTTTTGCTGTATAAACTAATTTAAGTTTTGGCTTGTATGGGCTATCACTCCCCATAAAGGCAAGCATATCGACTTTTCCTTTTTCGTTACTAAGTCCAATGGCAACGCCATAGTTTGGTGATTTTCCACTAACCCACTTCTGGACAAAATAACTTATATCGCCCTTAAAAACATTGCCATTTTTGTTAAGAGTCAATGTTTTTGTTGAATCATAAGAATGCGTCGTAGCATTAGTAATGAACATTACCTTAAGGGATGAATCCATAGGAGAGCCAAAGTTGGACTGGGCCTGGTCCCAAGTAAGTTCAAGCTGAGCATTATTAATGGTAGATTCCAATGGAATGCTTTTAGGGATCTCGAATTGCAATGATGAATGAAGTCCAATTCCTCCCTGTACACAAATTCTGTTAGCAGGTCTTTGTA
>JAUZPB010000014.1 GCA_030706145.1 Bacteroidota bacterium
ACCTGGTAGAATAAGCAGGGATATAGCGCTGTTTCTTAAAAGAAAAGGGTTCAATGTTGTAGGTGTTAACCCTCTTGCAAAGTCAAATGAGGTCGATGGGATAACTATCTATGGCTCATTAAAGGATGTCCCTTTTGAAATTGATATTGTTGATGTTTTCAGACGACCTGAAGCAATTCCGGAAATAATTGATGACGTGATGGCAATTAGGCCAAAGGTACTTTGGCTTCAGTCCGGCATTCGAAACGATCAGGCCGTCGCTCCTGTCATTGAGCTTGGAATTGATACTATTCAGGATAAATGTATTATGGTCGAATATAACTCTTGCCTTTAGGCAAGAGACTTTTTCATTTCAAGCAAATCGTTTAATTCAGCTTTTAGGAATTAAAATATTTCAAAACCCTAGTTATATTCATTTATGAGATGGAAATTCCATATTTTAATATTTTGTCTATTTTTGTCCAAAACTTTGGCCATGCATCATACTTTTGCAGATAGCTTGTCTGGAAATGGTAATATTAGCAAGAGTTCCTCTGAAGTTAAATTCTCTGAAAGAAAACCCTCTTCAACAGAGCTTCCAGAAGGTAAAGTGAGTTCTGAGGCGTCAAAGAATCTAATAAAGGTTGATTCAATTATTATACAAGGAAATACAATTACAGATGATGATATTATACTTCGTGAACTTACCTTTAGACGCGGAGATTATATATCAAAAAAAGATCTAGACTATAGCCGTGAAAGGATCTACAGCCTTTCTCTTTTTACAAATGTAAACTTGATTTCTGAAGCCTCAAATGAGACAAAGCTTAAAGCCCCTAATTCCAAGATAGTTATTGACGTAAAGGAAAGTTGGTATTTTTGGCCCATCCCTTTTGTAGATATAAAAGAAAATGCGTTAAACAAAGCTACCTATGGCATGGATATCCAATATAAGAATTTCAGGGGCAGAAACGAGACATTGCAGGCAACCTTGGGCTTTGGATATGACCCTGTAGTTACTCTTGTTTATAATTGTCCATTGCTTATTTCTGAGAAGGATATATTCCTTTCGACAGTTTTTTCATATAGAAAATATGCTAACAAAAGTAATTATGCCGAAGCTCTCTATGGAGGATCGTTTGATCAGAAAGCTGCCTCAGGATCTTTAACTATAGGCAAAAGACTGAACTTGTTTAATAGTTTATCACTTACTCTCGGCTATGATTACATTGAATCTCCGGTCTATAAGCCAGGCATTTCAGCCTCAAATGGCAGAATTGACCGCACAGTAAAATCAACAATTACATATAACTTCGATTCAAGAGATCTTAAGCAATTCCCGGATTCGGGCCTTTACGTAAACCTTAGCTATACCTACAAGGGTTTTAATTATAACAAAATAAGCTATTCCGTTCTCTCATTTGACATTAGAGACTATTTGAAACTTTGGAGGGATTTGTCTGCTAAGTGGAGAGTTGCAACAAGGTCTACTTATGGCTCTATGGTTCCATTTTATGATTATTCTATTCTTGGCTCTTTAGAGAAGATAAGGGGCCATTATAATCAGATCTATGAGGGAAACCATTTTTACGTAGGTTCTCTTGAGATAAAATATCCTCTTCTAAAGGAGTGGGATTTTAGTATTAAGCTGCCTGTAGTGCCAGAGGAGTTAACCAGTTACAGAATTGGAATTTATCCTTACCTGTTTGCTGATGCAGGAGCAGCACAATTAAAAGGGCACAGTATTTCTACACGTGATTTTTATTCCGGTTATGGTGCAGGAATGATATTTCTTTTTCTGCCCTATAACATTTTTCGAGTTGAACTAGCTCTTGATGAATATAAAAATAAGGAAGTAATATTTGGATTCGGATTTTCTTTCTAATATTGAATTGTACTTTGTTCCCAGATCAAAAACAAATGATTTGGGAAATGATTTCATAGAGACAATCACACTTTCTGGCGAGGAGTTTAATCATGTAGTGCGCGTTATGAGGCATGATACTGGCGATGAACTGTTTGTAACTGATGGAGAAGGCTATATTTTCAAGTGCCGCATAAGTTCAATTGGTAAATTGTCTTTGGAGCTTTCAAAAGAAGAGACAATGAGATACGCAAACAAATATGCAAATATCACTTTTTGCCTGCCAAAATTAAAAAGTCCTGACAGATTTGAATTTGCTCTCGAAAAGTGCGTGGAACTTGGCGTTACAAATTTTATTGTTTATGATGCAGATAAAAGCGTAGCCAAGGGAGACAAAACTGACAGGTGGAACAAGATACTTATTAGTGCAATGAAACAGTCTCTTAGAAGCTATCTTCCTGCAATAAGATCAGTTAAGAATCTGGAAAAGATTTCATTACTTGAAGGGGAGAAGATAATTTTTGACCAGGAAGCTGAATTAAGGTTCACTGATTTTCAAACTGACCTGCACAAAAAATACTTTTTTATATTTGGTCCCGAGGGAGGCTTTTCAAGCAGGGAGCTTTTAGCCCTTAAAAGTGCAATGAAATTTTCACTTACTCCAAATCGCTTGAGGGCCGAGACAGCTGTAATTTCGGCAGCTTCAATCTTGTCTATGAAATAAAGACTGAAAATTTTCTGTCCAATATTATTAGTCCATTTTATACCATAAAGTAGTGACTAACCTCACAAAAAAAAATCCTTTGTTGACATTTTTACCTTGTATTTTATCTTTAGTTAAGAGGGCATAACAAAGGAATTAACTCATCTGACGAACTGATTTTGTCCAAGCTATTTTAGGTTGATTTTCAATCATTTTTATAAGTAATCTATAAGTATGGTATACATCAACAATAGAGAAGTAAGGTCAAAAAAAACTCAGTTTATCAAAAACCACATTCTGTTTTGTCGATAGGAACTTGTTTTAATTTCATGTATCAGGGGATATACTATTTAAAATAGTTTTATCCTGAAAATTACATCTGAAATTTTAGATAAATCTGCCTTAAAATAGAAAACTTGCTGGAAATTTGTTTCGCCCTTTGCTTCTTGAATGCACTGTGATAAAGCTGGCGGAGCTTTAAATAAAATATATGGAAAGAGCTAGAAAATAAACAATACGAGAGAAGGTAATGAGATACAATAACAGACCTCAAATTGAAGAACCGTTAAGGATGTCTCATGTTTTGGAGATCATATTCAGACAGAAACGGGTAATTTTAATTTCTTCGCTTATTATTCTTACAATTGTTGCAACTTATACATTTATTCAGAAAAAAGTCTATGAAGCTAGTACAACTATAATCATACAGGATAATCAGGCAAATGTTACCTTGGGATTAGTTAATCCGGATACTAAAGTTGACATTCTGCAAAATGAAATGGAAGTACTGCAGTCCAGAGACCTGCTTTCAAAGGTAACATCAAAGCTTATTAAAAGGGTATATGCTGATCCTTCTAAGAAAGAAGACACACTTCAAATAATAAAAAATGCCAAGCTAATGTTTGGTGAAACTGACCTGAATTCTGCCAAAATTGAAGAGGGAATAATCAGAGAGATCAAGAACTCAATGGATCTGACATCAAAAAAGGGGTCCAATGTAGTGAAGTTTTCCTACAGGAGCCAAAATCCTGTTGAGGCAGCACTAATAGCTAACCTTTATGTTGAAACCTATTATGAAAGGGATCTTGAGCGCAGCAGATCAAATTCCTCTGAATTAAGAAGCTTTCTTGAAAATCAAACTCAGGTTAAATCAAAAGAACTTACAAAAAGTGATTCTGCACTTCAGAACTATATGCAGCAAAATAATGTCTCGGAATTAGATCTGGAGGCTAACCTTACTAATAATAAAGTTGCTTCTATTCAATCGGAACTTGAAGCAAATGATATTGAGTATCAAAAGACAAAACTTCAACTTGCAAGCTACAAGCAGCAGCTTGAAAAACTTGCTCCTCATGTTACAGAAAAAATGGTAAACAGCGACGATCTGTATATAAAGGAACTCCAGCAGATAATTGCCAAGAAAGAAGCAGAAAAAGATGTTTCAAAGGTAATCAGCAGTAATGAGGCTCAAAGGCCCGAATATGCCAAGCAGCTAAATAAAAATAACAGAGCTATTGATTCCTTAAGAACACTTCTGGCAAACAGAACAAAATCATATCTTCAGAATTCACTGAATAATTACTCACTTGAATCCTCTAATGGCGATCAGAATGTCAATGTAATCTCACAACTCTCAGGTCAGATACAGCAGCTTCAGCTTAGGCTGTCTTCCTTAGAATTAAGTAAGAACATGCTCTATGATAATCTGGTAAAATATTCAGCAAAGCTTAACAGGCTTCCAAAACAGAGTGTAACTATGGCAAAGCTGCAAAGGGAAAGGGCCTTTAACGAGAAAGTAGCAGAAAAGATAGGAGAAAAATATCAGGATGCCGTCTTAGCTGAGAAGTCAACGTTCGGCCAGGTTGAAATTCTTGATAAAGCTTCTGTCCCTCTTGAACCTGTCAGCCCCAATATCAAAATGAATCTTCTTCTTGGACTAATCGGAGGTGTCAGCTTTGGACTTATACTGGCATTTGTACTAAACTTTATGCATAACAAGATCCATACACCTAAAGATCTTGAGCATATGGGATTCAGGCTATTATCGACGATTCCAAGGCTACAGCTCGAGCCTAAGAACGGTAAGGCAAAACATATGATCGGCGACGCAAATAAGGTATATTCGACTGCTCTTGTAAGTGCTAAAAATCCGAATTCTGATATATATGAATCTTATTTGAGACTAGGTATTAATCTTGCCTATAATTTTATTGATAAGAATTTTAAGTCACTTCTGATTACAAGTTCTGGCCCGGGAGCCGGTAAAAGCGCAACAGCTATAAATGTCTCTATTACTCTTGCCAACCTGGGCAAATCTGTTCTCTTAGTTGATACAGATATTCGCCGCCCTGTCATCCATAAATACTTTAACAAAGCAATGATGCCCGGTCTTACGGATTATTTACTGGAACAGAAAGAGATCTATGAGCTTATTCAGCCTACACTTGTAAAAGGTTTAGATGTAATTACCTGCGGAGGTAAGCTTCTTAATCCTTCATTGATACTTGCCTCTGAAAGAATGAAAGATCTGGTTGAAAAGGAAACTTCAAATTATGACTTCATTATTTATGATGCTCCACCACTAAATCCTGTTACCGATGCAATACACCTTGCAAAACTGGTCAATGAGGTAATACTAGTTGTGAGGGCAGAAAAGACAAATGTTGAGGAATTAAAACGGGCAAACGAACTGCTAAGACAAGTTAATGTTGAAGTAAGTGGTGTTGTACTAAATGATTTCGATATTTCTAAATCTCCATTCTCAGGAAAGCACTATGGGTATTATTCCTACAGTTCCGAGGAATCTTCAAGAAAATGGAAATTCGGAGGAAAAAGCTGACTTGGAATAGTTTAAGCTTTGAGTAATTTAAGAATTTCAGAAGTAAGAAAGAACAATTGAGGGGACAATGTTAATAAGAATATATTCATTTTGCTTTTTATTTACTTTATTTGCTTTATCATCTCTTCTTATGGCTCAATCTAATGGCTCTGCTTTCTATAAGATTGATAACCAAACAGGAGAACTTACAAAGAAAATAAACCTCTGGGGTTATGTTAAAAACCCCGGGCGATATGAAGTACCAGCCTCAACTAACCTTGTTCAGATGATTGCTTATGCCGGAGGTCCACGTGATCATGCACTTATGGATGAAGTAAAGGTATATTCAACTCTGGAAAATGGCAAATCTATTTCGAAAAAGGTGGATCTTGAAAATCCATCACGTTCCAGCGAATCTGACCTTATTCTAACAAACGAAGATACTATCATCGTTGATTACAGCTCATCTGTGACAATTGGTGAGATCTTTAGCTTTGTTGGCGCTCCTCTTGCCATTGTAACCAGCCTGATATTAATTGCAGACAGATTGAAAAAATAGAACTGACTTTATTCTGTGGAAATGTTTTCTGCTGCGCGTTTGTTTGTCTTTTTCAAAATGGCAGAGAGACAGAGAGTAACTATAAGCTTATAATTATTAATAAGAAAATATATTGACTATCGGAGGGGATATGAAACTAATTGAAAAAATTAACGACAAATCTGCTGTAGTTGGAGTTATTGGTCTTGGCTATGTGGGATTGCCTCTGGCCCTGGAATTTGCTCTGAAAGGATTTAACGTAATTGGTTTTGATGTTGATAAAAGAAAAATGGAATTCCTGGAGCAGAAAAAAACATATATAAAACATATTAACAGTGAAAAAATTGCAAATGCAGTTGAAAGCGGCAGATTTACCTCTACTTCTGACTTTTCAAGACTCACTGATGCAGATGCTATTATTATTTGTGTTCCTACGCCACTAGATGAGCACCGTGAGCCCGATATGAGATTTGTTATTAAGACGGCTAATACGGTTGCTGATTATCTTAGAGAAGGACAGCTTGTCGTGCTTGAGTCGACGACGTATCCTGGAACAACAGATGAGGTTCTTCTGCCCTTGTTTGAAAATGCTCCTAACCGGCAAAAACTCTCCTTAAGTGAAGAAAAAACTAAATCCTTTACGGAAACCTCTTATTTTATTTCCGAAGAATATCAATTCCCTAAAGATACACATAAACATTTCCGCGTTGGAAAAGACTTTTACCTTGCCTTTTCTCCCGAAAGAGAGGACCCAAACAATAAGGACTATTCTACAACTACTATCCCAAAGGTTGTCGGGGGTGTAACACCTTCTTGCAGGGAAATTGCAAAGGCTCTTTATGATACTATCATAGTTAAAACCATTCCAGTTAGCTCAACACGCGTAGCTGAGGCTACAAAACTGCTTGAGAATATTTACCGCTCTGTCAATATTGCACTTGTTAATGAACTTAAAATGGTCTTTGATAAAATGGATATTGATATTTGGGAGGTAATAGAGGCTGCCTCTTCTAAACCCTTTGGATTCCACCCCTTCTATCCTGGACCTGGACTTGGAGGTCACTGTATTCCTATAGATCCATTCTACCTTACCTGGAAAGTAAGAGAGCACGATGTAAGCACAAAGTTTATTGAGCTTGCAGGCGAAATAAATACTTTCCAGCCCTATTATGTCGTTGATAAAGCTATTGAGGCTCTGAATAAGCTAATGAAGTCTCTTAATGGATCAAAGGTTCTGATACTTGGAGCTGCTTATAAAAAAGATATAGATGATATGAGGGAATCGCCATCTCTGAAGCTAATTGAGATACTAAGGGACAAAGGAGCTCTTGTCTCTTATCATGACCCATATGTCTTAAGGCTGCCAAAGACAAGAAAATATAACTATGATATGCAGTCCATTCATCTGAGTAAACATAATATTGCTGACTTTGACCTGGTTATTCTTAGTACCGACCATTCATCTTTTGATTATGAGTTTATTTTTAAAAATGCAGAACTGATCGTTGATACAAGAAACGCTTTCGGTAAAAGAGGGCTTGTTAGCTCAAAGGTAGTAAAGGCATAATGAATAGAATGAACCTGGCTCTTCAAAATGAATTATTAGGTCTCTTTGGTAAAAATAAACAGGCTAAGGCTTTCTTGAGTTTCATTAGAGAGCATAACCTTAAAGATAGACTATTATCTGAGACTTCATGGTTTCTCCTTGCTAATATAATTTTCAGCGCATCGACTTATGTAGTTGGATTTCTTATCCCATATATACTCGATACAAATTATATGGCTTTTTTCTCCTCGGGCAACCAGATACTTGTGGTCCTTTCAATGGTATTTGAATTTGGAATATCTCTTAGTTTTTTAAGGTTCTATCAATTAGAGAAAAGCTCAAAATACATCTTTAGCATACTTCAATTGTGCTTACTTGCTTTTCTGATTATTATAGCTTTGTTTTTTAGCAAGTATGTAAATCAGCTCTTTAATATTGATGATTTACCTGTAAATGAAAAACTCTTTTATCTTATAATCATTGGACAATATGGCTGGGGATACATTAAAACCTGGCTCTTAGCTACAAATGAAATAAAGAAGATGACAATTCATGCAATCATCATCTTTGTCCTCAGAGTTGTCTTTCTTGTGCATTTGTATTTAATTCGTGAATTCTCTGTTACACAGATGCTCCTTGAGACTTTGTTGTATCCTTTTATTCCTTCACTGCTTCATCAGTCATATTTGACAGGAAAAGCTCTCTTGGAGTCTCTTGTGCTTATTAAAAAGAAGGAATTCATGACTGTAAAGGTTTTCTTTAATAAGGTTTATGACTTTCTTCAGTTTTCAATACTTACATACCTTGCCAACTTCTTTTTCCTTTATACGGGAAGATATCTTATGATCTACCTGACAGGAAAGGATAATGTCGCTTTAGCCGATATTGGCTATTCGATGACATATATAGGCATAATTCTGGTATTCTATTCTACTATCAGAAATTACCTGGTTGCAAGATTAAGTAAAAATAAGTCCAATTTTATTCAATCCTATATCACAAACTTAAAAAGTCTTTTTAAGTATGCATTTGCTTTTTTTCTAGCTCTCTCCTTTGGACTTTCAAGCCTTGTGGCATTGCTGAAACCTCATTACCTGACCTTTAATACGGTTATCTTCTCATTTGTTTTCTTTATGGCAACCTTTATTAATGCATATATAGGGCTCTTTACCGTCTTATCAAAAACCTATGACTTTAATAAAATGGAACTCGCACTGAATATTGCGCGATTTATACTAATAGTTGCAATAACAAACTTTATTGTCTCAAGAAATATTTTACTTGGCGTCATACTGATAAATATCGTTATGATACTAATTGAGTATCTCTTTGCAGCAATAATATTTAAAAGAATCAAATATGAACCTATCGAAATTATTTAATATTGTATCTTCAGCTATTATCTTTGCTTTCGTATTCAGCATTTATAACGATAATTTTCTTGTCGATTACCTTGGGAGTAATTCGCTAAAGGCAATATTCCTGCTCTTTATTCTTTTCAACCTTCTTAGGATATCAAGAAATTTATTTGACCGGGAAACAATGATGGAGCTAATCCCGTTTCTGGTATTCTTTCTGGGCGATTTTTTTAACATGCTCATAAATCCCCCTGTAGGAGAAGAGCAGGGAGCAAAGCTTTTCGAGGATTCCTTGCTGCTTTTGTCTATGCTCTTTATTGTTACGTTTTTCATCAATTATAACTTAATCAAGACTCTGTATTTTATTTGGGGCAGCCTGATAGTATCTTCTGTAATTGCTTTTTTTAACTCACCTCTTTCTAAATGGACATTCAGAAAAACTGGCGGAACAGGTGATCCTAATGAATTTGCTTCACAGATGCTTGCATTTATCTTTATTTCAATATTCTTATTTAAAAAGAACAGGAACATTGTCTTTCTGATAATTTCAATTATTGCTTTTGCTTACTCAATACTTTTTGCAGCTTCAATGTCATCCTTTATTTTTCTTGCGGTAATTGGAGTTCTTGTCCTTCTGCGTTTCTTAAGCCTTTCTTTTGTCAAAAGCATGCTCATCTCTATTACTGCTATTGTAGCTGTTATTACGACAATAATAATGTTTCAGGACAAACTGGAGAGTTTCGAAATTATTAATAATATACTTGGCAGAACCGAAGAAACAGGAACGGCAAATACAAGATTTAACAGCTGGAATGCTGGCTTAAAGATGGTGGCTGATAAGCCTATTTTAGGAGTCGGTCTGCATGAGTATGGTAAATATTCTCCCAAATATTCTACAAAATTTCTGGCAGAGGACTCAGTCGCTCCACATAACCTCTTTCTTGAGCTTGCAGCAGAGTCAGGACTTATTGTCTTTTTTGCTTTTGTTTTCTTCCTGTTTAACCTTATGAGCAAATATTTTTATACAATTGTCCATTCTGATTATTTCTGGATTTATATGGCCGTAACAAGCTACTTGTTAATGGGACTAACACTTGGCCTTACATACAACAAGTTTTTCTGGCTTACAATTGCACTGCTAATGAATCTGCATCTCAAATTATCTCTGGAAAGAGAGGGCATTATTACAGAGGATGACTTTTCTGATACATTTAATATGCAGGAACTGATAACAAAAAGAGAATAGATTTCAGGTGAAATGGCTAGTCTTACCTTATGAGCTCTTTTTAAGTTGAAAACAAAAGGAACAGAATGAAAATCGTTCATTTATTATCTTCTTTTAGCGCCGGCGGAGCAGAATTGCTTGTCAAGGATATTGCCCTTAATACAGATAGATCGGTTGATGTTGAAGTCTGGGCAATGGGTAATACATCAGACGAAAACTTTGAGAAAAATTATATTGATGAGCTTTTGACACACAATATTAGAGCGGTAAATGTCGGAAAGGCTGCCGGAAGAAATCATATTTCAGCAATAATAAAATTAAGAGGGCTCCTTAAAGAAAGCAAACCGGATGTTGTAAATGCTCACTCAGAGCTATGTACATTTTATCTGGTCTTAGCTTCAATTGGTTTGGGGATATTACTATTAGAGACTATACATAATACAGTGATAAATTATGTAAGGTTACAAAAATATTTAGCCAAGCCTTTCCTCAAAAAATTTGTAGCTATCTCTAGAAAATGTTCTGCTGTAATCCAAAGCATTCTGGGCGTTGATACAAAGGATATTGAACTTGTTTACAACGGGATTGATATAAAAAAATTTCAACAGAAAGTAAGGACAATCGATCCAATTGTCAGTAATATTATTGTAATAGGGCGTCTGGATGTGCAGAAAGATCATCATACATTACTGAAAGCCTATAGAATATTAGTAAATGAATTGAAAGAAAACAGCTTACAGATCCCAAGACTTAACATCGTTGGCAAGGGAATACTGCTTAATGAACTCCTTAAGCTTGCAAAAGAGATGAATATTGATGAGTATGTAAACTTTCTAGGTGTCAGAAATGATATTTCAGAGCTGCTTTATCAGAATGACCTTTGGGTAATGTCTTCAAAGTGGGAAGGACTTTCGATTGCTCTTCTTGAAGCAATGGCCTCAGGAATTCCAATAATTGCTACAAATGTCGGCAGCAATGATGAACTAATTGATAACGGTGTTAACGGAACCTTAGTCGAAAAAGAATCTCCTGAAGAACTTGCCGGCGAGATCTATAGGCTCATTTATGACCGCGAAAAAAGATGCCGCTACTCGGAAATAGCAAAAGAAAAGGCACTCGGATTTAATATAAAGCAGTGTGCAGATAACTATACTAAACTTTATAGAAGTCTGCTTGCAACTGAACAGCCGGGACTACAACTTAAAGGATCTTCTGTTTAGCTCTTCGATGACATCGATTAAAGAGATATGCGAAAACCTTAAGGAGGGAATTCTTGTGAAGCCTGGCAATACAAGGCAGTTTATTGAAGCTATAAAGTATTTTGACAAATCGAATTATAAAGAGTTATAAGGAGTTATAAAGAGTTTTCACTTAATGCATTCAGGAAATTTGAACTCTTTAATTCAGAATCCTACACCAGGGAGCTTCTGAATTTAATTAGTACTGTTAAAGAAAAAGAGGATCCTGACTACATAATGGGAAAAACAGAGAATAAAAAATAAAAGGAGAAGAAGAAAAGAAGAGAAAGTAGAGGGGCCATAAAATGGATTATCAAAAAATACTGCTTCTAGGACCAAGGAGTAACATTAAAAACCCGAAACTAACCGGGGGCGAGATCATATTGTTCGAACAATTGATAAAAGATCTTGGAAAACTTGGCCTTGGAGTTTTGGTGATTGATACAAACATGTCAAATTATACAAATATCATCTTTGGCATTATTCAGATCTATTTACAAATATTTAAAAAGATCCGGCTTGTTGATCATATTTCACTTCATGGTACTATTAAAAGTTATCTGTATATAGCACCATTTGTTGTTCTAATGGCGAAAATAGCAAAAAAGAAATCAAGTCTTAGGAAATTTGCTGGCAGCTTTCATGAATTCTATGAAAGAAGCGGAAAATTAAAAAAGAAATTGATCAGTATGGTATTAAAAAATGCTGACTTTACATTTTATGAGACTAAATATCTGGTCGATTACTTTAGTAAGTGGAATGAAAGGACATACTGGTTTCCAAATGTAAGAGAAAGAGGAATTATTCCAGAAGTACCAAGGAGTTTTAGAAGAAAATTTGTCTTTATAAGTCATGTCATAAAGTCAAAGGGAATTGACATAATCTTGGAAGCTTCAGAAAAATTCGATGAAAGCTATACCTTTGACATCTATGGCCCAATACTCAGTGATGATTATACCCCGGAGGAGCTCTCAGGAAGGAATGTATGTTATAAAGGCCCTCTTCATGCAGAAGAGGTTTTAGAGGTCCTGAATAATTATGATGTGCTTATGCTTCCTAGTTTTAAGGAAGGATATCCGGGAATAATCCTTGAAGCATATTCTCTCGGAATTCCAATTATTTCTACCTCATTAGCATCGATTGAGGAGATATGCGACAGTGGGAAAGAGGGATTTTTAATTGAACCTGG
This sequence comes from Bacteroidota bacterium, assembly GCA_030706145.1. Taxonomy (GTDB): domain Bacteria; phylum Bacteroidota; class Ignavibacteria; order Ignavibacteriales; family SURF-24; genus JAUZPB01. The sequence goes on from JAUZPB010000014.1 coordinate 12,459, forward strand.
AAATACTGAACAGTTCTGCAAAGCTGTCTTAAGCTTCAATTCAGCTACTTATGGTGAACTTTCCTTAAATGCATTTAACAGGTTCGAATTCTTCGACTCGGAATCCTTTGCTTCAAAATTCTACAAGATAATTACTTCTTCTGAATGTTAAACCCAATTTCTGTTAAGCACAATTTCACTGAAAAAGAATGGCAAAGATTAAATGATCATATTTTTTAAGATTAAAAGTAACCGCTATGAATAAGACATACTTCAAATTACCATATTTTCTCCAGTTTTTTGTAGTAAATGCCTTTGGGCTTTCTATACGCTTTAAAAGATATAATAAAGCCTTTGCCAAGGCATTAGATGAGTACATACAACTCGACAGAGTTGAAAACTGTAAATTAAATATTGACAAAATTATTGAGGTCACAAAAGATTCCAAATTTTATTCAATAAATAATGAACAGGATTTTTTCGGATCTCCTATACTCGATAAGGCTGCTGTAAAGAAATACTATGATAAAATTATTAATCATAAGTATGTCTATAATTATTTTCATACAAGTGGAACAACAGGCTCAGGATTGAAATTTCCTGTAAGTAAGGACTTTCTGGCCAGACAATGGGCGATTTTCTGGAAATTCAGAAGGATCCATAATATAAGCACTACAACCTGGTGTGCTTATATGATAGGTAAAAACATTCTTGATCCGGATCGGAGAAATCCTCCATATTGGATAAAATCGTATCCAACCTATCAGCTCTTGTTTTCCGTTTCTCATTTGAACAAAGAGACCATAGAGCAGTATTTAACTAAAATAAAGGAAAGTAAGATCTACTGGATGCATGGCTATCCATCTACTTTAACTTATATAGCTTCCTTAATAAAGGAAGCTAAACTGGAATCACTTGCAAAGGAATTAAATTTAAAAATTATTACAACAAGCTCTGAAACCTTATATGATTTTCAGAAGCGAAATGTCGAGCAGATATTCGGATGTTGTGTCAGACAACTCTACGGTCTGACCGAAGGAGTTGCAAATATCTTTGAATGTGAGCATGGAAGCCTGCACATAGATGAGTCATTCTCTTATGTTGAATTTGTCAGAGAAGAAAACAGCTGCGAAGATTATAAGATCATTGGAAGTACATATCTGAACAAAGCATTTCCTTTAATTCGCTATGACACTGGCGATACGGTAAAACTTTTTGAGGAAAACTATAAATGTCCTTGTGGAAGAAAATCCAGAGTAGTAAAGGAGATAATTGGCCGTGAGCAGGATTACCTTATTCTCTTTGACGGAACTAAGGTCGGGGGATCGGGCTTCTTTTTCAAAAAACTAGTACATGTAAACAGGGCTCAGATCTATCAGAGAAGAAAAGGAGAAGCTATTTTCTTCCTTGTTAAAGCACCAGGCTTTACAGAGGAAGAAGAGCAACTTTTAGTAGAAGAAATAACAAATAAATTAGGGAAAAATTTTAAATATGAAATAAGATATACTAATGACCTTATTAAGCTTAAAAACGGTAAGACAAAATTTGTAATAAATGAAATTGAGACAGGCTGTAATCTGAGCAATAATCAATTTTTATCCAATAATATAAAGAAGGAAAAACAGGAACCAAATTCGGATATTACTAATGGAAATGTTTGGAAAGAAGGTATTCAGGTGCTGGCCTTGTTTTTATTCAAATATATTATCTTCTTTTCAATACATCTCGAAAGATTCCTTAACAGCTCAGTTTAACACACTCTTTTGTCCATTGTGATTTAATATCCGGGGAGAGAACTTTTTGCCAAGATTTAAATTACTTATGATAGGACCTCTGCCGCCTCCTTTAGGCGGTGCAACAGTTCTTTTTGAATTATTAGCCAACGAGCTAAAAGACTGCAAAAATTGTGAATTCAAGGTATTAAACTCAAATATAAATAAATCCAATCCATTTGCTATTTTCAAACTTCTTTATCAGATATATCAGAAATCTATTGATGTTGATATAATTAACCTTCATGCCTCCTACAGGGGAGTAGTAGTTCTGGCACCGTATATGTTCCTGATCTCCAGATTACTGAAAAAGAAGCTAATCTTCAGGTTATTTGGCGGCGATTTTTCACAGTTATACCGCAGCTCTAAATTTGCTATGAAGTATTTGTATGATAAAATACTCTTCAGGGCAGACCTTGTCCTTTTTGAAACTCAGGCTTTAGTTAGAAAATTTTCCTCTCATGGGAATGTCAGGTGGTTTCCAAACCACAGGAAGCTGGATGCTGTAGTCCCAAATAGACATATCGAGAATATTTCAAGATTGAAAATCATCTTTATTTCTCATGTAAGAAAAGAAAAAGGAATTTTTGAACTGATCGATGCCTCAGCTCAATTACCAAATGTTTCAATTGATGTCTATGGCCCTTTTTATGATGGACTGACCCCAAAAATATTTTCGGGTTCATCAATAAATTTCTGTGGAGTAATGGAGCAGGATAAGGTAAAGGACGCATTGGTTAATTATGACGTGCTTGTTCTGCCGAGTTACAAGGAAGGCTATCCAGGAGTGATCATTGAAGCATTTGCTGCGGGGCTTGCCATTATTTGCACTGACCTTGATACTCTTAAGGAAATGGTAACAGCAAACGAAGAAGCTATACTTGTCAGACCTAGAAATGTTGTCGATCTAATTGAGGCTATTGATCTTTTAGATAGAAACAGGCTTCTGCTTTCAAAATTGAAAAAAAACTCATTAAAAAAAGCAGAGATATATGATTCCTCCTATTGGACTCAGAAGTTTGTCTCTTATTGTCAGGAACTGCTAAACGAATGTAACGAATGAATATAACCAAAAAAGAAAGCTCCAGAAGAATGAAAAAAAAGATAATTTTCTTTAAGATTCAGTCTTTTTCCCATATCAATGATAATGTTGAAAAAATCCTAAAGGCGAACTTCTCTGATTGCGAGATAATTACTGTCGATCTATGGAAAAAAATACGCAAGAATATACTTCTGTTTTTAATGAACCTGTTTGCTATTGTGGCTTATCATGGTTTTGATATTCTCCTAAGAAGAAAACAAATAAACGAATGTTTATTTACAACTCCTTTTATTTTTAGGAAATTAAGGAAAATCACATATGAATACACAAATCAAAAAGATGTGTTATTTACTTTTCAAACACAGTCATTGTTTGATGGCAGCCATAGCAGTGGATCTATAAAACATTTCCTTTATACTGACCATACTTTTATTCAAAATCTAAATTATCCTGATTTTAAGAGAACACGAATGCCCTCAAAGACGTGGCTGCAATTTGAAAGGGATATATATAATAATGCCGATGTGAATTTTACAATGAGCAGCAATATATCAAACTCTCTTCTTGGGGATTATGATATTTCACAAGAAAACGTTCAACTTATCGGAGCTGGCAGTAATATTAAACTAGATCCAATTATGCTGGAGGAAAGAAACTATGAGGCTAAAAGGATAATTTTCGTCGGCAGAGATTGGAAAAGGAAAGGCGGACCTATACTGGTAAGTGCATTTGAAAAGATTCTGGATGTCCATCCTGATGCACAGTTAGTCATTATCGGCTGTAAACCTGACATACACCTAAAGAACGTTACAGTTACTGGTGGTATTTCCTTAAATGAAGTTTCAAAGTACTATTCACAGTCTTCAATTTTTTGTCTTCCTACAAGGATTGAACCTTTTGGTATTGTTTTTCTTGAAGCTATGATGTACAGCCTTCCTGTCGTAGCAACTAATGTGGGGGCTATACCGGACTTTATTGGTGAGGAAAATGGAATATTGGTAGAGCCAAATAATGTAGAACAAATATACGAGGCTCTTCTAAAACTACTTAATGACATTTCACTTTGCAGAAACCTAGGCAAACAAGGATTCAAGAAATACCAGGAAAAGTATACCTGGGAAAAAGTTGGCCTTAAGATGGCAGCGTCCATTAAAACAGTATTATTTAAGAATGAAAAATCTCCAGATACACTGTATAATCATAAGCAAACTAATAGTATACAAAGTAAACCTAAACACCTGACTGGTTTCATAAATGCAAATTTCAAAAATAATACTTTATTATAATACTGTTAAATACCTCAGGTTTGTGCAGACTTTTGGAAGGGTCTTTTCAACCTTGAAGAAAAGATATTTGAGTAGTAGTGTATCCAAAGTACATCTGGATAATAAGCAATATAAGTTATGCTACAAAGTCTCCTTTATTCAGCAGGATCCCTGGAACTGCAGGGAACATATAAATGAAAATCGTTTTACTTTCCTCAGTATTGAAAAAACCTTTCCCCATGAGAAGATCGATTGGTCAAGTGAGGATATGCCACTACTATGGAGGTTTTACCTTCACTATTTCAATTATCTGCATCTGTTAAAGGAAAATGAAAGAGTTCAACTATGCAAAGATTGGATAAAGGCAAATGGACCTGGGAAAACAGTAGGATGGCACTCATATCCCTTGTCACTTAGGATTGTTAACTGGTGCAAAGCCCAGATGAATGACCCCGAGATCAATAGCAGCATTTTTAGCCAGGCAGATTATCTCTATAAGAATATCGAAAGCTATCACCCTGGAAATCATATTCTTGAGAATGCACGGGCTCTTGTCTTTGCAGGTTTATATTTTGAAAAAGAGGAGAGAGCAAGAAAATGGTTCAAAACAGGTATGAGAATTCTTGAAAAAGAGTTAAGATTGCAAGTGCTTGATGACGGCGGTTATTTTGAAAGAAGTACTATGTATCATGCTCTGATGTTTGAATGTGTTTTGGATATAATGAATATTTTACCGGATGACTTGACCAAAATAAATAACTTCTTTTATGACATCGCCTCTAAAATGAGCATATTTTTAAGGTCAATGACTCATCCGGATAAAAAAATTGCTCTGTTTAATGATTCAACTTTTGAAACAGCCTTGCCAACAGATGAACTTCTTAAGTATTATTTTAATTTGACAAAGCTTCCTGTTAGGCAAAAAAATGCTTTCCCCGACGCAGGTTATTATATATTCAATGATAGTAATATGTACATGACAATAGATGCGGGTCCAATTGGTCCTGATTTCCTTCCGGCTCATGCGCATGCAGATATCTTTAGTTATGAGTTATCCTTGTATTCTAAAAGAATAATTGTTGACAGTGGTGTTTATGAATATCAGGCTGGTGAAATGAGGGACTATGTAAGAAGCACTCGTGCCCATAATACAGTGACTGTGGATGATAAAAGTCAGGCTGAATGCTGGGGCAGCTTCAGAGTTGCAAGAAGATATCCTCCCGGCAGTATTGTTTTCGATCATGGCGATAATTACTGGTATTTTAAGGGAAGGTTTGATGGCTATGATTCTCTGATTGGAGATAAAATTTCGCATAAAAGAACAATTATCTCAGAACCCAGAAATAAAAGTTTATTAGTTGAAGATATTATATCTGGCTTTGGAAATCACAAGGTAAAAAGCTACATACATTTTCACCCCGATATAAAGTTTCAGTTTGTTGATAATCTGATCATACTGAATTATGATAACAAGAAAATTAAACTCCTTGTTGAAAATGGCGCATTTCATTTTGAAAAAGGATGGTACTGTCCCCGTTTTGGCGAAAAAATTCCGAATAATGTTTTGGTGATGACTGCTGAGAGCTTACCTGCTCAATTATCCTATTTAATTTCATACTAATACCTGTTGACAAAAAGTAATTCTATTGGAGATGATTGTTGATGAAAAGAAATCATATAGTATTCCTGACTCACTATTTTCCCCCGGAAGTAAATGCTCCTGCAAACAGAACTTTTGAGCATGCAAAGGAGTGGATTTCCGAGATTGATATTACAATTGTTACAAATTTCCCCAACCATCCAGATGGGAAAATATTCCCAGGATACAAAAACAGGCTCCTCCAGAAGGAAATAATTGATGGTATTAATGTGGTGCGCCTCTGGACATTTATTACTCCAAATGAGGGGATCATATTAAGGACACTAAACTATGTGATCTTTATGCTAGCTGCAATTGTTTATGTGGTTTTCTCAAGGATTAAATTTGACCTTATTGTAGCTACAACCCCGCAGTTTTTTTGCGGCCTGGCAGGGAAATGGATTTCCAAGATCAAGAGAAAGCCATTCATTCTTGAACTTAGAGATCTTTGGCCCGAATCAATTATTGCAGTTGGAGCCTTAAAGAACAGATTGCTTATAAAAACTTTGGAAAGAACTGAACTTAATCTCTATAAAGCAGCCACAAGAGTTGTCTCTGTTACCAGCTCTTTTAAGTCTAATTTGATCTCCCGTGGTATCGATCCTGATAAAATTGATGTCATATTTAATGGCGTCTCTGTAACTAACTTTACAAATGGGAAAGAAATATCCAACAAAGAGCTAAAGAAATTTCTGGATGACGGCTTCAAGTGTGGTTACATTGGTACAATCGGTATGGCCCATTCGATCGGGACGCTTATTCGCGCTGCAGAAAAACTAAAGGATACTCCTATAAAATTTGTAATAGTTGGATCAGGTGCAGAAAGAGAAAGACTGGAAAAGGAGATAGCTGAAAAAGGTTTGAAAAATATAAAGATTTTCCCAATTCAAAGTAAATCGGAAATAGCTTCTATTATAAATAAAATTGACCTTTTTTGCGTGCATCTAAAAAATGAACCATTGTTCAAAACTGTTATTCCTTCGAAATTATTTGAAGGTATGATAATGAAAAAGCCCATACTTATTGGGGTAAATGGAGAGGCTAGAAAAATTGTCGAGAGTGCACGGGGTGGACTTTATTTTGAACCGGAAAACTATCAGGATCTTATTGATAAGATCGGTTTCTATTACAATAATACCGAATATATTAAATCTCACGGTGAAAATGGTTACAGATTTGTGCTTGAAAAATTTGACAGGATAAAACTTGCAGCCGATTTTCTTAACATCATTAAGTGTCTTCTAAATGAAAATCCTCAGGTCGAAAAAATACTTGATAATTCTTTGCACGGGTGATTATTAACACAATAGTAAAAATCTTGTGTTGACATTTTCTTTGGATAATGTACATTAAAAGAAACGACCAATAAATCCGCAATCAGGCTACTAAAGTTATTGAAAGGCTTGCAAGGAGTAATATTTAATAGATTCTCTAACTTGTGATTTAGTAAACCTGAAAATAAAAACTATAGGAGTTAACTGATTAAACTAATAAAGTATTCTGGATGTAGTTATCCAAGAAGGGATGTGAGCAATTAACTTGTTTTGTAACTGGGAAAATGGAAAGACGGAAATATGAATTTTTTACTGATTTTCTTTACTAGTTTAATCTTTACAATATTCTTTACACCTTATTTTATTACATATCTGAAAAAGACAAGAGTCGTTGATCTGCCCGGTCATAGAAGGATCCATCAGGATATTGTCCCAAGGATGGGGGGATTGCTTATATTTCTTGTCACCTCCGTTATGCTCTTAGCTTTTACAGAGGAGCTCAATTCAATAAGACTGGTCATTATTTCGGCAAACATAATTCTTCTTGTAGGCATTTTTGATGATATGCTTGGACTTGAGTACTCGGCAAAGTTTCTGCTGCAGATCTCGGCTTCCTTGCTCTTGCTGTTTTATTTGATCCCAAAGTTCAACAAACTTGTACTGTTTGAAATTACTATTCCTTACCCATTTGACTATATTATACTTGTCCTTTTTATACTTGGGGGAATTAATTCCATTAATCTGCTTGATGGAATGGATGGTCTTGTAAGCGGCTTTTCTCTTTTGATCTTTTCAATTTTGCTTGCTTTATCAATAATTTCATCTAATACATTTCTTTTGATACTTACTACAAGCTTAATTGGCAGCATACTTGGATTTCTGAAGTATAATGCTTATCCTGCAAAAATTTTCCTTGGCGATACGGGCTCACTTACACTTGGGTTTTTTCTTGTTATTGCCAGCATTCTAACTTCAATCAACTTTAATAAGGATGTACTTGATCTGACTTTTCCTGTAATGCTGCTTGCTATTCCTTTGTTTGATACTGTAAGAGTAATGTTTTGCAGAATCTTAAGAAAGCAAAATCCGTTTTTGCCTGATAAAAGTCATTTACATCATGTAATAAGCGGAAACTCTATTTCACACAAATTTACAGTATTCTTTATTGAGAGCTTTACTGTTATTTTCATAATTTTATCTCTTTACTATATAAAGGTCTCTCATTTTGTACCCTTGATGCTTTTCTTCTTCTTTGTTTCAATCCTTCTCTTTATTGAGCCAATAATGCATTTGGTTAAAAGATTTACTGAAATTAATTATGAATTCGATCTTCTTAAGAACGTCCCTGCTAAAAAAGTAGTATTTCTTGAAAGAACTCTCATATTACTTTCTTCAGTTATGATAGGTTTTATTATTGTTACTTCTATACCTCAGAGTACAAGTAGTAATAGAAGTATAAATTCAAACATACTCTGGATCTTTTTTATTATCGGTCTTGTAATGTTTTTCCTTGCCTATGGCCATCAAAGAAAGCAAAAGGATGTAAGTGACCTGTATACATTTATTAACCTTGCTGCATTCTTTACGATCACTAATCTTAATTCTCCGGTACTTCTAGACCTTTCAATGAAAAACTATAGCCTTGGACAAATTACTGAGATAAGTTATTATATACTTGCTCTTATAATAATTCTATTTTTGATTGCTAGCGATAAGCTTTTTCCTGTGAAAAAAATCATACTAAACGGAATTGATCTGACTGTTATTGTTTTTATTCTCCTTACCTTTATTGTTAACAGCTTTATAAAATTCCATTTTGATGAATATTTCAGTATTAGCTTTCTTGAAGCTTTCATCTTCTATCTCTGGTATAAAGTTATTATCTCCATTAAGTCTGAGATCACTAACTATCTGTTTTACGCATCCTTTGCACTGCCTTTTGCAGCTATTGTCATACTATTTTTTGTGAAGACCTCTTAATAAAATGAAATTGTTCCTAAAGTAAGATCATCTGCTGGCTAAGACCATGAAAATTATTCTTATTAGAGTTGTGCTTCTATTTAGCCTTATTGCCTTTTGCTTTGTAAATATTTCAATCCTTTCTCATACATATGTCTATTCAGAAAGCATTGAGTATCTTTTCCCGAAGATCAGATTCTGGGCAAAAAATGCCGAATATAAATTAAATTATTTCGGATTATCTGAAGAGAAGATGATAAAAGGCAGGAAGTCTCTTAAAATGGATATTACTGTGCTGGGAGATGGGGATAAGGACTGTTTTTATTATTGGATAATCCCTGTGTCACTTAAACATTATGGAGAAATAGTACAGTCAGCTAATATTTGGGCAGATAGCAATGCATCAAAGTATGTCTCTATTGGATTAAATTTTGTCTACCCGCCTGATAGTACCAAATTCAGAATAATTCCACAGGCGGGAAGATGGTTTAAGATTTCTGATACGCTCTCTCAGGCAAAACTTACCTCTGGATTGCGATCAGGCATCTCAGACTTTTATGACGGCTATTCTGATGGAAATCAGATAAACAGAATTGGAATTTTTATACGCGCTAAAGGAAAACACCAGCTTACTTTCTATCTAAATGACATCGTGCTCTTTGGAAAGACATTTAACTTATCAGATTTTCAGAAGTACCTTAGGAAAAGCTGGGAGGATTTTAAACAAAAATATGTTCATAATATTGACCTTTTCTCTTCTGCAGTAAAACCTGAATATGAAGTCTTAAATGCAGCAAATATTCCTTTTAGTCATTTGGCTGAGCGTTTTTATGAGGAGTGCCAGGCAGAAAATAAAACAATAAAGGAAATGTTTTCTGAGTTTGAAGGGACAAATAACCTGAATATAGGTGAAATGAACCGCTTTGCTCATCTTCTTTCCTCTTACTCGAAAAAAGTCGAAATAATTAGATCTGAAGTAACCAGTCACGTCTCATCCAGAGTAATAATCTTTCAGCTTCCTGCTACAAATTACAACAGGCTTACTGGTAGTAATATTCCAGAGGATGCAAAACCCTTAAACAAACTATCCTCTAGGGTCTGTCCGGGGCAATATGAATCTTTATCAATTTTAATTCAGCCTAAAGAGAAACTAGGTAATATAAAAATAAGGTGGAGTGACTTTAAGGGAGAGGGAAGTATCTTAAATGCCTCATCTCTGGATGTCTCTATTGCAAAGGTGTGGTATCAGGCAGGAATTAAATCAACTGAAGTTAACAATAAGCTGCTGACACAGGAACTTCTGCTAAAAGATGATAAGCTTGTTAAAGTTGATTATACTACGGCTACAAATTATCTATGGGTTACAAAAGATGGCTCAAATAAGGGAGAATATATAGATATAAGCTCCCCAAGTGCAAAGTTTCCAGAGAATGTTATTATCAAAGACAGCAAAACCCTTCAGCCGTTTACAATAGATGATAAGATGAATAAACAGATCTGGTTTACAATGCATGTCCCAGAGGATGCAAAGCCCGGGAAATACATTAGCCGAATTGTTCTGGAAGATGATAATTCAAAGATTGCAGAATTTCCTCTTGAAATAGTGGTACTTCCATTTAAGCTTGAACAATCACGATTGACTTATTCACTATATTATCACGGGGCACTAAGGGACTGGAAGCTTAGACCTTTTCACTGCGAAGATAAAACAGAAGAGCAGCTTGAAATAGAACTTAGAGATATGAAAGACCATGGAGTGCTTTATCCGAATAATTACCAGGATATAAAACACCTTGCAAAGAATCTTGAAATAAGAAACAGGGTCGGACTTCCTAAGGATAAGCTCTATAGCACACTGCTTGACTGGTGCTCAGGTCTTTCAAAATCAAAAAATGAACTCGGCCTATTTAAGGCGCGTATTATGAATTTTAAGGAAGTAGCTGAAAAATATGGCTATAAGGATCTCTATATATATGGTATTGACGAGGCAAGGGGAGAGAAACTAAAAGCTCAAAGACCAGAATGGGAAGCTGCACATGAAGTTGGCGCAAAAATCTTTGTAGCAGGATACTCAGATACATTTTCTGATATGGGAGACCTGCTCGACCTTGGCATAATCCAGGGCTCACTTAATAAAGAACAGCCTGCGCTTTATCATTCTATTGGACACCAGGTCTTCTCTTATTCCAATCCACAGGTTGGACAGGAAAATCCCGAGATATACAGACGAAACTATGGAATTGCCCTCTGGAAGGCCGGTTATGATGGTGAGATGGACTATGCATACCAGAAAAACTATGGAAGTATATGGAATGATTTTGATAATAACCGCTATAGAGAAGAAACTTTTACTTATCCTACAAGTGACGGAATTATTTCGACAGTACAATGGGAAGGTTTTCGCCAGGGTGTAAATGATGTAAGATTTCTCTCCACTCTGCTAAATAAAATAGATAAACTTAAACAACAGGGGAAAAAGACAAGTGAACTTGAAAAGTGGGTTAACTCAATTGACCCATCTGGCGATCTTGATGAACTAAGAAATAAGATAATCGATAAGATACTTTCAGTTACTTACCTCTGAAGTTATTTCCTTTTACTGCTTTTTTATAAGTCTGCTCAGTATAAACCATCAAAGCTTTGAAATAAGATAATCGATACGTTACTTTCAGTTACTTACCTCATAAGTCTTCAAAGCTTTTATTGCCATTTAATCGACTTTCTAAATACCTCCTTACTTAACTATTCTTAAAAAAACATAACCTGCATTAAAAACATACTATTCATTAAAAAATCCTTTTTTAGTCAAATCCTAATCATGTAATGTGTAATCATATAATCTGTAATCATGTAATCTGTAAAGACCTATTGCCTCATAATAAAATGTAACTTTGGGGTATACTTTCGCGGATAATATAGCCTTGACAATACACTATTTATTTAATAAGTTCGCAACTAGTAAGTTCTCCGGCTATAATGTTTGATGTAAGTTGTTTTTTGTTTATGTGACTTTGGATTTTATAATAATGCAGGTTTGAGAATATGAATCTTGAAATAATAGCAACAATAGGGCTTGTAATATTTGTTTTCCTTTTAATTCAGATCTCAAAGCTGAAGACAATAGGAAAGATACCTTCAGAGGCAGCTGCAGCCAAAAACTCCCCCCAGGTTTATATAGAAAGCAATGCCCGCAACGAGAATAATTCAACCATTAGCATGGGACTTGACATAAAAGATCTGGAATCAGATAGCAGCAGCAAGCTTACTAGAGGCGAGAAGCTGTTTGATACTGATTCAATGAATTAGGTCTTTTGTTTTTTAACATTTCCCAAATAAAAAGTCCAACAACCGGAAGATATTCGATCCAAAGAACAGAACTGTCCATCTGCCATATACCTTTGAGCTTATAGTTAATTACAACAAAGTTTGCAAGGTTTATCAGGCATACAAAAGCCATTCCGCTCCAATTAAAACATATCGGAAGAATAGCTGCAAGCCAGCATATATACCATGGATGAACTGTCGGCGAAAGTATAAAAAAAGCAAAAAATATCAGATAGATCTTCTGACTTGTTTCTTTTTTGCTGAAGAACAGGTACATGCCAAATAACAGAAAAAGCACTGCGCAGAGAAGTCTTGCCTTTTGATTATTGGGAATAAAACTAAAAAACAGGCTAAAAGCAGAGCCATTAAATGCCCAGTTTGTTGTAAAAGTTCCAAGAGACTCAAATGGAAAGACGCCATTTGTTACAAAAGGAAGATAAGACAGGGCAAAAACAGCTAAAGGTATTATTGCAAATAAAACTTTCCTTAGATAACTCTTTTCCAGATCATCTATTGTAAAGGGGAGTATCATTGCTGAAACAAGCTTTGTAGAAATAGATAATCCCGAAGTAATATAAAAGCCAAGGCGCTTTCTCTTAAAGAACATAAGAAGACTTAAGACAAGTAGTGGTATTCCAATTGAATCTACATGCCCATCTACCATAAACTGCATTATTGGAAGAGGGCAAAGAGCATAGAGAGAAACATAATAAAGCGGCTTTTTTATTTCCTTTAGTAAATATATAAGCAAAATTATTGTAGAGATTTCAAAGAGAAAAAGAAGAAGCTTAAAACCTGTGTAGCTTTCCCCAAATAATTTGTTAGCACAAAAGAAGACAAGCTGCGCAAAGGGCGGATATATTGACTTCATTGCCGGAAAGTTCACGCTTTGAGGTAGACTTGATGTGTGCAGAAAGTTTAACGCCGGATCATTTGGTGCATATCTGTAAGGGTTTATTCCATTTGTCATCACTCTCCCATCCCAAAGGTAACGGTTAAGGTCATCTGAGGCAATAGGGGAAAGTGAAAGCAAACTCAACCTGAAGAAAATTCCGGCGCCAATTATGGCATAAATTACTTTCTTTTCTGAGGAATCCATTTTTCTTAGAAAGTGCCAAATCAAAATAAATATAGCTGAGTTAACAACTGAAATAGCGCAGTAAAGTATAATAGAATGACTCAGTTTAGAATATAAAGACAGGTATACTATTCCCGTTGCTATAAGTAGTAAAATGAAATATATGTAATAGTTTTTTTTCAACTCAGTTCTTCTCTTTCGTTTTTTCCTGAATAAATCTTGTAGCTGCACTTACCAGATCTCTTGGAAAGAATCTTACCGAAAAGGCAAGCAGCTTATTTAATGTTCCATGTATTGCCACAGTTTTTCCCTTCATCATTGCCTCAAAACCAAAGCGTGCAACTTCTTTAGCCGTCGGGAGTTTTCTTCCCTTTACTAATCTTGAGGACTCAAGAGAAGCAGCTTTTTGAAAACCAGAGACAGTAGCACCGGGGCAAAGAGCAGTAACTGTAACACCTTTGCCTTTAAGCTCATTTGCAATTGCTTCTGAAAAAGACTGAACGTAAGCCTTGCTTGCATAATAAACCGCCATAAGCGGTCCAGGCTGAAAAGCAGCAGTCGATGAAACATTTAATATTCTTCCATGCTTGCGCTTGGTCATTTCATTTATGAAGAGTTTTGTCAGAAAGGTAAGTGAAGCAATATTTAACTCAATCATTCTATAGTCTTTATTCCAATCAGACTCATCAAAGAAACCATAATCTCCAAAACCCGCATTATTTACAAGCACGTCTATTTTTATATTTTCTTCCTGAAGTTCTTTATAGATCTCTTCACATGAAGAAATAAGGGAAAGATCTTTTGCAATTACTTTTACCGTTATGCCGTATTTTGCTATTAGCTCATCTTTAATCTGATTAAGCTCGGTTTGTCTTCTGGCTACTAAAACGAGGTTAAACCTATTTTGCGCCAGAACTCTTGCAATTTCAAGTCCAATACCTCCGGAAGCACCTGTGACTAATGCTGTTTCCATAAAATTGCTGCCCCGTTTATTTTTTTTTATGAGATTTATTTTACTTAAATATAGTTTATAGAATAAGCTGCAAAAACGGTAATAATGAATGGTCAAAAGTACCAAAAAAAAAGAAAAAGTGATAGTTAGCTCGGCTATGACAATAAAACATTGTTATAACTCTGTAGAAATGTCAGAGTATAAAATCCTTTAGAGAAGTGTAGAATAAATGAAGAAAAGCAGCCAAGGAATCAAACATTGCTAGGATATAATAATATAGGTATAAACTATCTGGAATAAATCTGTAGAAAAAAAGATGGAAAAAAACAAAAGGGTGTACTTTTTATAATAACACCCTTTTTGTGTAAAACCACGGATTTGCCTGAAGCTTATGTATTAACTTTACGTATTAACAATATCTCCGCCATTTGGATGTAGGACCTGTCCAGTCATATATGAAGCATCATCACAGGCAAGAAATACAAAAGATGGAGCTACTTCACTTGGTTGTCCTGGCCGTCCAAGGGGGGTGTTTTTTCCAAAACTTTTAATTTTATCTTCAGAGAATGTCGATGGTATTAGTGGTGTCCATATTGGTCCTGGTGCAACCCCATTTACACGAATTCCCTTTGAAGCCAGATTTTTGCTTAAAGAGCGAGTAAAGGCGGTTATTGCTCCTTTTGTCGAAGAATAGTCTAGCAGTTCCTGGCTCCCGCGGTAAGCAGTTACACTTGTGCAATTTACAATTGAATCTCCTGAGCTCATATGCTTTAAGGCATGTTTTGTAAGATAAAACATAGAGAAAATATTTGTCTGGAATGTTCTTTGCATTGTGGACATATCGATCTCTTCAAGACTCTTTTCAGGGTGCTGCTCACCTGCATTATTAACCAGAACGTTAATTCTTCCGAATTCTTCTACTACTTTTCTTACAACCTCCTTGCAAAAATCCTCATCTCCTACATCGCCAGCAATAAGCAAACATTCTTTACCTTCCTTTTCAACTAGTTTTCTTGTCTCCTGAGCATCTTTGTGGTTCTCATGGTATACAATGGCTACTTCAGCTCCTTCGCGTGCAAAATGGACAGCTATTGATCGTCCGATCCCTGAGTCCCCGCCAGTTATTATTGCAACCTTATCCTTTAGTTTGTCGCTTCCTTTATAGTTTTTTCTTATTACCTCGGGCTCTGGCGTCATTTTATGTTCTTTACCATGTGAATCCTTGGTCTGCGACTGAGGTGGTACTTCCTCGGGTTTGTGAGATTTTGTTGGCATTTGTGTCCTCTCCTTTATTTGATTGAAATTTTTGTTGTGTCTTTTTTAGCTATTCTTACTTGAGGTCATTGGTATCATTTCAATCTATAAATTGCCTTTTCAAATTCAATGAATATATATTTCAGTTAAATATGAATGGCACTATGGAATATTTTGTGAAGAGAAAAAGATTTACACAATTTTTTTTAGCTTAAGTTTGCCTTCGATAGATTAAATTTCTATTATTTGGACTTGGTTTTCTGTAATTACTCATACTTTTTACTTTTAAGGATAAAATGGCAAATAACGTTAGTCCGGTGATAATATCAGCAAAAGAAATTGAAATGCACTTTGGTGAGAACATACTTTTAGATAAAGCTAACCTGACGGTACATGAAGGCGATCGAATAGGGCTTGTTGGGCGAAATGGAAGCGGTAAGTCTACATTCTTAAAAATCATGGCAGGGGAGTTAGAGCCCGATTCAGGAGAAGTAGCAAGACGAAAAGAGCTTGCTTTGGCTTACCTTCCGCAGGATATCACGCTTGATAGCAATAAAACAGTCTTTGAGAACATTTTAGATGGCGCTAAAGGCATTTTTGACTTAATTAAGGAATATGAGACTCTTCCGGTTCAGTCTGATAAAAGACATTTTCTTGAGGAAAAAATACTCTCGCTTGATGGCTGGAATATTGAAAACCGCATAAAGATACTTATGCAGTCATTGAATGTGCCAGATGGAGATAGACATGTAGATTACCTTTCGGGCGGTGAAAGACGCCGCATAGCAATTTGCAGGGCTTTGGTATCAAATCCTGACTTTTTGATACTGGATGAACCTACAAACCATCTCGATACAGAATCTATTGAATGGACAGAAGACTTTCTTGCAAGCTATTCAGGTACATGTCTTTTTGTAACTCACGACAGGTATTTTCTTGACAGGATAGCAAACAGGATAGTTGAGTTATCAAATGGACTGTTTTATTCACATAATGGCAATTATACTGATTATCTGATAAACAAAGCTGAAAGGCAGCTTCAGCAGGAAGCTGAAGAGACAAAAAGGCAGTCTTTCTTAAGGCGAGAGCTTGAGTGGGTAAAGCGTGGTCCAAGGGCCAGAAGAACAAAGGCAAAAGCAAGACTTGATAACTACTTTGAAGTAGCCTCGCAGAGAGCACCGCAGAAGGAAATGGATGTAGAACTTATTATTCCTCCGGCAATTAAACTAGGTAATAAAATACTCGAGATGAAAAATGTCGGCATGAAGCTCGGTGGTAAAAAGCTTTTTGAATATTTGAATATAAATTTTGACTCGAAGAGGAAACTTGGTATAGTAGGACGCAATGGACTTGGGAAAACTACTCTTCTTAAGATCATTCTTGGTGAAATGAAACCAACTGATGGAATTATAGAGATAGGTGAAAAAACTATATTTAATTATGTCGACCAGAGCAGACTTTTACTTAATGAAGAAAATACTGTCCTTGATGAAATAGGTGAAGGAAGAGATTACATTAACTTTGGAAGTGAACGACTTACTGTGTGGAAATACCTTAGGAGATTTCTGTTTTCAGATGACAGGATTAATACTAAAATAGAAAGACTCTCAGGAGGTGAAAAAAGCAGATTGCTGCTTGCTAAGATACTTAAAAACGGGGGTAACTTCCTTATTCTAGACGAACCTACAAATGACCTTGATCTGCCTACATTAAGAATTCTGGAAGAGGCACTGATATCATTTGAAGGAGTAGTTGTCATTGTAAGTCACGACCGCTATTTCTTAAACAGGGTTTGTAATGGCATATTGGCCTTTGAAGGTAATGGCACGCTTTATTTTAGTGAAGGGGACTATGACTATTACCTTGAAAAACGAAATGCGCGTAGAAGGCTTGAAGCGGTTAAGACGGAAAAACCGGTAAAGGAAGATACAAGGGTAAAAACTGCAGTAAGAAAGCTTACATGGAAAGAGTCCAAAGAACTTGAGACAATTGAAGATAGAATTATTCAGGCTGAAGATGAGGTATCTTCAATTGAAGCAATTTTTTCCTCTCCCGACTATTTTGAAAAATATGCAAAGCAGACAACTGAGTTAAATCAGAAACTTGAAGAAGCAAAGCTTACAGTTAAACAGCTTTATGAAAGATGGGAGGAACTGGAAAAAATTAAAAATGGTGAAGCTTGATCTTTTTTTTTTGATTTAATAGTTGTGAGAATAATCATTGTAGAAAAATATTCATATTAAATTTTGCCTTGATAGTTTGATTATTGCCTTTGAATCAGTATAATAATTATAAGGGCAACAAAATATGCTCTATAAAAATTGTTATCTAAGAAGGAGGGCAGAATATGATCAACAAGGACGATTTTAAGATTGAATTACCTCACTATGTCAAACAAGACATTCTTATTGATCTTCTTATTCAAAACCTCTCTTATATGAAGTCTCTCAGCAGATTTATGGTTGAAGACTGCTCTCAACGATATCAAAAGTCCCAGGACCAGATTTTCGACGAATTTAATGAGACTACAAAACAGATCAAATATGAAATTCTGGCCTTTATTGCTGCAAAATACGGCAAGTAAATCTGTGCAGCTTTTTTTATGTATGCTATTAAATAATGACGGATATTTTCCCAAAGATCCAGTCATTTTAGACCTGTTTTACTTTTGTTTTATAAGCCCAAAAGGTAAAATAAGGTTCGTTGATATTTCTTACATTTCACTTTATCTTTAATTAAAGGGCATTCCGGAGACAATATTTCAATATCATATAGCCTCTTTTTATCTGATATTTTCTCTTGATATTTATTTCTATTGGACCCGGATTAACTTCTGCAAACTGGGACTATCAGTTTATTCTTTATATTATTGTGAGTGAGACTATGCTTAATTCATCTGAAAGAAATCTTAGTAAAGGTGAAGCTGCTACCAGAAGACCTGAGACATTATGTGAACTTTTAACCTATCATATTCAGAATTACCAATACAGCGATGCTCTTAATCAGAAGATCAATGGACATTGGCAGGGAATTTCTTCTAAGGAGTTCTTTTCTCAGATAAAGCTTACAGCTCTTGGACTATATTCACTGGGTGTGCGCCAGGGAGATAAGGTTGCCATTCTTTCACAAAATTCTCCGCAATGGGTAATAGCTGACTTTGCAATTACTTTTTTAGGCGCAGCAACTGTCCCTTTATATATAACTCAGGTTACATCTCAAATGGAATATATATTGACCAATGCTGGCGTTAAGGTACTGTTTTGTTCTAGCAAGACGCTTTTTGATCGCATTGAACCTGCTCTAAATAGAATAAACCTCGAGAAAATTATAATCTATTCTCCTTTTGAATCTGGAAGTAAATTTATTACTCTGGATGAATTGAAGCTCTTGGGAGAAAAGACCGATAAAGAGGATCCTGAGCTAATAAAAAAACTTCACTGCAGCGTAAAACCTGAAACCGTTGCTTCAATTATTTATACCTCAGGAACTACAGGTGAGCCAAAAGGTGTGGTCCTTACGCATAAAAATCTTACCTCAAATGCAGTTGATGCAAGCTCAGTTATAAGCTGGCATCCAAAGGGGGATATTGCTTTGTCCTTTCTTCCTCTTTCTCATATTTTCGAAAGGACAATGATTAACATTTATCTTTACAGGGGTGTAAGAATATTTTTTGCAGAATCAATTGAGCTTCTTGCCCAGAACCTGCAGGAGATTCATCCAACTATTATGTCCTCTGTGCCAAGGATGCTTGAGAAGGTCTACGATAAAATTCTTCAGAAGGGCTCGGAACTAAAAGGAATTAAGAAATTTCTTTTTGATTGGGCAATCCGCCTTTCTAAATCTTATAGACATAATGAAAAAAGATCCCTTTGGTTTAATATCCAGCTTAAGATTGCATCTTTACTGATCTATAAAAAGTGGCGAAAAGCCGTTGGTGGTCACTTAAGGTTTATTATTTCCGGCGGGGCTCCGCTTTCAGAAAGTTTGGCTCAAATATATTTATCCGCAGGAATTCCAGTCGTTCAAGGTTATGGCCTTACTGAAACTTCACCTGTAATTGCCGTTAATACCAAAGAGAAAAATATAGTAGGTTCTGTTGGCAAGATCATTCCAAACGTAGAGGTCAAAATTGCACGGGATGGAGAAATTATGGTCAGGGGACCTAATATAATGCAGGAATTTTACAACTCTCCTCAAACAACCAAAGAGGTCTTTTCTGAGGGCTGGTTTTGCACAGGTGATATTGGTTACTTAGATAAAGAAGGATTTCTTTTTGTAACCGACAGAAAAAAAGACCTTATAAAGAAAAGCAGCGGCAAGTTCGTTGCTCCAGGACCAATTGAAAGCAAATTAAGCTCATATCCCTTCATTGATTTTTCAGTCCTCATAGGTGAAGCCAGAAAGTTTATTGCTGCTTTACTACTTCCAAACTTTAACAATCTAAAAGAGTGGGCTACAAAAAATGGCCTGAGCGCACAGTCAAATGAGATCCTTATAAGATTGCCAGAGGTTGAAAATCTTTTCCAATCTATAGTTGATGAAGTTAATAAAGGACTAAATCCATGGGAGAAAATAATTAAATTTATTGTTATTGAAAGTGAACCCACAATTGCTTCAAGTGAACTGACTCCCACGATGAAATTAAGGCGTAAGGTTATTACAACCAGATATGCAGACAAAATAGAGGACCTTTACCAGAAATATGAACACCTGCATGACATACATTTTGAAGGACAAAGTGATATTTCTGCCAAACATGATGAAATTAACCATGGAGACATAAACCATGGAGATATTAACCGGGAGGATATTAATCATACAAAGCTTGCCAGCTAAAAGTGAGCAAATTAAAATATAAACCAATAGAGAAGAGTATAATATTTCTCTATTAAAAAGATGAAAACTGCTAAGACTTAACTTCTAAGATTTAACATCTAGGATTAACCTATAAGGGGCATATATGAAGAAGAAAATTGAAAGAGTAGCTGTTTTAGGCTCCGGGGTTATGGGCTCAAAGATAGCTGCACATTTTGCAAATGCAGGTATACCTTCGTTTTTGTTAGATATTGTTCCAAAGGAATTAAATCAGGAAGAAAAGCAAAAAGGACTTTCACTTTCATCGCCAGAGGTAAGAAACCGCCTTGCTAAAGAAGGTTTGGAGGAGGCGAAAAAAGCAAAGCCTGCAGCGTTTTACCATACTGAACTATCAGATCTTATTACCATAGGTAACTTTGAGGATAATATAGAATGGTTAAAACAGTCTGACTGGATTATCGAGGTGGTTGTAGAAAGACTAGATATAAAAAGGCAGGTCTTTAAGATAGTCGACCAGGTAAGAAATAAAGAAACCATCGTTACTTCAAATACCTCCGGTATTCCTATATCCTCAATTGCCGAAGGGCTTTCAGATGACTTCCAGAAGTATTTTTGCGGAACACATTTTTTTAACCCTCCAAGGTATATGAAACTTCTCGAAATTATACCTACTTCCAAAACTTTGCCCGAAGTTACTGAGTTTCTTTCCAGCTTCTGTGAACGCCGTCTTGGAAAGGGAATAGTTTACTGCAAAGATACTCCGAATTTTATTGCAAACCGCATTGGCGTTTTTTCAATGCTCTATGCTGTAAAGAGTATGCTTGAAGATGGTTTTACAATAGAAGAGGTTGACCTGCTCTCAGGACCAGTTACCGGAAAACCGAAAAGCGCAGTCTTTAGGACTGCTGATCTTGTAGGGATTGATACTTTGGCTTATGTAGCAAATAACCTTTATGATGCTGTGCCTTTTGATGAAATGCGCGAAGTATTCAGGCTGCCTGACTTTATTAAAGAGATGATAAAAAATAAATGGCTGGGCGATAAGACAAGACAGGGGTTTTATAAAACCACAAAACTCCCAGATGGTCAAAAAGAAATTCTAACGCTTGATTATAATACAATGCAGTATAGGCCAAGCCAAAGGCCAAAATTCCCATCTGTGGATCTGAACAAGTCAACTGAAGATATAAAGCAAAGGATAAAAGCCCTTGCCTTTACAAACGACAGGGCAGGGAAGTTTATCTGGAAAAACCTTAGTTCCATTCTTTTGTATTCTGCTAACAGGGTGCCTGAGATAACAGAAGATATAGTTAATATTGATAATGCAATGAAGTGGGGATTTAACTGGGAACTAGGGCCATTTGAAACCTGGGATGCAATTGGCCTTGAACCCTCTTTAAGACGAATGAAAGAAGATGGTCACCCTGTTCCTGAACTTGTTGAAAACCTGCTCTCTTCAGGGCATAACTCGTTTTATACGGCACTAAATGGCAGAAAATTCTTCTTTGACTGGAATACATGCAAACCAAAAGCTGAGCAGTCAAAGCCCGGAATAATTTTACTTCCTTCACTAAAAGATCAGAATAAAGAAATAAAAAAGAACTCCGGAGCCAGCCTTATTGATCTGGGTGATGGAGTTGCCTGCCTGGAGTTTCATTCAAAGATGAATACAATTGGTGAAGATATACTCCAGATGATTCAGTCCTCACTGACCGAAGTAGCAAAGAATTTTCAGGGGCTTGTAATTGGCAATCAGGCTCAGAATTTCTCTGTAGGGGCTAACCTAATGCTCATACTTATGCAAGCCCAGGATGAGAACTGGGATGAGCTTGACCTTGCTGTAAGGCTATTTCAAAAAATTACCATGGGAATAAAGTATTCTGAACGGCCCGTAGTCGTAGCTCCATACTCGATGACATTTGGCGGAGGCTGCGAGATCTCACTTTCTGCTCTAAAGATACATAGCGCAGCAGAACTTTATATGGGACTAGTTGAATTAGGCGTAGGACTCATTCCAGCTGGCGGCGGAACAAAGGAGATGCTGCTAAGAAACATTAGTCATATACCACTAGATAGTAGTGCGGATTTGTTTCCTTTTGTAAAGAGGGCTTTTGAAACAATTGGTATGGCAAAGGTCTCAACCAGTGCTAAGGATGCTAAAAATCTTGGATACTTAAGAGAAGGTGACAATTATTCAATTAGCCAGGACTATCTTATTGCAGATGCAAAAAAAGAAGTGCTTGCAATCTCAGAGGCTGGATATGAAAAGCCTGCCCCCTTAAAGAAGATCCCGGTTCTTGGTGAACCTGCCTTAGCCAATCTAAAAATAGGTATTCATCTTATGAAAGAGGCTGGCTATATTTCCGAATATGACGCTCATATTGGAGGCAAACTAGCTAATGTTTTATGTGGAGGAAAGCTAAGCTCAAAATCCTTTGTAAGTGAGCAGTACCTATTAGAT
Organism: Bacteroidota bacterium; assembly: GCA_030706145.1. Lineage (GTDB taxonomy): Bacteria > Bacteroidota > Ignavibacteria > Ignavibacteriales > SURF-24 > JAUZPB01. The sequence goes on from JAUZPB010000014.1 coordinate 35,273, forward strand.
CTTGAAAGGGAAGCTTTCTTAAGTCTTTTGGGTGAAAGAAAAACCCAGGAGAGGATAAAATATATGCTTGAAAAAGGAAAGCCGCTGCGCAACTAAAATTAAGCAAATAAGGTTAAGTAATAAAACTATTAAATTTAATTATTTCCAGGTCTAAGGTGAATTCAATATGAAAGAAGCCTATATAGTTAGTGCTGCAAGAACTGCCGTAGGAAAGGCCTTTAAAGGCTCACTAAGAAATACTCGCCCTGAGGATATGGCGGCATCTGTTATTACTGAAGTAATAAATAGAGTAGAAGGTTTGAAACCAGAGGAGATTGATGATGTTTATCTTGGCTGTGCCATGCCCGAAGGAGAGCAGGGGCTGAACTTTGCAAGACTTTCAGTCTTAAGGGCGGGACTGCCTTATAGCGTTCCTGCCATAACGATAAACAGGTTCTGCTCGTCTGGACTGCAGACAATATCCTTTGCAACTGAACGCATTATCTCCGGACAGGCAGATGTTATTATTGCCGGTGGAAGTGAATCTATGAGTATGGTGCCGATGTCAGGAGTGAAGTTTATGGCAAATCCATACCTGGCTGACCATAGCCCGGATGCCTATATAAGCATGGGACTTACGGCTGAAAATGTTGCAAGAAAATATAACATAACGCGGCAGACGCAGGATAGTTTTGCCCTTGGAAGCCATATGAAAGCTATTAGAGCAATAAAAAATGGGAAGTTCAAAGATGAAATTGTCCCCATAAAAATAACGACAAGATCACTGGACTCAATGGAAAAGATAAAAACAAGCGAGCAGATCTTTGACATTGATGAAGGTCCAAGAGAAGACACATCAATTGAAAAACTTTCTGCCTTAAAACCAGTGTTTGCTCAAAATGGTACGGTAACTGCTGGCAATTCCTCTCAGACAAGCGACGGGGCAGCTGCAGTGATTGTTATGTCGGGTGATAAGATGAAAGAGCTTGGTCTAAAGCCACTTGCAAGACTGGTTAGTTTTTCTGTAGGCGGCGTAGCACCGGAAGTAATGGGAATCGGTCCTGTTGTAGCTGTACCCAAAGCCTTAAAGTTTGCTGGCTTAAATATGGGGCAGATAGACCTTATAGAATTAAACGAAGCATTTGCCTCACAGAGTTGCTATGTGATGCAGAACCTTGAGATGGATGAGCAGAAGGTAAACGTAAACGGAGGAGCAATAGCTCTTGGCCATCCCTTAGGCTGTACAGGTGCTAAGCTTACAGTCAGCATTATAAATGAGGCCCGAAGAAGAAACTCCAGATTTGGAATGGTTACTATGTGCATTGGAGGAGGAATGGGCGCTGCCGGTATATTTGAATTTCTTTGACAAATAATTCAAATCAATTATTCAAAAATAATATTTTAAGAGGTCCGCATGGAAAAAGAGACTATGACTCATCAAAAGGGAGGGAGTTTCCTTCTGCAGTCAACAGATCCTATGGAGGTCTTTACACCTGAGGATTTTACAGAACAGCAAAAGATGATAAAGCAAACGACTAGTGGTTTTGTAGATAATGAGGTTATGCCAAAGGCAAATGAGATAGATGATCAGAAAGAGGGCCTGTCGGTTTCACTGCTTAAAAAGGCTGGTGAGCTTGGATTACTTTCAGTCGATATTCCTGAAGAATACGGCGGCATGGGATTAGATAAAACAAGTTCTATGCTTGTTGCAGAGAACATTGGAAGAACTGGCGCCTGGGCTGTCTCTCATGGCGCTCATACAGGTATTGGGACTCTTCCTATTGTATATTTTGGAACAGAAGAGCAGAAGAAAAAGTATCTCCCCAAGTTTGCTACGGGGGAATGGATCTCCTCATATTCACTTTCGGAGCCAGGCTCGGGTTCTGATGCCCTCTCGGCAAGAACTACCGCAAAGCTAACCGGGGATGGAAAACACTATGTATTAAATGGGACAAAGATGTGGCTCTCAAATGCTGGCTTTGCCGATGTATATATTACTTTTGCAAAAATTGATGGTGACAAGTTTTCCTGCTTTATTATTGAAAAAGATTTTCCTGGAGTTTCTACTGCTGCAGAAGAAAAGAAAATGGGAATTAAAGGCTCATCTACAAGGCAGCTATTTCTTGAAAATGCCCTTGTCCCTGTCGAAAATCTCTTAGGTGAAATTGGACGCGGTCACATAATTGCTTTTAATATCCTGAATGTTGGACGCTTTAAGCTTGCTGCTGCTGTTATTGGTGCGGCTAAAAAGGTAATCAGCAACTCAGTTCAGTATGCAAAGACCAGAAACCAGTTCAATCAGCCAATTTCAAACTTTGGTCTTATAAAACAAAAGCTAGCCGAGATGGTCATCCGCACATATGTAGGCGAGTCCATGGTCTATAGAACCGCAGGTCTAATAGACAGAATTCTTGAGAATATTGATCCAAATAATGAGGATGCTTCAAAACAAACCTTAAAAGGAATAGAGGAATATGCCGTCGAGTGCTCGATACTGAAAGTCTACTGCAGTGAAATTCTTGATTACGTTGTAGATGAAGGAGTTCAGATCTATGGCGGATATGGCTATAGTGAGGATTATCCTGTAGCCCGCGCTTACCGTGATTCAAGAATAAATAGGATTTTTGAAGGGACAAATGAGATCAACAGGCTCCTTATTCCAGGTATGCTGCTTAAACGCTCTATGAAAGGTGAACTTGGACTTTTAACAGCAGCTATGAAACTCTCCGGTGAACTTTTGGCTCTGACACCTCAGGAAGAAGATACAGATGACATCTTTGTAACTGAAAAAAGGCTTATTAACAACGCAAAGAAAATTGCAATAATGACTTTAGGAGCCGCTGCACAGAAATATATGGATAAGATTAACGATGAGCAGGAGGTACTAAGTGATATAAGTGATGTTATTATGGAAACTTATGCTATGGAATCTGTTCTTCTGAGAGTAGAAAAGAAGCTAAAGAGTGCAATTACAGATGAAATACTTGTCGATATAGTAAAAACCTTTGTAAATGATGCTATCTCCAGAATTGAAATCTCTGCTCGCAACATACTTACTGCTATTTCAGATGGTGATACACTTAGGACATATCTTACTGTCCTAAAAAGGCAGACAAAGTATACACCTATAAATACGGTTCAGAGGCGCCGCAAAGTTGCAGATAGCTTGATCCAAAAAGGGAATTACGAGTTTTAGAGTAAAAGTGCTCTTTTTGTTCGTGAAAATATTTTACAATAATCTAACTCTAAAAAGGGAGAAAATGAAGATAAAGCCTTTTTATATCTATGGCGGGCTAATTTTGCTTGCAGTTATTTTTCTGATAGTTTTTACTCCGGGTGATAGCACAAAGGAAAATAATTCAAAGAATCTTTCTCAAAACGGTCAAATGCCTCAGGATGAAGTGCACAAAGGCTTAAGTCCAAATATGGGTGCAGAGGAGGGGAATGCTCCTTCAGGCTCCAATGTAAATGAAAGTGTGATCAAGCAGATGCAGGAGCTAAAGAAGAGCTATGAGGCTAATCCCAGCGATACACTAAAGGCAAGGGAATATGCCGAATTTATGGCGGCTGCCCATAAGCCGGATGAAGCTATTTCCGTATATGAAAAAATTTTAAGTAAATACCCGCATAAGACAGATATAAGGTTTTCTCTGGCCCTTATTTATTACAATAAGCAGAATTATAGTAAAGCAGAAGAAATAGTAAAAAATGTTCTAAGTTATGATAAACGAAATGCTCAGGCAAAATTTAACTTAGGTGCTATTGCAGCTTCAAGTGGTGATAAAAATAAAGCTAAAGTCTACTGGGAGGAAGTAGAAAAGGAAAATCCCAACTCACAGTTAGCCTCAGATGCCCGGCATGCACTTGAAAGTCTGGGACAATAATCTTTTGATAATATAACTCTTTTTTTTGAGTGCCGAAATTGGGAGCGGAAAATGTTTTTTTCCATTTTCCGTCCCATTTTCATCTTTTTTTAGCAAAATTATTTAAATTCTTGAGTAATTTTGAGATACTTATCTATATTTACTCCTTTTCTTATATTTTAATTATCCCTATATTAAACAGCCAAATTATAAGTTTTTATGTTCGAATACGTTGGAGCAATACATATTCACTCCGTTTTTTCCGACGGCTCGGGAGAAGTAAACGATATTGGCAATTTTGCCAGTGAAGTTGGTCTGGATTTTATAATCATAACAGATCATAATACTCTAAGGGCACAAAGGGAAGGTTACGAAGGTTGGTACGGCAATACACTGCTTTTGGTCGGTTATGAGATTAATGATAAAGAAAATAAGAATCATTATCTTGCTTTGGACATTGACCAGACTTTTTCTACCAGGCTTCCTGCAAAAGAGATAGTAAGCAGGGTAAAGAGTGCTGGCGGCATTGGATTTATTGCCCATCCTCATGAAAAACGTAATTCAATGAAGGAACACCCGGCTTATCCCTGGACGGAATGGAGTACTGACGAATTTAACGGCATTGAGATTTGGAATCATATGTCTGAATGGATGGAAGGGCTGACCGAAGAAAATAAGTATCAGTCTTTTATTCATCCTCTAAAGACTATCGTTGCTCCTCAGGAGGAAACATTAAGGACATGGGACCGCCTGAATATGGAAAGAACTGTAGTTGGTATTGGCGGAATTGATGCTCATGCACATAAGGTTAATTTGTTCGGATTTTTTGAGGTAGAAGTATTCCCTTACAAAGTCTTGTTCAAATCAATAAGAACTCATATTTTAACAAGTGAAAAAATTGAGATTGGGCAAAGTCCGGATAAGCTGCAAAAAGCTAAAACTTTAATTTATGAGTCTTTGAGAAAAGGCCACTGTTTTGTCTCTAATTACTACCACTCTGATGCCTCTGGTTTCAGGTTTTTTGGCGAGGATGGAAACAAGAGCTATCAGATGGGTGATTGCTTGCTGTTAAATGATAAGGCAAAACTTAAGGTCCTTCTTCCAAGTCCAACTGGTGAGATAAGGCTTATTCGTAACGGTAAGCTTTATGATAAAGTCATAAGTAGTGATGCGGAATTTCATATTAAGGAAAAAGGAGCTTACAGGACAGAGGTTTTCCTTGATAACAAAGCTTGGATTTACTCAAATCACATAAGAATTATATAAAATATATGGAGTTTAGTTGTTGAATATTTAATTCAGCATATATAATTAGCTCCAGATTTTTTTTTGTAATATCAGCGTTCAAAATTTTGTGTAATGCGCCCATAGTTCAACTGGATAGAACGTTGGATTCCGGTTCCAAAGGTTGGGGGTTCGAGTCCTCCTGGGCGTACAAAAGAAAAGTGAAGTATTATTTAAATGCTAAAGTGCTTTACTAATACTTTTTTTAATAGCTTGAGTTGGTTCTTTTTTCAAAAGCTAGATGTTTGAAAAAAAAATTTTTAAAATCAGGAGATACACAGTGCTAACTAAAAAGAAACAAATTTCGAAGAAGGAAATTAAAGAGGATAAACTCGTAACGACGTACTATCAGGCAGTGCAGTATTTAGATGAAAACAGGTCCAGACTATATGTTTATGTTGGGATTTTTGTAGCCCTTGTAGCTTTGGTCTATTTTTATATTGATCATAGGGCAAAAAACAACGAAAAAGCTAACACAGAGCTTGCCCGTGTTATGGACATTTATAATCAGGGCGCTTACCAGGAAGCCATCGACGGTAGGAAAGGTACTAATATTACCGGCTTAAAAAAGATTGTCGATGAGTATGGAAGTTCTGAAAATGGTGAGACAGCAAAGATATTTCTTGCAAATTGCTATAATTTCCTCGGGAAATTTGATGAAGCATTCAAGTATTATGATGATTACAGCGGTGGCATTGACGAATTAAAGGCAACTGCTCTTGCAGGTAAAGCTGGCTGTTATGAAGCTCAGAAGGAATATCAAAAAGCAGCCGAAGCATATAAAGACGCTGCTCATGTCTCTAAGACAGATGTACAAAACGGAGAATATCTGTTAAATTCTGGTATTAACTATCTAAAGGCAGGTATGAAAGAAAAGGCTTTAGAGCAGTTTACTACTATAAGAGATGATTATAATACTTCAAGTGCAATGCGCGAACTAGACCGCTATATGGCACAAGCCAAATAAAATAAGCTTTTAAAGCCGCAGTAAGTCCTAAAGGCTGCGGCTTTTCCTTTTTAAATTACCTTTATATTAAATAATCTTTAATTACTTTTATTAAATATAGTTACTTGTTTGTGCGTTTATTTTGGGTGCGAACTTACCTTTACATACCCCAATAATGCTGTTTTTCTTGACTTTATAAGCGTATGTAACTATATTTTTGCTATTCAATAATAAAATACTAGGGAAATATGGCAGATACATCAGATTTCAGAAATGGACTAATTATTAAGTTTAAAAATGACCTTTATTCAATAGTTGAATTCCAGCACGTAAAACCTGGAAAAGGCGGTGCATTCGTCCGCACAACACTTAAAAACTTAAAAAATGGAAAAGTCCTCGACAATACCTTCAGGGCAGGCGAATCTATTGATATAGTCAGAGTTGAAAGAAGAAAATACCAATATCTCTATAGAGAACCCTCTGGTTATGTTTGTATGGATAATGAAACATACGAGCAGATAACAATCGATGAAAATCTCTTTGATGAAGGGGTAAAGTTCCTAAAGGAGAGTGAGGAAATAGAAATTCTTTTCAACGGCGATAATATTGTTACTGTCGAAATTCCAATCTTTATTAATTTGAAAGTAATTGAAACTGAACCTGGTTTTAGAGGTGATACAGCTACAAATGCTAATAAACCTGCTAAACTGGAAACAGGTGCATCAATCAATGTGCCGTTATTCATTAATGAAGGGGATGTCTTAAAGGTAGATACAAGAACCGGCTCATATGTTGAAAGAGTAAAAGCATAATAATCAGGGAAATGATGGATTTAGAATTTATTAAGAAACTTGTAAAGATTGTTGACTCAAGTGGAATAACTGACTTTGCTGTTGAGGAAGGTGACCTTAAGATAAAGATATCGAAAAAGACCTACTCAAAACAGGTTCAGGTCTTTTCTCCACAGTCAAGTCTTCAACCTATGACTGCTATGGCAGAGCAGCAGCTGCAGCAACAACTGCCCGTTGCTCAAAAAGAACCTGCTCAAAATGAAAAACCTGAAGAATCCAAGGCTGATAATCTTCATGAAATACGTTCACCTATTGTTGGTACATTCTATAGAGCTTCTTCACCCGATGCCGAACCTTTCATAAAAGTCGGCGACAGCGTTGCTCCTGGAAATATTCTTTGTATAATTGAAGCAATGAAACTGATGAACGAGATCGAATCGGATGTAAGTGGAAAAGTTGTAAAGATACTCGTTGAAAACGGCCGTCCGGTCGAATATAATCAGCCTCTTTTCCTGATTGAGGCCTGATCGTTTAGTCTGATCTATTAACAGAGTATAATGCAGTAGAGATATTTTGAGTAAGATTTGAGGATTATATTTGTTTAACAAGATTTTAATAGCCAATCGTGGTGAGATAGCATTAAGGGTTATAAGAACATGCAAGGAACTGGGCATTAAGACAGTTGCTGTATATTCTGAAGCCGATAGAGATTCACTACATGTTACATTTGCAGATGAAGCTGTTTGTATAGGACCAGCGCCTTCAAGAGAAAGTTACCTAAAAATTCCGCGAATTATTTCGGCTGCTCAGATTACAGGTGCCGATGCAATTCATCCTGGTTATGGCTTTTTAGCAGAAAATGCAGATTTTGCAGAGATTTGTTCAGAAGTAAAAATAAAGTTTATAGGCCCTTCTTCTCAGATGATAACGGCAATGGGGGACAAAGCCTTTGCAAAGGAGACAATGCGAAAGGTCGGTGTTCCGGTTGTCCCTGGAAGTGATGGCATTGTAAAAAATGTACAGGAAGCCAAAAAGATCGCCTATGAAATAGGCTATCCTGTAATTATAAAAGCAACAGCCGGCGGCGGTGGTAAAGGAATGCGAATTGCCTTGGATGAGGAGAGTTTTGAAAAACAGTTCCAGACAGCCTGCGGCGAGGCAGAATCAGCCTTCGGAAATCCTGATGTATACATCGAAAAGTATATTGAAAATCCACGTCACGTCGAGATTCAGCTCTTAGGCGACCAGCATGGAAATGTTTACCATTATGGTGAAAGAGACTGCTCGGTACAGAGAAGACACCAAAAACTAATAGAAGAGTCACCTTCTCCTGAGGTTGATGAAGCCTTAAGACAATGCATGGGCGAAGCTGCCGTTCTTGGTGCTAAGTCTGTCAATTATGAGGGAGTCGGTACTATTGAGTTTTTGCTCGACAAGTATCATAAGTTCTATTTCATGGAAATGAATACAAGAATACAGGTAGAACACCCTGTAACTGAATCCATATATGATGTAGACCTTATTCGTCAGCAGATCCGTGTGGCTGCAGGACTTGCAGTAGATACACCGCCTAAAAAGCCAAACGGGCATAGTATTGAGTTTAGAATAAATGCAGAGGATCCTGATAATAATTTCAGACCATGCCCTGGTAGAATTACCTCGCTTCATTTCCCTGGTGGTTTTGGAGTAAGAATGGATTCTCATATATATGACGGTTACGTGATTCCTCCTTATTATGATTCCCTCCTGGGAAAACTCATAGTCTGGGGAACAGACAGGCCCCATGCAATTAACAGGGCACGCAGAGCTCTCGAAGAACTTACGATCGAGGGTGTGAAAACAACAATTCCATTCCATTTAAGAGTTCTTGAAGATGAAAGATTTTTAAGTGGAAAATTTGATACAAGTTTTATTGAAAATTTACTTCCATAATAATTATAGGGGTTAATATGAATGTTCCAGATAATCTAAAGTACACTAAAGACCATGAATGGATTAGAGTTGAAGGAAATGTGGGGATAATCGGAGTAACTGATTACGCTCAGGGCGAGTTAGGCGATATAGTTTATGTCGATATTGATCCAAATATCGCAGAAATTAAAGCCGGCGAAACTTTCGGTACAGTCGAAGCCGTTAAAACTGTTAGTGATCTTTATGCTCCAGTTAGCGGTAAAGTTGTTGAATTAAATAAGAAGCTTGCAAATGAGCCTCAGGTAGTTAATTCTGATCCTTATGGTGATGGATGGATGATAAAGATTGAAATTACCGATTCCGGAGAATTAAGTTCTCTTCTTGACCAAGAGGCTTACAAGAATCTTATTGGTCAGTAATAAAAAATATAAAGGAAGAAATGATTTTAGACCAGAGAATTGCTATCAAAGAAATTTTCTTTACTAAAAGCATGAAGTAATTAAATAATAAAACAAAATCCTTCCACGGATTTTGTTTTATTTTAAAGGTTTTTTGAGACAAAATTAAAGTAATATGACACAACAGGAATTAATATTAATCCTTGATTTCGGTTCTCAGTATACGCAGCTTATTGCAAGGAGAATTCGTGAATCGGGAGTTTACTCAGAAATTCATCCATATACAATTAGCCTTGAGAAAATAAGGCAGTTAAATCCCAAAGGAATCATTCTCTCCGGCGGCCCAATGAGCGTTTATGATGATGGCGCCCCAAACATTGACCAGGGAATCTTTTCACTCGGCCTTCCAATTCTTGGAATATGCTATGGCCTTCAGCTTATCTGCAAAATACTTGGGGGAAAAGTTGAACCAGCTAAAAGCAGGGAATATGGAAAAGCTAACCTTAAGATCTCTAAAGAGTCAATGCTTCTTCAGGGAGTAAAGGATAATTCCATTGTATGGATGAGCCACGGCGACTATCTGACGGAAATACCCTCTGGATTTGAAGTAATTGCTACCTCAGAGAATTCACCTTACTGCGCCATGATCAATCCATCTATGAACATCTTTGGCGTCCAGTTCCATCCGGAAGTAGTACATTCTGAAGAAGGAATGAAGATAATTAACAATTTCCTTTTCTCAATTTGTAAAGTAAAAGGTGAGTGGACACCCAAGCATTTTATTGAATCTAAAATTGCTGAGATCAAAAATACTGTCGGCAATAAAAAGGCAATATGTGCCTTAAGTGGGGGAGTAGATAGTTCGGTTGCAGCTATTTTAGTAAATAAAGCAATTGGTGAAAAACTTATCTGCGTCCATGTCGATACTGGACTAATGCGCCTGAATGAAAGTCATATTATTGAGGAAATGTTCAGACAGAATTACAAGCTAAACTTAATTTCAATTAATGCCTCTGATCTTTTCTTAAGACGCCTTGCCGGTGTATCTGATCCTGAAAAAAAACGAAAGATCATTGGTACTACTTTTATTGAGGTCTTTGAAGAACATGCCAGGAAATTTAGCGACGTAGGATTTTTGGTGCAGGGAACACTTTATCCGGATGTAATTGAATCTGTCCCTGTATTTGGTTCTTCTGTAACAATAAAGTCTCACCATAACGTTGGTGGTTTGCCTGAAAAGATGAACCTTAAGCTGATTGAACCATTTAGAGAGCTGTTCAAGGACGAGGTAAGAAGAATTGGAAGGGAACTTGAACTTCCTGAAGAGTTCATTGAGCGCCATCCTTTCCCTGGACCAGGACTTGCAGTTAGAATTCTTGGCGATATAACCGATGAAAAGCTTGCAGTCTTGCGCCAGGCAGATGAGATATTTATCAATGAGATTAAACGGGCTGGGCTTTATAATAAGATCTGGCAGGCCTTTGCCGTTTTGCTGCCAATTCAAACCGTTGGGGTAATGGGAGATGCAAGGACATATGAAAACGTCGTTGCTCTGCGCGCTGTTACTTCTACAGACGGAATGACGGCTGACTGGTATGGTTTTGAGAACAGTTTTCTTGCTGATGTATCAAATAAGATCATTAGAAATATAAGGGGGATCAACAGAGTGGTTTATGATATTAGTTCAAAACCCCCTTCAACAATAGAATGGGAATAAATTTTAGAAATGATTCAAATCGATTATCAGCTAAAAAAAGCGGCAGATTTTGAAGCACAGGGTAAATTCCTGCATGCTGTTCAGGTATACCATACTTTAATAGGTGAACATCAGGATAATAAGCTGGCTTACATTCGCCTAGCTACTTTGTATGACAGGATGAATAAGCTTGAGGCTTCGGTAAACCTGCTAAGAAAATATATTGAAACGATTTCAGATGACAAGGATATAAGACTCTTTCTAGGAGAGATATTCCTTAAGAACTCAAGATGGGATGAAGCAATTGAGGTCTTGTCGGCTATACTGGTCGAAGAGCAGCCTGTGGTTTCATTTTTCCTTGGCTTTGGGTTCTTTATGCTAAAGGAATATGAATTTGCTAAGATCCATTTTACTAACTTTTTAGCTAGTAATGCTAATTCTGAATATCACTATGAGACATATATCTACCTGACAAAGCTCTCTATTGAGACAGAAGCCTATGAAGATGCCCTGAATTATGTAAAACTGGCAGAAAAGATGTTTGCAAGCTGGGAAACAAATCAGCTTAGCGGAGTAATATTCTACAATCAGGGTATGTTTTATCACGCAACAGTTGCTTTTGAAAAAGCCATAAAGCAGAACGAAAAAGAACTCAGTCTTCTGGAATGGGCAGGGAAGGCATACCTTAAACTTGGTGACTTTGCCAATGCAAGGAAATACCTCCTTAAGTTTGTAGAATCTACAGATGCAAATTCCGAGGCTTATTCATTTTTGGCACTTGCTTGCATGAACCTTCAGAAGTCTGATGAAGCAAATAACTATTTCGAGATAGCTCTAAACCTGGATCCAAAGAATGAGGTAGCACTTACAGGCAAAAAAAAATGTGCAAAATAGTAAAATAATGTTGCGCATTTTCTGATAAATGGTATTTTTATAATAAATACATCCTCTTATTCCGGGTAAAAATACCATGAAAGTCAAAGATCTGCCTCTAGATGATCGTCCAAGGGAAAAATTGATCTTACGGGGGCCACAAAGCCTCAGCGATGCAGAACTTTTAGCAATTCTGCTTAGGACAGGAACAAAAGAGAAATCTGTCGTTCTTTTAGCCCAGGAATTACTAATAAAGCATTCAAACCTGGCCATGCTGGCCACTGCCTCTCATTCGGCTCTGAAACTACCTAAGGGAATAAAGGATGATAAAGCTGCAACTCTCTCTGCAGCTTTTGAGATCAGCCGAAGGGTGCAGAATCAAAGCAGATTTGTTTCAAATAAGAAAATTACCTCTCCGAAAGATGTAGCCGAAATCTTCATTCCTCTTTTAAGAGATGAGCTAAGGGAGCAGTTTGTTGTGATCTGCCTTAGTACCTCTAACAGAATTATCAGATACAATACTATCTCTATTGGTAACCTAAACTCAAGTGTGGTCCATCCAAGAGAGATCTTCAGAACTGCAATTGAGAACAATTCGGCAAATATAATCCTTCTGCATAACCATCCTTCGGGGAATCCTGAGCCTAGTAATGAGGATGTTAGTATAACAAAAAAGCTTGTTGAAGCAGGAAAAATTCTCGATATCCAAGTTTTTGATCACATAATAATTGCTGGAAATTCATTTTTAAGTTTTATTGAAAGGAGGATAATATAGAAATTGAATTTAATTTTCAGTATTTTAATAGGAATTGTTTAAATAATAAAAGTTTAAACATACTTGACATATTATCGCAATTTTGATAATATATACATAGTCTATTTACCAATTTATTTTCAAAAGGAGGAAGTATGACCAAAATAAAAGGTCTTATGACTGCTGTAATAATCACTGCTGCTTCAGTTGGTTACGTTGGATGTGGTGGTGTTAGTGATGAGGAAAGAGCACAGCTCGAATCTCTAAGACAGGAAGTTAATACTCTTAATTCTGATGTAAGTTCACTTAGAAGTGAAAAGACCAGAATGGAAAGAGAGCTTGGCGAAAAGAATGCCAAATTAGAACAGTGCGCAAAGGATAAAGAGGAAACTAAGAGTAATTTGGAAAAATTACCTAAGTAAGAAAAAAAAAGAATTTTTATGGAGGCAAATGTATGAAAATAGCTAGAAATCTTGCAGGAGTATTTGCTCTTTTGTTATTCCTCTCGGTTAGTGCCTTTGCACAGGAGAAGATGACAAAGGAAGAATGGCAAAACGAAATGAACACCCTTAATGAACAGAAGCAGTCTCTTACAAGAGAGCGCGATTCATTACAGGCAGCTGTTAACACATTAAAGACAACAAACGTTCAGAACTATGATGATTGCATAAATGAACTTTATGCTTCTCTCGGAGTTACAAGAGGGGACGTCGATAATTTCAGAAGAATGGTTAGTGAACTCAATGGCAGAATTATGAGAAAAGAAAGCCCTAAGACTCAGAGACAGGCTGAACTTGATTCTCTTAAGAGAATGAAAATCTCAGCTTTACCTGAATTCTTTGATAAAGTTCACAATCAGATGCAGAGATCTTTGGATGCATGGAATGACATTCCTGCTGAAAAGAACTATACTGTAGTAAGAGGCGATTGCCTTTGGAACATTGCTAAGAAGAAAGATGTTTATAACAACGCATTCGCTTGGCCAAAAATTTATCAGGCTAACAGAGACCAGATTAAGAATCCTGACTTAATTTTCCCAAAACAAATATTCAAGATTCCTAATCTGACTGAAGACGAAAAAGCTCAGTATAACAAAATGAGAAGGAACTACAAACCAGCTCCTCCTCGTCAGACAACAAAAGATAATACAACCAAGTAGGAATTTCTTGATTCTTGTATTATATAATGAACTTTTTGAGCCCTTTTCATATTTAATGGAAAGGGCTCTTTCTGTTTAAATAAAGGAATAAGAAAATAAAATATGACACAAATTGAGAAAATTATTACGCTTGAAAACGTTGATATGCTTTCGCTTTTAGGAATTAATGATAACAATTTGAGACCTATTGAGGACAGATTCAATACTTCTATAACCGTACGTGGTGAAAACGTCTATATTAAGGGCGTCCCCGAGGAAATAGATGCTGTTGAGAAGATCTTTAAGGAAATGGTTTATGTGCTTAATACTGCAGGCAGCCTTAAGGCAACTGATGTTATGACAATTATGGACCTTACTGTTCAGGGTAAGGAGATAATCAGCGATAAAGAATATGATACTATAGTTCTTTATACAAAAAACGATGTAATTAAGGCAAAGACTCCTACACAGATTAAATATTTCCAGGCTGTAAAAAAACAGGATATCTGCTTTGCAATTGGACCTGCAGGAACAGGAAAAACATATCTGGCCGTGGCTTTTGCCGTAGCAGCTCTAAAAAAAGGAATAATAAGTAAGATCATTCTGGCCCGCCCAGCTGTCGAAGCTGGTGAAAGTCTGGGATTTTTACCAGGCGACTTCCGGGAAAAAATTGACCCTTATCTTAGACCCTTGTACGATGCACTTGATGATATGATGCCTACAGACAAGCTGAAAGGCTATATTGAAAAGGGAGTAGTGGAGATTGTCCCTCTGGCCTACATGAGAGGCCGTACGCTAAATAATGCCTTTGTTATTTTGGATGAGGCGCAAAATGCTACAAGCATGCAGATGAAAATGTTCTTGACAAGGCTTGGTCCTAACTCGAAGGCAATAATTACAGGCGATATAACACAGATTGACCTGCCGAGCAAGACTGTAAGTGGACTGGTTCAGATTCAGGAAATACTTAAGGATGTTGAAGGTGTAGGCTTTGTTTATTTTGAGAAGGGAGATGTGGTAAGACATAAACTTGTAAAAGATATAATAAATGCCTATGAGAAGTTTCACACAGGGGATAAAGAACAAAGTCAGCGATAGTAAAAAAACGATAGTAAAAAAATGTTTCCCTGAGCTTAAGCTTTTTTTTAGCCCAGGGAAGCTTTTTATTCTTTTGTCTTACTTTCATCCCAGTATTTATCCATCTCTTCCAAAGTAGAATCTGTTATGTTTTTCCCTGATTCCTTTATCTTTCTTTGGACGTAATCAAAACGGAAGATGAATTTTTCGTTTGTCCTTCTTAGGGCATTTTCTGGATTAATGCCTAAGAATCTGCTGTAGTTTACAAGAGAGAAAAAGACATCCCCAATCTCTTTTTCAAGCTCTTCTTTGTCACCTATTCTTTCACATTCATGCATCTCTTCAATTTCTTCTATGACTTTCTTCCAGACATCCTGCTTGTTTTGCCAGTCAAAACCGACTTTTGAGGCTTTATCCTGCAGCCTGTAGGCTCTTTGAAGAGATGGAAGTTCCTTTGGAACACCCTCAAGAACCGATTCTCTGCCCTCGGAGAGTTTTATAGTCTCCCAATTTTTTTTGACTGCTTCAGAGTCTTTGGCTTCCTTTTCCCCAAAGATATGCGGATGCCGCCTAATTAGCTTCTCCTGCACAAAATCAATTACTTCATCAAGCTTAAAATTATCATTTTCTTCGGCTATCTTGGAGTGAAAAACAACGTGAAGAAGCATATCTCCAAGTTCTTTTTTTAATTCATCATAGTCTTTATTATCAATTGCCTCCAAAACTTCATATGTCTCCTCAAGTGTGGCATCTTTAATGGAATCATGTGTCTGCTCACGGTCCCAGGGACACTCTTTCCTTAAGCGTTCTACAATTTTTACAAATTCAGTAAATTTATTTTCTGTCATTTCAGCCCTTACTTTTTTCTTCAGCAAATTTTGATCTGTAAAGTTACACATTCAAAACTGCTAACACAAATCTGCGCTTTATTGTTTCTTTTGGGACATGCAATCTTTACTTGAGATTATCTCATTTTTCCTGTAGTTTTAATCTTTCCATTAAATCACAATAATCAGCGATGGGAGAGAAAATGATAGAAGAAAAGATCAAAGAGTTAGGCTTTGAAGTGCCCGAAGCGCCAAAGCCTGTAGCAGCTTATATTCCTGCAATTGTCGATGGTAACTTAGTCTTTACTGCAGGACAGTTGCCTTTTTCTACAGGTGAACTGAAATATAAGGGCAAACTTGGTAAGGAAGTCTCAGAGGAAGAGGGTCAGAAGGCAGCAGAACTGTGCGCTCTTAATTGCCTTAGTGCTGTTAAATCAGTAGTTGGAAGCCTCGATAAAATTGAGAGGATACTAAAGGTTACTGTATTTGTAAACAGCGCATCGGGTTTTGTTATGCAGCCTAAAGTTGCCAACGGGGCCTCAGAGTTCTTTGTTAAGGTCTTTGGCGAACAGGGTAAACATGTCAGGAGCGCTGTCGGGGTAAATGAGCTTCCAATGAATGCACCGGTCGAAGTAGAGATTATGGCAAAATTAAAGTCCTGATGTGATAGCTTTGATAACAATATAAAGGTAAGTAAATCATCCATAAGATTTTACCTTTATTTATTAATTCTAAAACAATAAAATTCATAATAGCCGGAGAAAGACCTTTTTTCCCCGGCTATTGACATCAAATTTCCCTTGTTAAGAGACAGTTCTCTGATTCAAATTTGTCAAAAAATAATATTGTAAACTAATGATAAAACAAGCGGCTTTAGAGATGAAAGTTAAATTTCCAATCGTACTGTTTTCTACTCTTCTAATCTTCTATTATGGATGCGCCTCTGGTTCAAAGACTGCTGAAAAGCCGGCACCAAAAGAAAAAACAATTGAAAAAGTTACAAAACCTGAGCCCCCTGCTGTAACAATCCTTAAGTCTGTCGATAATTTTATGTATCCATATCAGGCAGGTGCTCCTTCATCTGATGCACAGAAAATTTCAACTGTCTTATATGACAGTAAAGGGCAAATGATAGAAACTGACGTCTATAATCCTCAGGCAGGCGATATTGCTGAAAAGTATACTTATGCCTATGACAGTAAAGGCAACAGGATTGAGACGATAAAATATGACCAGGATGGGCGTGTAGACAGGCGCTATGAGTACAAATATGATAAAGAAGGTAAAAAGTACAAGACAATTTGTTTTAAGCCCAATGGAAAGATAGATAAATCCTATAGTTATCTATATGATAAAAAGGGCAACATGGTCGAAGAAACCTGGTATGGTGCTAATAACAAAAAGGAACAGCGTTTTACTTATAGCTACGATTCAAAGGGAAGAAAGATTGAGGCCCATAACTACGGCCCCGATAACAAGCTTTATTATAAGTATACATATAAATACGATGATAAAGGAAACCAAATCGAAGAGCAGCGTTTTAATAGTACTGGCGAATTAGTCAGCGTAACAAAGAGTGTTTACAACTACGGGCAGCAGTAATAGTCTCGTAGTTTGCCTCTTTTCTAAAATCTTCACACAGTTAGAGTTACCCGCTCTACTCTATGCTTGAGAAAAAGATTCTCTTTAATATATATAAAGTGATACAACAAAGGAGGACGTTTTATGGCTGTTCAGGATGTACTTCAATCAATATCTGAGACTTTACGCAGCAGCGCAACTGTGCAAAAAATCTATGGCGAACCGGTTTCTGTAGAAGGAAAAACCATTATTCCGGTTGCAAAGTTACGCTATGGTTTTGGAGCAGGTAGAGGGGGTAAAAAAAAGAAAACCGGTGAACCGGAAGACACTCAGGCACCACAGGATAATAGCAGTGGCGGCGGTGGAGTTGTAGTTGTCCCGGTAGGTTATATTGAAATAAGCGACAAATCTTCAGAATATGTGCCAATCAATGGATCACGAAAGATAATTGGCTTTTTAGCAGGGGGCTTTATTCTAGGCATGCTTATCCCTTTTCTTTTAAAGAAAAAGATCTGGCAAAAATAGCTGTTTTTTAATAAACAGGGAATAAAGAAGCAATATTGTCAAATATTAGACCTTCAGGGCATGCAAAGAAATTACTTAATTCTTTTTACATGCCCACTTACTAAAAAAGGCTTACTAATTCTACTTGCACAGGTCAAGTTCTTTATCAACTATAGGAGCTAATTGCTCAAGCTTATGAAGCATTTTTTCAAAATTCTTTGGAGTCAGTGACTGATAACCATCTGAAAGTGCTTCATCTGGTTTATTATGAACCTCTATCATGACTCCATCTGCACCGCATGCCACTGCGCCCATTGCCATAGCAGGCACTTTATCCCAGATCCCAATTCCATGAGAAGGATCAACAAAGATAGGCAGGTGCGAATGTTTTTTTATTACAGGTACAGCATTAAGGTCCAAAGTGTTTCTTGTGTAAGTCTCAAATGTCCTAATTCCTCTTTCGCAAAGTATAACGTTAAAGTTGCCCTGTGAAACAATGTACTCTGCACTCATAAGCAGGTCCTCTATTGAAGCAGCAAGGCCGCGCTTTAGTAAGATTGGATTTTTAAGTCTTCCTGCCTTTTCAAGAAGGCTGAAGTTTTGCATATTTCTTGCCCCAATTTGAATAATGTCACTTACTTCGGCAACAGCATCAAGTGTCTCTGTGTCCTTTGCCTCGGTAATTACCATTAAACCCAATTCTTTCTTGATCTCAGAAAGGAGCTCCAAACCCTTTTCCTTTAAGCCCTGGAAAGCATAAGGACTAGTTCGGGGTTTATATGCCCCAGCGCGGAAGAATTTAAGTCCCATCTCTTTTAAGGGGCCTGCAATATCAAAAAGCTGCTGTCTGCTTTCAATTGAGCAAGGGCCAGCAATGACTGTAAGGTGTTTTCCGCCGATCTTTTCTCCATTAATATCAATTATTGTATCTTCACTTTTGACTTCGCGGCTTACAAGCTTAAATTTCTTTGATACTCTAAGGACTTCCTGAACAGAATCCATGATGAGGAATTCTTCTTCATCAAGCTGAGTTGTGGGGCCGGTTACTCCAACGGCAAGTTTTTGTGTCCCATAGACAAGGTAAGGGTGACACCCTTTTTGTGCTATCTTTGCTTTTACTTTTTCAACATCACTCTCTGATGCATCGAGTTTCATTATAATTACCATTATATTCTCCTAAGTTGGTTACAATCTTAAGGAAATCACTTTACTATTTCTATACAATTAAATAGCCTGAGTCAGCTAAAAATCTTCCCCAGCAATAGGCGAACATTCAGAGGACCTCTGTCTGGTTATTATTTTTGTTTAATTTCGAAAAAGAGTGTGATGATCCTTATAAAATGAAAAAGCCCTTCTTAGTGAACTAAGAAGGGCTTTTTCAATGTTAATTTATTGCTCTACTTTAATTCACTAAGATCCAGGGGCAGATATAAAATCGGCTAAATCCATAAAAGGACCAAGTAAAGTTAAAGTAATATGTGCTATTCATTGTTTTCATATTTATAATGTATGAATATATTAAAATTTTAATTGCTTTGTCAAGCTCATTTGAAAATAAAATGATAAAAATTTACTATTTTATTGATCCATTTTGATGTTAAATTCGGGTAGTACTAGTAGAAGAGGGGAAAAAGTATTATTTTAAAGGTGTAATTTCCACAATTGATGAAAGAAAAGATGAGAGAAATGTTCAAATCCAAAATACACCGTGCTACGGTTACTATGAGCGAGCTTTATTATGAAGGAAGTATCACTATAGACAAAGACCTTCTTGAGGCGGCTGATATTTTGGAATATGAGAAAGTACAGGTAGTTAATGTAAACAATGGTGCAAGGTTTGAGACCTATACACTAAATGGGGAACCAGGCAGCGGAATTATATGTCTGAACGGACCAGCTGCAAGACTTGGAGCCGTTGGTGATGAAGTTATAATTATTACTTATGCCAGAATGACCGACGAGGAAGCAAGAAAGCACAAACCGACAATAGTGCTTGTAGATAAAGAAAATAAAGTAAAAAAAGTAAGTCCTGAAGCTGTAGAAGCATAATATTTTTTTTCGAAAATAATTCGAAAAAGATAGAAATTTTTGAATCTTTTTATTAGTTCGATTGTAAAATAGTATGAAGCTTAAAACAGAGAGAATTTTAAGCTAAAACGGATTGATTTTTTTTAATATTTTAATTAACATGCCTTAGAAAAATGAAGGTGTTTAGATGAAAAAGATTCTTTTTCTCTTGCTGGTATTATCAACTGTCTCGTTTTCTCAGTTCAGAGATCAGACCGAGACAAAGTCAAGTTTGCATGATGGAATGATTTCTAATAATACACCCAGTGTAATTCTCGGTTTCTTCAATCCAGATAATTTCAGAATGCAGCATTCTTATAGCTTGTCTTATTCTGCTTTTGGCGGAAATGGCTTGGCGATGGGTGTCTATACTAACTCAATGATCTATAAGTTTAATGATAAACTAAATATACAGGTAGATGCCAGCCTGGTTCATACACCATATAGTACTTTTAACCGCTCAATCCAGGATCAGATAAATGGCCTTTACTTAAGTAAAGCTGAGCTTAACTATCGTCCAAGTGACAATTTTATGATCAATGTTCAATATAGCCATAATCCTATGGGTTACTATTCTCCTTATGGATACTTAGGTGATTGGGGGATGTTCAACCAGAACTCGATTGACCGGAATATTAAAACTAATGCGTGGTTATACGGAAAATAAATTTTCTACCATTGATTTTTTAAGTAATAACCGGGTAACTTATCCGGTTATTTTTTTGCAAAAATCCCATTCTACCAATGCTAAACAAAAAAACAAAAAAATCTAGTTCGACAAGTGCTAATTCACTTGCAAATATTAATACTAAGAATTTATTCTTAAATATTTTAATTTTTGTTTTAGGTGCTTTGATCCTTTATATGGCCTATGCAATTGTTGTTAAGCTTGTACATAGGGGAGGACCTAATATAGAACAAATGCAACAAGCGCAGAGTGCTCCTGCCACAATTATACAGGTTGAAGTACTAAATGGCTGCGGCGTTGGAGGAGTCGGCGACAGATTTACGGATTTCCTTAGAAATAATAAAGTCGATGTGGTAAACGTAAGTAATTATTCTTCTTTTGATATCGACAGGACACTCGTAATTGACAGGACTGGCAATATGGCCAATGCTAAAAAAATTGCCTCCTTGCTTGGAATAAAAGATGAAAATGTGGTACAACAGATCAATAATGATTATTTTTTAGATGTTTCTTTAGTAATTGGAAAAGATTATAATCAATTAAAACCATTAAAATAGGGGAGTAATTTGGAACCTATCGAATTTGCTTATAAAATAACAGACTTCATATTCTCAAAGAAGGGCTACGAAGTAAAAATTCTTGATCTCAGGAAGCTTTCTTCAATTGCCGACTATTTTGTCATCTGCTCTGCAGATTCAGATACTCAGGTAAAAGCAATTGCTGATGAAATTGATAAAGAACTAAGCAAAGCTGGAGTAAAGTGCTATCATAAAGAAGGGTTGAACTCACTTAACTGGGTCCTTCTTGATTATTTTGATGTTATTATTCATATCTTTAAGCATGATGCCAGAAAGTATTATAACCTTGAAAAACTCTGGGGTGATGCTCCATCAATCCTTGTAGAAGACAAACCTGTTAATAAATAATAATTAATATATTTTTCTGATTGCACAGAAAAAAGGCGGACTTAAAAAGGCTGTTTTACTTTAGCTAATATTCCGAATTACTTTTTCTGCAATCAAAATGGAGATTTTTAATTGAAAGTATATCTTACTGAGCTGTTCAGAAATACATCAGAAAAGTTGGAATATCTTAAGGGAATGACCCCTATACTTAATGTTCCTAATAATCCTGAACATGGTGATTTTTCAACCAATCTTGCAATGCTCCTTACTAAGCAGCTCAAACGAAATCCAAGAGAAATAGCTAAGGAGATAATAGAAGCTTTAGATGTTGACCCAAATGTTATTTCAAAAGTTGAAATAGCAGGTCCAGGCTTTATAAACTTTTATTTTAATCCTGTCTTTGTTACAGGAATTGTAAATGATATTATAAAAGAAAAAAGTAACTATGGCCGTTCTGAAAAATATAAGGGCAAGAAAGCTATTGTAGAATTTGTATCTGCAAATCCTACAGGACCACTTACTGTTGGGCACGGACGAAATGCTGTTTTTGGCGATACTGTAGCAAACATGCTCGAATGGATTGGCTATAGTGTCGACAGGGAGTATTATTTCAATAATGCAGGCCGCCAGATGAGAGTCCTTGGCAATTCTGTTCGCCTGCGCTATATGGAGATCCTTGGCGAAAAAATTGAGTTTCCTGAAGATCATTACCAGGGTGATTATATAAAGGACATAGCTAAGAAGCTGGTAGATGACTATGGGAATGCTTTAATAGATGAGCCGGCTGAAGGAAAATTTAAGGATACGGCTGAAAGAGAAATATTTAAAGATATAGAAAATACGCTTTCAAGAATAAAGATAAACTTTAAAAACTATTTTAATGAAAACAGCCTATATGAGACTGGAAAGATAAGCGAACTTCTTGAGACTTTTAAAGAGAAGGACCTTTCTTACGAAAAAGATAATGCTACTTGGCTTAAGCTTACTGAACTTGGTAATGAGCAGGACAAGGTTATAGTTAAGTCCACAGGTGAACCGACCTATAGACTGCCGGATATAGCATATCACAGGACTAAATTTGAAAGGGGATATGACCTTATAGTTGATATCTTTGGATCTGATCATAATGCAACCTATCCGGATGTCCTGGCAGGACTTAAATCTTTGGGATATGATGTATCAAAGATCAAGGTCCTTATCCACCAGTTTGTTACAATATTGGACAAAGGTGAAGTTGTAAAAATGTCAACAAGAAAGGCAAACTTCATTACGCTTGATGAGCTTATTGATGAAGTTGGCCCGGATGTAGTTCGTTACTTTTTTAATATGAGAAGCATTGCAAGCCATCTTAACTTTGACCTAGAACTGGCTAAGACGCAGTCGGATGAAAATCCGGTTTTCTATCTGCAGTATGCTCATGCCAGGATATCTTCGATACTTAAGATGACAAAGGAAAACGACCTTGAATGCTCAACAGATAACCTGAACCTCCTTACAACATTAGAGGAGCAGAATCTTCTGAAGAAACTCTACCAGTTTAGCGGTGAAATGCTTTATGATTCAGAGAACTTTGAATCACACAGCATTGCTTCTTACCTTGAAGAGCTGGCAGCCCTTTTCCATAGATTCTATACACAGTGCAGAATAATTGGAACAGAGAAAAAACTAGCCGAAGCAAGAATTGCCCTTTGCATTGCTGTTCAGATAGTTATAAAAAATGGCCTTACAGTTCTGGGGTTAGAAGCTCCTGAGAGAATGTAAGAAAAGTCATTTGAAAATTTACAAAAAAGGCTGTCTGGTAAAAGATTCCATGACAGCCTTTTTTTATTTGTTCTAAATTGTTTTTAGTATAATTTTAACGCAGGTAGAAAATTTTAAGCCTCTGCCTTTTTTATTCCTGGCAGAGTAAATGTAAATTCAGTCCCATTTCCTGGAGTACTTTTTACTTTTATTTTGCCTCTGTTTTTCTCAATTAGCTCTTTGCACAGTATAAGCCCAAGTCCTGATCCTTTTTCACCACTAGTACCTCTTGTTGAAAAGCAGGTATCTATTCTAAAGAGTTTTAGTATGTCCTCTTCATTTATCCCCATACCGGAATCTTTGACACTTATTTCAATAAAGCGTTCTGTTTCTAAGGATGCAACTCTTTTTGAATCAGGGGCGCTTGAATCTAGTTCTCTGGAGTCTATTGTGATCTTTCCACCAGAAGGTGTAAATTTAAGAGCATTTGAGATTAAATTTCTTAAAATAGTAGACAAGACATTATAATCGGTATAAACTACGGCTGAAAGATTAACATTGTTTTTGATCTCTAAAGATTTGCTTGCAGCAGAAGAGGAAAACAGGCTTATTACTTCTTCGACCTCGTAATAAAGTGTTAATTCGGAAACTTTCATTTGGAATTTTCCAGTCTGAAGTCTTGACCACTCGAGGAGGTTTGTCAGTAAACTGAATATTCTTGTAGAAGTAGAATGCATGATATCTGCAATCTCAGAAATTTCTTCATTGCTGAGCTTCCCTATATTTCTTGCAAGGTCCTCAGTTATTCCCATAAAACCTGAAAATGGTCCTCTTAAGTCATGGGCAATAATAGAAAGGAATTTGTCCTTTGTGGCATTTAGCAGCTTTAATTCTTCAGCATAGTGCTGTAATAACCTTTCTGCCTGCTTATGCTCTGTAAGATCTAATATAATACCATTATAGACAAGTTCATCTCCGATCTGCATGGGGACTGCTTTTCCCTGAAACCATTTGATAGTTCCGTCATTACAAATTATATTGCCCTCATATTCCCATATGCTGCGGCTATTCATTGCATTATAAATTGAGCTGAAGAACCTGTCCCTGTCTTCCTCAGGTATATGCTTTCCTAAGGTCCATTCAGGACTGTTAGGATCAACTGGAAAGCCGAACATTTCCGTGATCTGTTCACTGACATAAGAAAGATATGAAGTTCTGTTTGCTCTTATACGAAACTGATAGAGAGCTCCGGGGACATTCTTAGCTATATCTCTGAATCTCTGTTCACTTAGCTTAATAAGTTCAACAGCTTCTTTTCGTTCGGTAACATCCCTGAAAATGCCGAATGTTCCTGTAAATCTGCCATCTTCATTAACTCTTGGAGTTGCGGTAACAAGAATTGTTTTTTTCTGTCCACTATCAAGCTTTATCTTTAGTTCATAAACACTTTTAAGTCCTTTTTGCCTTTTTTCAGTCTGCTGAAATAGCAGTTTAGTTTCTGTTGGATCACAAAAACTCTTAAGGTTTCTGCCTGTAAATTTTCCAGGCTCTAATCCGAAAGTTATTTCACCAGCCCTGTTTGCATAAATGATATTTTCAAACTGATCAACAATTGCAAAGCCTTCACCCATGTTGTCAATTAGAAGCTTGTAATCTTTTATGTTCTCCAGTATCGTTTTTTCGGCAGGAACTTTCTTATCTGATGCTTTTTCTTTTAATGCATTATCAGAAAATGGACTTTCTGTTAATGTCTCTTCTTCAGGGGCATCTGCCGGAAAAGCAGAGTTTTGATCCTGCTTTTGTGAAAATTTGATCTTTCCTAATATTTCTTTTTTCTCTTTGTGAAGCCTTAAGGAAGCTCTTATTGATGAAAAGAGGGAATTGTTTTCAGAGCCTTTGATAAAATATCCATAGATTGGAAGTTCTTCGGCTTCTTTTATAATTTCTTTTCTGGTCTCTGAGGAGAGAAAAATAAGTGGAATATCAAATTCTTTCAGTATTTCTTTTGCTGCAGAAATGCCGTTGATTCCATGACCAAGGTCAATATCCATGAGTATAAGATCAATTTTGTCGTGTTTTTCTTTTACAATACTGATGGCATCTTCGCCATTTCTAGCCTGAATTACACAAAAACCTTCATTGGTTAATAATCGTTTTCCTAGTAAAGCTAATAGAGCATCATCCTCAACACTTAGAATTGTACTATTCATTATGTTATTATTACTCACGTATTACAAATGTGTTACGCGTGTATTATCGGAGTATGCTCTTAAAATTAAAGTTCGAATAATGATTTTTTTGCTATGTATTTTTCATTATTGATCTTTTTCAAGAGATTCTAAGAAGTACTTTCCCAAAGTTTGCATTATTCTCAAGATAAGCATGAGCTTCAGATGCGCTTTCTAAAGGAAATATGCGGTCTATTACGGGATGTATTGTTCTATTCTCAAGTAAAGGAATAACTTCCTGGATAAAGCGTTTAGTTACACGTGACTTTTCCTCAGGAGAGCGGCTGCGCAGAACTGTTCCAATAATGCGAAGGCGTTTTGCCAAGACAACTGACAGATCAATTTCAGTTTTACTTCCGCCCATTGTACCTATTTGCACTAAACTACCCAAAGATCTAAGTGCTTCAAGATTTTGTCTAAAATATGGAGCACCCACAAAGTCCAGAACTATATTTACACCCTTTCCATTTGTTGCATTGCGAAGTGCTGAAAGAAAATCAGGCAGGGGAAGGGCTGCATCTAAACCAAGCTCTAGTGCTTTCTTTAACTTTTCCTCAGATCTGGCTGTGCCATAACTGATTCCTTTCAGGGCATGTACAAGCTGAATTGCGGCAGTCGCAACTCCGCTTCCTGCAGCATGTATAAGGACATGATCCCCACTCTTAAAGTTTGCCTGAATAAGTGCATCATGAGCTGTCATAAATACTTCAGGTACAGCCGCAGCGTCCACATCACTTAAACTATCAGGAACAAGAGCAAGAAGATTTTCATTTGTAATGGCATATTCAGAATATCCGCCGCCGCCTAAAAGTCCAAAGACCCTTTGACCTTTTTGCCATAAAATTACATCAGGACCTAAGGCATCAACTATACCCATAAGCTCAAGTCCCGGAATATCAGATGGCGCTCCAGCTGGGGCAGGGTAGTATCCTCTCCTTTGGAGCAGATCGCTGCGGTTTACTCCGGCAAAATGAATCTTTACGCGTACATCGTTTCCGGTTGGTTCCGGAACCGGTCTTTCCATGACCTGAAGTACTTCAGGTCCCCCATATTTTGTTATTATAACTGCTTTCATTTTAGACTCATAGAAAAGGGCAGAACTTATCCGCCCTTTTTAATTTATTTCAAAATAGTCATTTTCTTACTTTCTCTATACTGACCAGATTGGATTGAATATACATATATTCCAGAGGGAAGGGAAGAGGCATTTAGTTGAACTAAGTATGTACCAACTTCTTTGTATCCATTTACAAGAGTCAGTACTTCTTTTCCAAGTATATTGTAGACAGAAAGCTTTATATTGCCACTTACTGGAATAGAATACTTGATTGTAGTAGATGGATTAAATGGATTTGGATAATTCTGCTCCAAGGTAAAGTGATCAGGTCTAGAAAGG
>JAUZPB010000140.1 GCA_030706145.1 Bacteroidota bacterium
CACTGGACAGAAGCCTGAAAAATTCTTTGCCTTGATTTGCCCCAAACTTTTAGAAAAGTCATGGGGCTATTTTATCTGAACGTCAAGCACCGAATAGTTTTTCCAGCCCGAGTAATCGAAATGCCACCATTCAGTCATAAGGGGTTCGAAACCAAATTTTTCCATAGCTTCATCTAATATACGGCGATTTCTTTTTTCAAAGTCAGTTAGATCAGGATAGTTGCGGTTTGCCTTTTTTGTAAAGTCATCATAAGGCGTACCCATTTCGAGTTCATTGCCGAGAGAATCAATAAGTGTAAGGTCTACAGCAGCTCCCCTGTTATGTCTGGAGCCCTTTGCAGGGTTGGCGACAAAGTTTTCATCCGGGACAATTTCCCAAAGTTTTTTTTGAACTGACAAAGGTCTATAGCCATCAAAGACCTTTAGTCTGAGGTTATATTTTTCCATCAGGTACTTTTCGACTTCCGAAAGTTTTTCAGCTACAGTTTTTCTAAGATAAACCTTTGAGGTCGGATACAGTATTCTTCCTGTAAAGTTATTTGTCGTGGCATACCTTACGTCAAAGACAATTGTCGAATCTATTGACCTAAGTGGTACAATTGAAGTATCGCTACTAGTATTATGTATGTTGGCAGAGGTATTTAATTGCCGGGCAAAGATGAATGAAAAATTGATTGCTAAGAAAAATAAGACGACAGGCCGCATATTCCACCTACAATTTTAAGAAATAAAATAAATAAAAATGCCATTTGATGAAAATGGCATTTTTATTATTAGCAAAAAAAACAGATAGTGAAATTACAGTATAAGCTTAATTAGCTTTTATTAGTATGTATCCATCTTTAGGAGACAGGACTATTCTGTGTTCTACAGTCCTTTGCGGTTCTACGCCTGCCTTCTTAGGATCCACGAGCACATTCCACTTTCCATCTGGAAGATCAAATCTTGCATCGGAATGGTTATCTGCATTAAAGAGGACCATAAACTGGTCATTCTCAAAGTTCAACTTATAACCTAAAGCAAAAGGATGATGATAAGGTTCTATAAATGAGATACTTTCATAGTCAGCTCTGCGAAAAGCTTTATATTTTTTTCTTAAATCAATAAGTCCCTTATAATAATCCACCAATTCATGGTTAATTTCAGCATGCTTAAAGTTAAGGTAGTTTGTCTCGTTATCCTTATTATATGAATTATGATCAATTCTGCCTTTTGAAGAATCTTTAACTTCAATATCAAAAGGGATTACTTTACTGCGGGCAAATTCTTGTCCTTCAGAGATCATAACCGGTCCCTGGCTAGATAAAAGGAAGAGCGCAGCAAGTTTATTTAATTTCAACTGAAAAGGAGAAAGTGCGGTATGTTTATCTACATCTTTTATTATTTTATCCTCACTATGCTCACCTGTTCCTATTCTAATAAAATCGCCCAGAGTATATCCGTCGTGAGACTCCAGATAATTCAAAGAATGTTCTTTTTTCTGAAATAATCCAAGAGAATCCCTAACAAGAGTACCATTAACATAGCTTTTAATTCTCTGAATATTGTTATTACCGTACCATTTACCGAAGATCCAGCCGAGTCCATTATGAGGGTTTTCACCTTTAATGCCGTTTCTGATCTGGTCATTCCAGCTCGCCCATCCTCTCAAAGAAAATCCTTGCGGGTCATATCCTCCGCCCCAAGGTTCACAAACAATAAAGACGCTAGGATTTACTTTTCTAGCTTCGTAAAGAATTTCTTCAATTGTTTCCCAGTCGAGGAGTTTTCCCAAGTCAAATCTAAAGCCATCAATATGGTATTGCTTCATCCAGTAGAGTATACTTTCAATGATCATGCGGCGAGCCATAAGTCTTTCGGTCTTAAAATCATTACCGCAGCCGCTCTCTGCGACGTATCTTCCCCTGGAATCGAGTCTAAAATAATACTTAGGATCTATTTCCTTCAAATTTCCAAGTTCATACTCAGAAATATGATTATAGACCACATCCATAACAACGGCAATACCTTCTTTATGGAAAGCCTTTACCATATCCTTAAAAGCAGTGACCTGTTTTGCATCCTTACCGCTCCAGGAATTCCATTTAAGTTCATTTTCTGTATAATAGGCATCTGGTGCAAAGAAGGAAGCAGTCATATAGCCCCAATGATTTCTTTCATAAGGGTTCCAGGTATTATACCTGTTTTCAAATTCCCGTTTAAAAGGGACCTCAATATTAGCAAATTCCTGAGATGGAAGAAGTTCAACAGTGTTGACCCCCAGAGATTTTATATATTCAATTCCGCCTTTAATTCCCTTTTCTGTAAGTCCCATATAAGTTCCAGGACTAGCAGCGCCAGAGGATTTATGAGCTGTAAGGTCGCGGATGTGCATTTCGTAGATAATAAGGTCCCGCCAATCCTTTTCAATAAAAGTGTCGTTTTCCCAGTTATAATCATCCTTAAGGACAATTGCTCTTCTAGCTCCCAT
This sequence comes from Bacteroidota bacterium, assembly GCA_030706145.1. Taxonomy (GTDB): domain Bacteria; phylum Bacteroidota; class Ignavibacteria; order Ignavibacteriales; family SURF-24; genus JAUZPB01. Next base: position 2,471 of record JAUZPB010000140.1, read on the forward strand.
ATAAGTATTAAAAGAAGCTACGGCTTTTGCATATGGGTCGAGGCAAACAGTATTTTTGCTATAGGCACTATCGCCATTTACATTGAACCCGTAAAATAGTCCATAGTGCTCACCATTAAGCACAGCTTCCCAGACACCATCACTATCAGGAGTCATAGAATAAGAGGCGCCTTCAGTTTCTTCAGGCTGATTAAATGTCAGAAGCTTAACCTCTTTAGCCATAGGAGCAAAGAGTCTGAAATATGTTTTGCCATCTTCAACAAAGGACCCAAGTTTTTTATTTGAGTAGAGTTTGTTAAGTTCGCCATCTGAAAGTCTTTTTGATCTTTCAGTGATCTTCAGGCTATCTTTTTTTGTTTCGTCGCTAATAAACACAGTATTATAGTTACCTTTTAAGAGAGAAAAGTTATAAAAAATAATTAGTAATAAAACGGGAATATTAGAGTGTTTCATTATTTTCTTCTTTTTGTTTGCCGCAACATAAGAAATTCCTGCAAAATGAGAAAGAATTAACTAAATGGCTGCAAAGTTAAGTTCAGTGCGTAGGGTATTATCGGTACGGGGAGTAAATTTTTTAAAAAATTAATCTGTAATAGAGCACTTTTTTTGGGGGAAAAATTACTGCCCTTAAATTTATTATTTAAATTTTAAAAAAATGTATTAGGTGAAGATCAAAAAAATAATGGGCGCCTGTTCTGCTTTTCAAGCGCCCATTATTTTGAAATTTCATTTTAAATACATCATTTTCTTCGAATCCGTAAAGTCATCTGCCTTCAGCTGATAGTAGTAGATTCCAGAGCTTAGGCCAAATTTTTCTGCATTAAAGGAGATCTCATATTCCCCGGCTGGCTTAAAGTCATCCAAAAGTGTGGCTATTTCATTTCCAAGAATATCGAATATTTTAAGAGTTACCCATTTAATGCTCTGTCTGCTTGAATTAGGGCTTCCAGCTATTTGAAATTTAATTTTCGTCTCGGGGTTAAAGGGGTTCGGGAAATTTTGATCGAGTCTATAGTCAATTTCCCCTGCTGTTGTATGGTCATCAACTCCTGTAACAATTATATCCTTTAGAATGAGATTATTCGGATCAAGGTTTACATTTGAAGCAGTGCCGTTAACTGTTAAAGTAAAGGTCTGATTTTGAGAGTTATTCATCAATGTTACAAGTGTATCACCAAGACTAGTCGATATTTTAAACTGGACAGGCATTGTAAAAAATGTTGGATTAGAATTTGTCTTCTGATTAAGATTGATTGAAACCTGAGAGGAGTTAGCATTAGTCTTAGAGCTCCAGGTAAAGAAATACTGAGGATAATTTTCGCCGAAAATCCACTCATCGAAGAAATATTTGAGGCTCTGCCCATAGACTCTTTCAGCTACGGCCTGGAAATCCTGAGTTATTGCCACATTATAAGAGAGCTTAGGATCTACAAGATATTCCCTTAAAATCTTAAAGAAAGTAGAATCGCCCACAATTGCTCTAAGCATATGCAGAACGACAGCACCTTTTGCATAGCTGCGTGGGCCGTTAAAGATTTCATCTGTTGAGCTTATATCCTGGACAAAAACAGAACCTTTTGCAAATTTAGCGCGCTGCATCTCATAACTTATATCGCTGTTATATCTGTCTTTGCCATAAGCTCCCTCGAAATAGACAGCCGTTGTGTATTCAGCAAATCCCTCATTAAGCCATATATCTTGCCACCTGGCGCAAGTAACTTTATCACCGAACCATTGGTGACCAAGTTCATGAGAAACCAGAGTTTCAGAGAAATCGACCAATGAAGTAATTGTCTGATGTTCCATACCTCCGCCCCACATAAACTGAGCATGGCCATATTTTTCTTTAATAAAAGGATAAAGACCGAATCTATCAGAATAAATTTTCAGCATTAGAAGTGTCTGGTTCATTTGAGCCTTAGTCTGGTCGTTGAAATTCTCTGGAAAGACAAAGTGAGTTACAATCATTGAATCAGTAGGAGAATACTTAAAATAATTTGTATAGAGTGTATAATTTGTAAGTGCAATTGAGATCAGGTATTGTGCAATTCTGTAGTGGTTTTTCCATTTAACAGTATGAGTGCCATTACCATTATCCTGGTCACTTTGAAGAGTTCCATTTGAAGCCACAACCATTGCAGAGGGGCAAGTCACCCATACATCAGAAGAATCGACTTTATCTCCCGGGGTATCTTTACAAACAAACCAATCTTTTGCGCCGTAAGGTTCACTTAAAGTCCAGACAATTCTCTGTCCATTATGCGTTGTATCGATATAGCTTCCAAAGCCGGAAGGATCGGGATCGCCCTGGTAAAAAGCCTTCAGATAAAATAATTCTCCCATGTTATAAGCCCTTGGGAGAGTAATAAAGAGCTGGTTATTAGTATGAGAAATAGTAAGTTTTTGGTTATCCAGGACGACGGAATCTGCAGTCATTCCCCCCTGCAGATCAAGAAAGAACGTTGTAAGGCTGCTGCTATTACTTTTAATTCCAATTGTGGTTACCCCTTTTAGAAAGTGCGGGGTATTTGTGATATTTAACTCCAATTTATAATAAGTCACATCAATTGTAGAATCACCCGGATACATTATTTTATTTAGATTTTGGAGTTTATTAAATCTGCCGGCTTCAGTTTTGACAATTTTGTCAAAATCATTATTATTTTGTGAGAGGGCAGTTGCCGATAAGACAAGGAGAAAAAAGGTAACAAATTTAAGTCTCATATATTTATCTCTCTTTTCATGCTATAAAATAGTGTATTAAGTCCAAAAATTCTGAAAAGCTTATATACTAAAAAATAACAATTCATTTAAGTTTACACAAATAAGTTTACATGAATTAGAATAATATATTCATAAGATTGATAATCCGTATAAAAAGAAAGTCATAATTAAAGAAGGTTTCAGATCTCTTCCAAGATGTGATTCTGATAAGTTATAGTTTGATAAGTTATATTTGACAAGATACAATAGAGAGTTATTGTCTCTAAGGGGAGGCAAATAATAAAAGCCGTGAAGGGGATGGGAAAAGTGTTTCACGGCTTTTTAATTTTTTTTACCATCATATGTTTTTGCATCATATGATAGTATTAACTATTAAAACCTCGGGTCATCAACAGTGCCATTATAGATCCACTGCAAATCCACATAAGCAAGAGGTGTAGTCCCGTATCCGATTATTTTTAGTTTCGAATAATGTTTATCAGCGTCATATAAGAAGAAATAGTTAGTTTCTCTATCAGTCATCTGAGTAACCCAGGAGGCATCCTTAAGAGGAGAAGCGACTTTATCCAAAAGATCGGTACCAGTTCCCTGTTTAAAGAAAGTTTCTCTTGTAAGGTTAGCTGACCAGCCACTTGCGCTTCGGATTATATATTTTACTGATTCATAAATAATATCTGATTTAGCCTTATCTGTGCCCGCAAGTGAAATTGCCTGTCCAAGCGAAAGGCTCAGGCCACTTGGCTGGTTAGGTCCCGGAGCATTTGTTTCCCAGATTCTTGCGTTATAGGTTGTCAAAGTTGCACTTGAGGTCATATTTACAGACAGTGTTGTAGTCTGCCCTGCTGTAACTGTAGCAGCCACAAGAGTATCTTTGTATCCAGTTAGTTTAAGAGTAAAATTATAAGTACCCGCATCGAGACCTGTGATGCTATCGGGGGTGACTTTATTTGTGTTACTGCCATTTTGCCAGACCTGCGCTCCAGAAGGATTTGAGGTAATAAAAACACTTCCTTTTGTAGCAGTTACAGGTCCTGTCGTATCATTAGAGCTACATGAAGCAATAAAAAGTAGAGGTATTAATAAAAATATAGTATATAAATATTTTCTCATGTCTAATTCCCCTGTTAAACTATTTTTTTGAAAGATTAAAATTAAATTTCTGTCCATCATTTAAACTATAAGTGCCCGAGAGCTTATCTTTAGCTGAGACCTTAGCATTATATTTGCCCTGGTATCTTTGTTTAAGGACATCATGCATAGTAAGTTTACCTGTTGCAGGGTCAAACTTTCCGCTTATCTGCTGGTTTAAAGGATCGCGGAAAGCTACTGTAATACTGCCCTTAAAATCATTTTGCGTCTGGTCAGTTATTTTAAGCGTCGTTTTGAAGGCACCCATTTTTCCACTCCAGGTACCTTTAAGATCCTGTAGGTTTGCATTGAGTTTATTTTTTGTTGTGTCTGTAGTATTTGCAGCTATTGAATCTTTTTGTTGTGCACTATTTTGATTTGCAGTTTGCTGCTGTTTTTTCTGACATCCAGAGATTAAGATTGATATAGAAAGAAAAGTAAAAGCAAAGATAATTAGAGGAAAAATGGGCATCGAAATGGATAATGGATATTTCCTCTGTGTTATATGAAATAAATTTTTCAATTCAGCCCCCTTTTTTATTTCTAAAATAAGGTTTTATGCATCTGTTAATAATAAAAATAAGATTGTCCTATACAAATTCCAGGCTTAAAAAAAGAACTTACCTTATGCGAAAAAATTAAGATTAGAGAAATAAACAGCCGAATAGCGGTAAAAACAGGGTACATAATAGGGATCAAAGCAAGAAAAAGTCTTAAAAGTCCCATATTTTTACTATATTTACGAAAATCAAAAACATGGAGGATACTGTCATCGAAAAGAAAAATAAAAATCAGAATGATGTTATCGATAAGATCGTTTCACTTTCAAAGCGCAGAGGTTTCGTTTTTCAGTCAAGTGAGATCTATGGCGGATTAAACGGATGCTGGGATTACGGTCCTCTTGGAGTAGAGCTTCTAAAGAACATAAAGGAAGAGTGGTGGAAATTCATGACCTATAGAGAAAATGTCGAAGGTCAGGATGCTGCAATTTTAATGCACCCGAGAGTATGGGAAGCTTCAGGACACGTAGAGAACTTTACAGATCCGATGATTGACTGCAAGCAGTGCAAAGCACGTTTTCGTCTTGATACACTTGCCGAACAGATTTCGGACAAGAAGAAAGAAAAAGCACTAATGGAGCTTTCACAATCGCTTAATGAAGGTAGTGAAGCAGCAGAGAAGTTAGGAAAGCTTTACCAACAAGGCACAAAGGATGCAGAGGTAATCTCTACTGCCTTTGATGCAGTAATCGAAGACAAAGAATTAAGTCCGCTTTTATTAAATAAACTTAATTGTCCACAGTGTGGAAATGCAGGTACATTTACATCAGCAAGGCAATTCAATCTTATGTTCAAGACCTTCATTGGTCCATTAGAAGATGCAAGTGCTGTAGTATATTTAAGGCCAGAGACAGCCCAGGGAATTTTTGTTAATTTCCTCAATGTTCAGAGTTCCAGTCGTCAGAAACTTCCCTTTGGTATAGCACAGATAGGGAAAGCCTTCAGAAATGAAATTAACACGAAGAATTTTCTTTTCCGCACGCGTGAATTCGAGCAGATGGAAATGCAGTTCTTTGTAAAGCCTGTAGAAGACAAGCAGTGGTATGATTACTGGAAAAAAGAAAGGTTGGAATGGTTCAAATCACTTGGAATGACGCCAGAGAAGCTACGCTATCATGATCATCCCAAAGAAAAGTTAGCCCATTATGCAAAAGAAGCAACTGATATTGAATACTTATTCCCATTTGGCTGGGGAGAAATCGAAGGTATTCATAACAGAACAAACTTCGACCTAAGCCGCCATCAGGAATATTCAGGCAAATCATTAAAGTATTTTGATGAAGAAGCGAAAGAAAAATATGTTCCTTTCATAATAGAGACTTCTGCTGGTGCAAGCAGGTCATTTATGGCATTTTTAGTTGATTCGTTTTATGAAGAAGAAGTAAATGGTGAGATAAGGTCAGTCCTTAAGTTTCATCCGCGCCTTGCTCCAATAAAAGCTGCCGTACTTCCATTAGTCAACAAAGACGGTATGCCGGAACTGGCAAGAAAGATTGATGATGATTTAAGGCCATTCTTAAAAGTCTTCTATGATGATAAAGGTGCAATAGGCAGAAGGTACAGACGGCAGGATGAAATAGGTACACCCTACTGCATAACTGTCGATACGCAGACGCTTGAAGACCAGACTGTTACAGTCAGGGAAAGGGATTCGATGCAGCAGGAAAGAGTAAAGATAGATGAACTTTTAACATATTTGCTAAAGAAACTTAACAGCAAATAAGACATAACTTTTGTCAGAAAAAGGAAGTAGTGCTTCCATGAGACAGGAAAGAATTGTGAAAAGACAAATTATCCATTATTAGGAGAATTAGTTTTTTTGACTTTCTTGTTTTCTTGTGTTGATGTAAAATACCTAGGTATTAGTAATAAAGTCAGTATAACTGCCGGGTCAAAAGAAATATTGCCCGGCACAGCTGGCTTTTAATATATCTGATGTAATACAATGTGACACAATAATCATGGAGGAAATGATGAAACAAGCAAGGACAGTATGTTTTTCTTCGCTACTACTTACACTAATTTTGATGATGCAATTTACCGGGTGTAAATCAGATAATAATTCAACCGGGCCATTACCAACAGAACAGCTTGCTCCTCCTTCAAATGTAACAGTTTCCTTATATGCTGCTTCGGGAACCGGGGCCAGCATAAGATGGACCGCTTCACCAGATCAATCGGCAAGTGATTTCAAGGGTTATACTGTGATTACAAACAGAGTTGATTCTCTTGGAAGTACATTAGGTTTGCAGGATTCTGCGCTTATAGCAAAGGGGGACAGCACATTTCATAACGTAACGCTTGATGCAGGCCGTCAGTACAGATATCAAAGCAGTGTATATTCTGTAAGAAATGATGGAAGCAGGAGTCAGGCTGCTACATCAGTCATATATGCCGGGGTTTACGAAGCTACGTCAAACAGTAAAATTGACGAATTTTCCAATGCAGCTTCAGCAAAAAGCGGATTTGGATGGGATCCATTTACGGGGCTTGGTACACAGTACAGCTATTCATCATCCAATTCTGCAATGATAGATCTGCATTTAAGGTCAACGGGTACGGGGTTAAATTTTTATTCACCTAGTGCACCTGCAGTAAGCATTACAAATGCAAGGCAGACAAAGATTGGTCTAATAGGAACCGGGCAGGCAGCCTTTGACAAGGCAGAAAATCTTGAAGAGCCAAACCTGGATAATATAGCTGTTGCTCAGGATAATGTTTATCTTATAAAAACGCAGGACAATTATTACGTAAAAGTTTGGGTTAAAAGTATTGTAAAAACAGGAAACAATTCTTACAATACAGTTTCCTTTGATTACAAGATTCAGCCAATGAAGGGTTTAAGGGTGCTAAAAAGCAGGCATTAATAATTCGTTGGCAGAAAATATGAATCTGCCAAATATGAATCTTTTTACTACCAGGTCTTGTAAAATAGGCCTGGTTTTATTTTATGATGTATGGAGAATAATTTTGAAAAAATTACATCTGGTAATTTTAATTTTGTTACTTGTAACAGATCTTTCTTTTGCGCAGTCTGGTGCAAAGTTCGATTCACTCGTCTTCAAGGGAATAAACAGGATATATAATATTAAATTCCAGGAAGCTGAAACGATATTCAGGTCAGTAATGGCTGATTACCCAAGTCATCCGGCTGGGAGATTTTTTCTTGCAATGATAGACTGGTGGAAAATAATGCTGGATGTTGATAATGAAAGTTATGATGACATCTTTTTTGCAAAGCTCGAAGACGTAATATATCAGTGTGATCAGATCTTAGAGAAGGATCCATCTAATGTTGACGCACTGTTTTTCAAAGGAGGGGCAATTGGGTTCCGGGGCAGGCTAAGGGCATTCCGTGAGAGCTGGATAAAGGCAGCAGATGACGGGCGGGAAGCTCTTCCATTGGTACACCGGGCTTATAAGTTAAACCCTCATAATGTTGATGTACAGCTTGGATTTGGTATTTATGATTATTATGCATCTGTCATTCCGCAAAAATATCCACTTGTAAAACCATTAATGATATTTTTCCCTTCGGGTGATAAAGAAAAAGGGATACATGAACTTGCAGAAGTTGCCTCAAGAGGTAAGTATGCCCGCACAGAATCAAAATATTTCCTGATGCAATTATACGACCAATTTGAAAATGATATATTCAAAGCAGATGAATATGCCAGGCAGCTTAATAATGAATATCCCGATAATCCTGTCTTTGAAAGATATTTAGGCCGGTTAAGTGTTAAAAGAGGCGATTATGCTTCTGCAAGCTCAATTTTTACAGATGTCTTAAGAAAGACAGACAGTAAATATCCAGGTTATGGAGATAAAGCAAAAAGAGAAGCAGCGTATTACCTGGCATATTATCAGAAAATGAAGGGACAGATGGATTCAGCTTTATCAAATTTTAAGGAATGTGAGAGATTATCAAGGAAAGTCGATAAAGATAGTCCATCTGGATTTCTTGTCCTTTCTTTACTCTACATTGGC
>JAUZPB010000141.1 GCA_030706145.1 Bacteroidota bacterium
AATAAAAGAAATTGCTGACTTATTTATAAAAGAACTTGAAAACATTGCAAGCTACTGCATTAGTGCAGAAGTCGGTAGCTTAAGCCCTTCTGATCTTAAAAAATATAATATTGCTGAGGAAACATTTAAGAAAATTGAGAAAGCATTAAAGGACAGTGGTATTAAAGGCTATGAAGTTGAAGATGTTTATCCACTCTCGCCTATGCAGCAGGGTATGCTCTTCCATAGCCAGCTTTCCATGGGCTCAGGAACTTATATTGAGCAGCTTAGCTCTCTTTTTATAGGAAAACTAGATTCTATAGCTTTCATGAAAGCCTGGATAAGTGCAGTAGAAAATCATACTATACTTAGAACACTTTTCATTACTCGTGGGTTAGATGAACCCCTGCAGGTTGTAAAGAAAAGTATTGAGGCCCTGCCCCTTGAAATTATTGACCTTAGTGAAAATGGTGAAAACTATGATGATATATTAAATGAAATAAAGAAAAGTGAAGTTGAAAGAGGATTCGATTATCTTAAGGCTCCACTATTCAGAATAAAACTGATAAAGCTGGAAGAAGAAAAATACCAGTTCATCTGGACATACCATCACATCCTTTTAGACGGATGGTCGGTACCTCTGCTGCTTCAGGAGATCTTTGCTGCATACGAAAGTCTATTAGATAAAAGGCAATTGCCTGCATCCCAAAGAAGCTCTTATGGAGAATATATTAGCTGGCTAAAGCATCAGGACATATTGTCAGCTGAAAAATTCTGGAGAGATTATCTTTCTGGAGTTGAAGAACCAACATATCTTCCTGCAAAGAAGTTATCTTCAGGAAGATCAGTAAAAGAAGGCGAAATTGAAACTCTTGAAATGGAACTCTCAAAAGAGCTGACAAATAAACTGCAGTCTCTTTTAAGCCCTCAGAGCATTACGATGAATAGCCTCATTCAGTGTATTTGGGCAACAATACTTAATAAATATAGCCTAAATGACGATGTCATTTTTGGCAGCACTGTCTCCGGGCGCCCATCTGATCTTTGGGGATCTGAAAGTATGCTCGGACTTTTTATTAATACACTTCCTGTGCGCATTAAATTTGACAAAGATCTGAATGTAATTGACTGGCTAAAATCAGTTCAAAAAGACCAGCTTTTAATGAGACAGTTTGAGTATAGTCCACTTACTGAAATTCAGAACTGGACTGATATACCTAGAACAAAGCAGCTTTTTGAGACTATTCTGGTCTATGAAAATTTCCCTGTCAAGGAATTCTTAGGTAAAGAGAAAGGAAGTTTTCAGATACAGAAAGTTCAGTCATCTGAAAAGACAAACTACCCAATTACATTAGTTGCAGGTCAGTCAGACAAACTAATGCTGAGAATTCTTTATGATTCCTCTTTATTTGATAGTAGTGCAGTAAAAAGGATCTTTAGTCAGATGAAAAGGCTCCTTGAAGAAGTTGCCAATTACCCTGAGAAAAAACTTTCAGAGCTGCCTTATTTGCCAGATGAAGAACTTAATAAGGTCTTAAAAGAGTGGAATGATACAACAAGATCTCTTCCTGAGTTTATGACCATCCATCAGATGTTCGAATACCAGGTAAAGAAAACTCCTGATGCTCAGGCACTATATTTTAATGGTGAAAGCCTAAGCTACAGGCAGTTAAATTCCAGAGCAAATAAACTGGCAAATTACTTAAGACAAATTGGTGCAAAAAAAGAAGAACTAGTTGGGCTTTACATCGACCGCTCTTCTGAAATGATAATTGGAATGCTTGCAATATTGAAGGCAGGGTGCGCCTACTTGCCGCTTGACCCTAAGCTTCCAGTAGATAGATTGCAATTTATGGCCGATGAGTCATCACTTAAAATAATTCTCACAAAAAAGACAATTATTGAATCAAAACCTCTTAATAATTCTGCCTTTATATGCTTTGATACAGATTCTGATTTAATTGAGTCTCAGCCTGATGAAAATCTTTCTATAGTTGTCCATCCTGAAAATCTGGCTTATGTAATTTATACTTCAGGCACTACAGGAAGGCCTAAAGGTGTTATGGTTCAGCATAAAGGAATCATAAATCTTGCTTTACATTATGCAGAGGCCTTATCACTGGGTGAAGGCAAAAAACTCTTCCAGTTCTTCTCATTTAGCTTTGATGGTTCAATAGTTGAGATCTTCTGCTCACTTATTTCTGGTACAACACTTTACATGCCGGATGCAGAAACTGCAATGCCAGGGCCTAAGATGGTTAAATACTTAAATGAGAACAAAATAGATAAAGTTACTTTCTCCCCATCTGTGCTAAGCGTTCTGCCTGGTGAGGAATTAAACCATATCGATGCAATAATTGCAGGCGGAGAAGCTTTAAGCTTTGATGTTGTAAGAAAGTGGTTTAATAGAGAAAACCTAACATTCATAAATGCATATGGCCCGACAGAAAGTACCGTATGTGTAAGCTGCTTTAGTATGACCTCTTTACCTGATTTTTCAGATATAATTCCAATAGGCAGACCTCTTCCAAACTTCAGGCTCTATATTCTTGACAAGGACTCAAATCCAGCTGCAATAGGTGTCCCTGGTGAAATATTTGTGGGGGGAATCGGCCTTGCAAGAGGTTATCTTAACAGACCTGATATAACAGCTGAAAGATTTATACCTGATCCTTTTTTAGAAGGTCAAAGGTTATATAGAACAGGTGACGTTGCACGCTACAGAGAAGATGGTTATATAGAGTTCTTAGGAAGAAACGATGACCAGGTAAAACTGCGCGGCTTCAGAATTGAACTTGGAGAAATTGAATCGGCTGCCTTAAATAGTGATGCACTTCAAAGTGCGGCAGCTTTGATTATCTCAGAAGATGAAAACGCAGAAGGTACTTTGGCTTTTACTGATAAAATAAATCTTGCTAATAAAGATAGAGATAAACAACTAGTATTGTTTTATGTGCCAAATAAGAAATCACAGGATATAACTTCTGCACAGATCAAAGACTTTATTAAGAAAAGATTACCAGAGTATATGATCCCATCAAAGTTTGTTCAGCTTGATATGTTGCCTCTTAATAATAGTGGAAAGATTGATAAAAAAGCTCTCATAAGTAATCTAAAACAAAAAGATGAAAACTCTCATGAAAAAAGAATTTCATTGCCACAAACCTTAAGCGAGCAGCTATTGCTTTCACTCTGGAAAGATCTCCTAAAGAAAGAGACAATCAGCACAAATGATAATTTCTTTGAACTTGGAGGCCATTCACTTATAGTAACACAGCTTGCATCAAGGATAATTGATGCTTTTGGAGTAGAAATTGCCCTTAACCGCCTTTTCGAACTTACTACAATTAAACAGCAAGCCTCTGAAATAGATCTACAAAAGTCAGAGAGCAAACTTAAAGAAACACTTATTATAAAACCTGTAGAGAGAACTGGTGAGCTACCGCTTTCTTTTGCCCAGCAAAGACTCTGGTTCTTAGATCAATATGAACCTGAAAGCGCGTTATATAATTTGCCGGCTATCTTAAGAATAAAAGGAAGTCTTAAGATTGATGCCCTAATTAATAGCATTAATAAATTGGTAAAAAGACATGAGATTCTAAGGACAGTTTTTATAAATGATAATGGAAAGGCACGGCAGCTTATATTGCCTGAATGTGATATTAAACTTGATATTGAAGTTAGAAAAGTTGAAGGTCAATCTGAGGAGAAAATAAAAGAAATATTCAACAATCAGATGCAAAAACCTTTTGACCTTACAAAGGCTCCTCTCTTTAGTATAAAGCTCCTTGAAATTAACCCGGATGACTTTGTATTCATTCTTATCATGCACCATATTATTTCAGATGGTTGGTCAATGGGACTTATGATAAGGGAGATCACAGAGTTATACAATGTGGAAGCAAATAGCAATGGGGCCGATGTAAAAGAGATTGTAGAAGCTGATATCCATCAGTTGAATATCCAATATGCAGACTACGCTTTCTGGCAGAGGCAATGGCTAAGTGGTGAATTACTTGAAGAGCACAAAAACTACTGGAATGAGCAGCTTTTAGGTGCTCCTGAAATAATTAACCTTCCTTTTGATCATCCAAGACCATCTGTACAAACATATAATGGATCAAGCTTCTCATTTACTATCGAAGAAAAGCTGGCCGAAACTCTTCGTAAAATATCGGTCAAGGAAAATTCAACATTGTTTATGACTCTTTTAAGTGCATTTAATATTCTTCTGTACAGATATTCCGGACAGACTGATATAGTAGTAGGTACTCCGGTTGCTAATCGAAATTCAAGTGAAGTCGAAAAGTTAATAGGCTTCTTTGTAAATACAATTGCTCTGCGTTCTAGAATAGACCCTAATATGACTTTTAATGAAGTGCTTTATCAGTTAAGGAAGACCACAGTCGATGCCTATCAGTACCAAAATCTTCCTTTTGAAATGCTTGTCGATCTTCTAAAACCTTCCCGTGACTTAAGCTATTCACCAATATTCCAGGTAATGTTCGTCTTTCAGAACCTACCGCCGCAAAAGAAAACCTTAAGTGACTTAAGCTTCTATTCGATGGATTTTGAAAATACTGTAGCTAAGTTCGACCTTACCTTGTCTATCTCAGAAAGTGAAAACGAACTGCTCTGCGGATTTGAGTATAATTGTGACTTGTTTGAAAAAAGTACAATTGAAAAAATGGCAAGTCATTTTATTAATCTTATAGAAGAACTTTCGTTAGATACTGAAAAGAAACTTTATGAATATGATATTCTTGAAAATGATGAAAAGGATCAGTTAGCCTGGTTTTCTGGAGCGAATAATAAAGTACCACTGGAAAATCCTTTTGTAATTAAAAGCTTTGAAGAACATGTAAGGACCAATCCTGATTCAATAGCAGTAAAATATGAAGATCAGGCTATAAGCTATGGTGAGTTAAACCGAAGGTCTAATATGCTTGCCCGCTATCTTAGTGATAATGGTGTCAAGCCGGAAGTAATTGTCGCCCTAATGGCAAAGCGTTCAATAGAAACAATAGTTTCTATTTTAGCCATACTAAAAGCTGGCGGCGCTTATCTGCCGGTTGATCCTCTATATCCTGAAGGAAGAATTAACTATATACTTGAGGACTCAAAAGCTTCAATTATAATCACACAAAAAGATCTGGATCATAAATTGCAGCAAAGTAATCTTAAGGTTATCTATTTGGATAATATATGGGAAAATGTTGAAGACTATCCGCCTTATAGTTTGCAAAATAGAGTGGAAAAGGAAAATCTTGCTTATGTAATCTATACCTCCGGGTCAACTGGAAATCCCAAAGGTGTAATGCTTAACCATTTGGGACTTGCTAACCTGGTTCAGGCACAAAACAAGATCTTTGATATAAGCTCTTCAAGCAGATTACTGCAGTTTGCTTCACTGAGCTTTGATGCTTCTGTTTCAGAAATATTTACATCACTTACTTCTGGAGCTCAGTTACTCCTGGCACCAAAGGAAAAGCTTACAGCAAGCGATGAACTAATCGAACTGCTCGAAGAAGAAAAAGTGAGCGTCGTAACACTTCCACCTTCATTACTAAGTAATCTTCCAAGAAGAAGATTCCCATATCTTAAAACTATTATATCCGCTGGTGAAAGGTGCCCAGAGGAGATAAGTCACATTTTCTCTGAAGAATGCAGGTTTATTAACGCTTATGGCCCGACTGAAGCTACAGTAGGCTCCAGCTTTTATTTAGTAGAAAAATCTGATGAGACATTAGGAAGTGTCCCAATAGGTAAGCCAATAGAAAATGGGTTACTTTATATACTTGATGAATATCTTAGTCCAATGCCAATTGGACTTACAGGTGAACTTTATATTGGCGGAATTGGACTTGCCAGAGGTTATCTAAATAAAGCCCATCTTACAGCAGAAAGGTTTATTCCGGATCCATTTGACAAATCAGGCAAGGGCGAAAGACTCTATAGAACTGGCGACCTGGCTCGTTACCTCGCAGATGGAAATATAGAATTTATGGGCAGAGTTGATAATCAGGTAAAACTGCGCGGATTTAGAATTGAGCTGGAGGAAATAGAAAACACACTCTTGCAATCCTCACAAATAAAGGAATCTGCTGTTCTTATTGATGAGATGAGCCAAAACAGAAACCTTATTGCATTTTGTACATTAAGGAATGCTTCACAAACAGCTGACATTGCTTTGATACGCGAGGAAATAAGACTTAAGCTGCCCGACTATATGGTACCTTCCAACTACGTTTTCTTAGAGCAGATGCCTCTAACTAGTAATGGAAAGATAGACCGTAAGTTACTTTTGAACATGAAGTATAATATAGAATCCTTAAGACGCGAATATGTAGCTCCGGAGACTGATAGTGAGAAGACGCTTATTGGATTATTTAGCCAGTTGCTAAATAAAGATAAGATTGGAATTGACGATAACTTCTTTGATCTAGGCGGAGATTCAATCCTTTCAATTCAGCTTGTAGCTCTTGCTGCTCAGTCTGGAATTAAGCTAAGACCTAAGGATCTCTTCCAATTCCCAACAGTTCGTGATCTCAGTACTCTTTGCAATCAAAATATTGAATCATCTGAAACAATCGAAACAGAAACTAATACCTCTGACAAGGAATCACCATCGGACGATATTCCATTAACTCCTATTCAGCACTGGTTCTTTGAGCATCATAGGTTAAGACCTGAACACTTCAACTCATCTATGTACATGGAGCTGTATATTAAGCTTGATACTGAGCTGCTTAAAAAAGCAGTAGATATAATGATATCTAGGCATGATTCATTCAGACTTAGTTTCATTAATGAAGATGGTCAGTGGAAGCAGAGACTCTTAAATGCTGAAATTATAGAAGAATCTAAAGCTATGGATGGGAATTTAGTCAGACATCCTTTCCGCTACTATGACTTATCTAGCTTTAGTCCAAGAGAGCAGAAGGATATTCTCCAGGAAGAAATTGAAAAACTTGAATCTAGCTTTGTTCTTTCCGAGGGATTTTTATTCCGCGTTGCTTATTTCGAACTTGGTAAAAATGCTAATCCAAGGCTTCTGTTCATATTCCACCACCTTGTAATGGATGGCGTCTCATGGAGAATAATTGTAGATGACTTTTTAAGAATTTATTCTAAGCTTAGAACAGGTGAAGTGCCAGTCTTTCATAAAAAGAGTTCTTCATATTCCGATTGGGCCCGTGAAATAAAACGCCTGGCTGACTCTGAAACAATAAACAAGGAATATGAATACTGGAACAAACTTACTAATATTACTCCTGCTAGTCTGCCAATTGACTTTCCTGAAGGAATAAGTACATATGGTTCGATGGATAATATTACTCTTTCTGTTCCACAACAGTTGACTAACCGCTTATTAAAAGAACTTCCGCTAATACTTAAGGCATCTGTTAAAGATGTTCTTACCACAGTCTTATATAGAACTATCTCGCAGTGGGTAAAGAATAGTTCTATAGTAATTGAAATGGAAGGCCACGGGCGCGAGGATATTTCTGACAGGTTAGACCTTTCCCAGACTGTCGGTTGGTTTACAAGCTCTTATCCGGTCTTAATAAAGGCTGACCTAAATGAGGATATATTTAAACAGGTTGCAACTGTAAAGGACATTTTAAGAAATATTCCTGCAAATGGATTTGGTTTTAATGTTCTCAAATATCTCTCTGAGGATAACTCAGTAAAAGAAACTTTGAAACAAATGCCAAAGTCACAGATTAACTTTAATTACCTTGGACAATTTGATCAGGCTGTCTCTAATGGCGATGGTATCCCCTTTAAGATTGCTGGAGAGCTTACAGGTCTTGAACAGTATCCAAAGGAGAGGACTACATCACTGCTTTATCTGATCTGTATTGTAAATGGCGGAGAGCTTCATATCCGCTGGCTCTATAGCAGAGATGTCTTTAAGCATAGCACAATTAAAAAACTTGCAAAGACATTTTATAACGACCTGCGCGTGATGGCTAATCACATTATTTCACAGAATAAAAATATTGCAGAAACAGAAGATGCACCTTTTGAAAATGAGAACATAATAGAGGGAAACAGCATTAACAAATAGAATATCGGGGGAAAAATGGCTTTTCTTGTTGGTATGTCATCTAGCCAATGGATGAAACTTCTTCTTGAAAACAAATTTGCAATTGATCCGAAGTATATTCCAAGGGCCCTGTTCCTTACAATGCTTAGCCTTAGGAATTCTATACTGAAGAAAAAAGAAAATAAGCTTTACGCTTCAGAAATTGAAAAAACTACAGTTAAAGATCCTGTTTTTATTCTTGGCCACTGGCGCTCAGGTACCACTCTTATTCATAACCTTATGGCTTTAGATGAAAGTTTTGCTTATCCTAACTTGTTTCAGGTAACCCACCCTCACTGCTTTATAATGCGGGAAAAAATGGTTGAGACTGCTATGGCTTCTGCTCAGCCACAGAAGCGCCCAATGGATAATTTGAAGGTTACTTTTAACAGCCCTGGTGAAGATGAGTCTGCTATTGCTGTTATGTGTACACGCTCACCTATTATTGCAAAAGGATTCTATAGAAATAAGGATCTATATGAAAGTTTCTGCACATTTGAAAAAGCTAAGAAAAAAGACAAGGAAAAATGGGAGGAATCATTTTTGTGGTTCTTAAAAAAGCTTACCTGGCGCTATAATAAACCTCTTATATTAAAGTCCCCTTTGCACACAGGTAGAATAGCTTTAATGTTGTCTCTGTTCCCAAATGCAAAGTTTGTCCACATCCATAGAAATCCTTTCGTTGTTTATCAGTCCACGTTTAACCTTTATAAGACACTCTTTCCTGGTCTATGCTTTCAGGAGACTGAGAGTTCTGACTGGACAAGCGATATAATTAGAAATTATAAAACTATGTATGAAGCTTACTTTTCACAAAGGTCAATGATCCCTTATGGTAATTTGGTAGATATTTGCTTTGAAGAGGTCGAAAAGAATACACTTGGACAAATGAAATATATATATGAAAAACTTAACCTTGGAGATTTTGAACGTGTCCGCCCTGCAATGGAAAATTATACTAAATCTCAAAAAGAATATAAAAAGAATAAGTATGCAAAGCTTCCGGAAAATATATTTAAGGAGATAGCAAAACAGTGGCACAGGAGTTTTGTTGAATGGGGATATCCAATAAAATATCAACCCGGAGCAGATGAACATATTGGTTTGCCAAAAAAAACAGTAAATTAAAAAATATCTCTAATTGCTCAAAATAATAACCAAATCAATACGGAGCATTATAAATGGAATCCCCCACAAAATTATTTAATAAAAATTATTTTCTACTCTGGCAGGGACAGACTATAAGCAGAGTAGGTACCAATATATTCTCAGTGGCAATGATACTCTGGCTTATCGATTTTACAGATAAGGCTAGTCTTCTTGGCCTAATGGGAATGCTGGCGGGAATTCCGGAGGTACTTTTTTCAACTATTGGAGGAACAATTGCAGACAGGTATTCACGCAGAACAATTATTATTTCGTGTGATATAATAAAAGGAATACTGATATTGCTTCTAACATTGTTCTTCTATTTCTCTACTTCTTCAGTAAACCTAATCGTACTTGCACTATTAATTATTACAACTCTTTCTGCATCTGTTAATGCTTTTTTCTATCCCGCTATTTCAGCTTCTATTCCGGACCTTGTTCCTGAGAATAAATTAAACGCTGCTAATTCGCTGTCCCAGACAAGCTCTCAGCTTATTAGTATCTTAGGGCAGATGATAGGTAGTACACTCTATTTTTTGCTTGGAGCACCATTACTTGTCTTCTTAAATGGCGTCTCATTTTTCTATTCTGCTATTAGTGAATTCTTTATCACGATCCCGCAAAAGAAATTGGACCGGAAAGATGATAATCAGGAAAATGCAAGCTCATTTAAAAATGAAATAAAAGAAGGACTGAAATATATCTGGGAGAAAAAAGGATTAAAGAACCTTGTGCTTATTTCTGCAGTACTTAATTTCTTTACTGTTCCTGTAATATTACTTTTCCCTTACTATCTGGAAAAAGTACTGCTGATAAATAAGGCATGGTACCCGCACTTTCTGGCTGTTTATGTGTGCGGTAACGTAATTGGTTTTCTGATTGCAAGTATGAATAAAATAAATCCTCAAATTAAAAATAAACTGATTTTTGCTTTCATTATACTCGATGCTTCTATCTATGGTATACTCGGCTTTACTTATAACGTATATATTGCTTTGTTTCTTATCGTTTCTAGTGGTCTAATGAGCGGCTTTGTGCAGATAATAATTACTTCTATTATGCAATCAACAACCCCAAGTGAGATACGTGGCCGCGTCTTTGGGTTTCTTGGAACACTTGGAGCAAGCTTGTCTCCTGTAGCTATGGGCCTGGCGGGAGTAATTGCTGACATTACAAATAAGAATATTCCTCTTATTTATGGATCTTGTAGCCTCATAATGATTGCCATATCACTTACGATACTTGCAAATAAAAGTATACATGAATTTCTGCTTGAACAAAAATCTGAGAACGTCTTATTGGTAAACCCGGTTCTAAGAAAAAGCAAATCATAATAATTAATAACAAATTTCAAAAAATTTATTACAAAAAAGGAATTATACTATGGCCTGGGATGAAAAAGAAGATAACACAGTCTATAAGGTAGTAGTCAATCATGAGGAGCAGTACTCAATCTGGCCAGCAGACAGGGAGAACCCTTTAGGATGGAAAGATGTAGGTAAGGCAGGACCAAAACAGGATTGCCTTTCC
>JAUZPB010000142.1 GCA_030706145.1 Bacteroidota bacterium
ATTTCACGTAATACTTTAAGAATTTCTGTGGGGCTTGAGAATATAGATGATCTGATAGATGATATTAGTTCAGCTCTAAAGTAAATTAAGGAAAAGATCTAAATGGAGTATTTTTGTCATATACCATGCGGTCATTCGATTCCGGAAAATAACCCTCATGCCGTATCGGTAAATCTGCCCACTATCTCTGATGTAACCGGATATGAAGAAGGCGACCCTTCAATTACGGAAATAATGGAATCTGCATATCCGCGCTTTCGTCAGAACAGGCTTGTAAAAAAGGTTAATGATCATGTTAGAAATAGCAGCTCGATACCAGAAGAGATCGACTTGCTTCCAGTTGCCTCACTGCATGCTGTTAATTTAATAGAAAAGAGAATCGGTAAGAATCTGACCTTTATAAGCTCAGATGGAATTGATTTCATTAAGCTTGAAAAGAACTCTCCTGTTATGACTGAAATTAAAGATCTTCTTCAGCACTCGGGAATGATCCCTTCATCAAGAAAGGCTGAGGATTACCTGTTAAAAAATAAAGTAATTGATGAAGAGTATCCGGAAAATCTTGAAGCAGAGGAGAGTGCTATATCAATTGTTAAAACTGTTTTATCAGATGGATATGGCAGTTCATCAGTGGATGATGTTTTTCTTTGCACTTCAGGCTCAAATGCTCTTTATACAGCTTTTGAAGCATTAAAGTCGTACCAGGCAAAGTGTAAAAGAAACATTTTTATCCAGTTCGGCTGGCTTTACTCCGATTCAATGGCAATAATAAGAAAGTACAGTGACAAGCATTCAATATTTCTTAATATCACTGATACTGATTCTCTTGAAGCATTTATTAGGCAGAATAATTCAGAAGTAGCCTGCGTAATAACAGAACTTCCAAACAACCCGCTTGTGCAGAGTCCGGATCTCCCGCGCATTTCAGAAATGCTTAAGGCGCATAATATTCCTCTTCTTGTCGATACAACCATCGGTACTGCCTACAATGTTGAGGTAATGGAATATGCCGACATAATTGTAGAGAGCCTGACTAAATGGGCCTGCGGAAATGCAGATGTTCTGATGGGTGCTATTGTACTAAATAAAAGTAGCCTTCTTGCACAAGAATTAAAGGAATACATAAAGCAGTTTAATGTGGTCCCTTATATTAAGGATATTCGCAGGTTAGCCGAAGAGATCAAATTCTATAAAGAAAGAGTAAGGCAAATATCTGATAATACGCTTCAATTTGTGGACTTTCTTAGCACATCTAAAAAAGTTAAAAAGATACACTGGGCCTTAGGTGAGCCGTCAGGAGATAATTACAGAAAAGTAATGAGATCCGGCAGTTCGGTGCCTGGACTTATATCCGTTATCTTTGACAAAGAGCTCAAGTATTATTATGACAGGCTTCCACTGGCAAAAGGGCCAAGCTTTGGAACGGAGTTTACTCTTGCTATGCCATACATCTATATGGCACACTACGATCTGCTTCAAACATCTGAAGGCAAAGAAAAGCTTAAAGGCCTTAAAATAGATCCCGAGCTATTAAGGATCTCGGTTGGACTGGAACCTATTGACCAGATCATACGCATCTTTGACTCCCTCTAAAACAAATTTTTCATAAGCCGGAATCTGGGAAAAACTAATTCCGGCTCTTCCATAATGAAACCTGCTTTTCCATTTTGAAAAGATGAATACCTAATGCTACGAATTAGAAGCATTTATTTTGGCCTGAAAATAGGATATTTTCCTTTTATGGCCATTGGCATATTTTTGGCTTTATGTGAAATAGATATGAAAAAAGAGCAAATTTTAATAATTGATGATGAGCCCGCTCTGGGGGAACTGATCTGCCAGATACTGGAACTTGAGGGTTACAGGGTTTTTGTCGCCTCAAATGCAACAGATGGATTGGCTGCTCTTAGCAGGGAAGAAATACATTTGGTAATTTCAGATGTGTTTTTACCGGATATTAACGGGATCGATCTGATATCAAAGATCAGGGAGATCAATTCTATTTGCGAGATCATAATTATTACTGCATATGGTACAATTCCAGATGGTGTTAAAGCTATTAAGGAAGGTGCCTTCGACTATATAACAAAAGGGGATGAGGATAACAGGCTGGTCCCTCTGGTTGAGAAGGCATTGGATAAGGTTCGCCTTAAGACCAAGATCTACCAGCTTGAAAAAAGAATTGAAGAGGCCTACAGCTTTGAAAACATTATTGCACAATCACCTCATATGAAGGAAACTGTGCAGTTTGCAAGGAGAATAGCCGAGACAGATGTTCCTATACTTTTAGTAGGGGAAACCGGTACTGGAAAAGAAGTATTTGCCCAGGCTATTCATAATTCAAGTATAAGAAGAAATAAACATTATGTAGCTGTAAACTGCAGCTCATTTTCAAAAGAACTCCTTGAATCGGAAATGTTTGGCTATAAGGCCGGTGCATTTACTGGTGCTGTAAGAAATAAGAAAGGCTTGTTTGAAGAAGCTGATGAAGGCACTCTTCTTTTGGATGAGATTGGTGAGCTCGATATTTCACTTCAGGCTAAACTGCTAAGAGTTCTTGAAAGCAATTCCTTTATAAAGCAGGGGGATACAAAACCAACTAGTGTTGATGTAAGGATAATTGCAGCTACTAACAGGGATCTCGAAGAAGAAATAGCTAAGGGAAACTTCAGAAAGGACCTATTTTACAGGCTTAGCGTTGTTAAACTGGAAATTCCACCCTTAAAAAGCAGAAAAGAAGATATTATTCCGCTTGCTTTACATTTTATAAAGCATTTCAGCGCAAGGCTAAATAAAAGCATTGCAGAAATAGAACCTGTTTTCCTTGAAAAATTGCAGCAATACTCATTTCCGGGGAATATCAGGGAGCTAAGAAATATTATTGAACGGGCAATTATTATCTGCGATGGAAACATATTAAAAACAAATTACCTGCCTAAGGAAATCTTGTTCGGCATTCCATCTATAGCTGACTTTTCACAAAAAGGGCTTACACTTGATGAATATGAAAGAAAGCATATTCTGGATGCACTTAGCCAGGCTGGCGGAAATAAGCAAAAAGCTGCTGAAATGCTGGGCATTGGACTTACTACTCTTTACCGCAAACTTCAGCAATATGGCTTTGATAAATAACATTCCGATTTTCATTTCGAAAATGCCACTTTTCACTTTGGAAATCCCTCTTCAGAAATAAATAACCTCCATACTGGAAAACCTTCATAATTAAAGCAAAAAAGCATTTTTCTGAGCATACAACTCTTTGGCATCGAATTAGACTATCTATTTATAAAAAGAAAAATTTCAACTGTCAACTAAAATGCAAAACGAGGTAAATGAAATGTTTATAAATCTGTTAATACTGTTTTTCGGTTTTGCTCTTTTTTATCTCAATATAAGATTTATTGATTTCTTTGATAAAATGTAAAACTACAGGGATTGGAAACAACAATGATAATACTATTAGTTCTTTGCTCATTCGTAGGTGTCTATTTAACCTACGCTTTAATAAAACCTGAAAAATTTTAGGGTGAGGCCATGAATACTGAAATTATGGGAGTATTTGCAGCTTTCATTATCACCATACTGCTAGCTTATCCTCTGGGTAAATACATGACTAAGGTATTTAAGGGAGAGAAGGTATGGACTGATTTTCTTAGTCCGGTTGAAAAGCTGATTTTCAGACTATCGGGAGTCGATCCTGATAAGAAAATGGACTGGAAAGAAAACCTTAAGTCAATGCTGATGATAAACCTTTTCTTCTTCATATGGGCTTATCTGCTCTTACTTATAAAACATCCTTTTATGAACCCAATGAATATTGGCAGCATGGAAGCTGCTCTTGCATTTAATACAGCTGCAAGTTTCGTTTCAAATACAAACCTTCAGCACTATTCGGGAGAAACAGGGGCCTCTTACTTTGCTCAGGTGTTTATTCTTATGTTTCTTCAGTTTGTAAGTGCTGCAACCGGCATTGCTTCTGCTTCAATACTCTTTAAGGGACTTTCCCAAAGGCAGGCAAGCGACCTTGGTAATTTTTATAACCTTCTTGTAAAATCAGTAACAAGAATACTTTTACCAATTAGCTTTGTGCTTGCTTTAGTTCTTCTTTTAAATGGCTCTCCAATGACATTTAGCGGGGCAAAAGAAATAGTTACTCTTCAGGGCGAGAGCGTAAAGGTTGCAACAGGACCGGTTGCACCTATGATCGCTATTAAGCATCTGGGAACTAATGGAGGCGGTTTCTTTGGAGCAAACTCATCCCATCCATTTGAAAATCCGAACTACCTGACCAATATGCTGGAAGTAATAACAGAGCTTTTGATTGCAATAGGTCTGGTATTCTCATTTGGTTTTTATTTAGGCAAGAAAAAGCTTGGGATGCTACTATTTGGTGTGATGACTATTTTCTTTATTTCCTTCTCCAGCCTTGCAATTCACTGGGAAAGCAGGGGAAATCCACTCATAGATAACCTTAGCATATCTCAGAATGCTGGCAACATGGAAGGAAAGGAAGTAAGGTTTGGTGCTGCTGCATCTGCTTATTTCGGTACTGCTTCAACTGCGACTTCAACTGGCGCAGTAAATTCTATGCATGATAGCTTTATGCCTCTTTCAGGCGGGATCTTTCTAATTGATATGATGATAAATGCTATCTATGGAGGAGTAGGTGTCGGATTTTTGAATTTCTTTGTTTATCTGGTAGTAGCCGTCTTTATTGCAGGACTCATGGTTGGGCGTACACCAGAGCTGCTGGGCAAAAAGATTGAAGCAAAAGAGATCAAGATCGCAGCTATTGTGCTGCTGATCCATCCATTACTTATACTCACAGGGACAGCTATAGCGGCGCATATTTCTGCTGTCAATCCTTCAGTTGGTTGGGTACATAATCCCGGATATCATGGATTCTCAGAAATGCTCTATGAATTTACTTCAGCCTCGGCAAATAACGGTTCCGGTTTTGAAGGTTTGGGCGACAATACTAACTTCTGGAATATCATGTGCGGAGCCGTAATGCTCCTGGCAAGGTTTATTCCAATAATAGGACCTGTTTCTATTGCAGGAATGCTTGCAAAGAAAAAGACAATTCCGGAATCAGCAGGTACTCTCAGAATCGACAGCGCTACGTTCGGTGTAGTGCTCATTTCCGTAATAGTTATTGTTGCAGCATTATCTTTCTTCCCGGCTCTTGCACTTGGCCCTGTTGCAGAGTTCTTTTCAATTTGACAGACAGATATAAATGTGAAAATGTTAAACAACACGCTGGTAATTAAAATGGCAAAAAGAAAAAGATATACAAAATTATTTGAAGCAGAGATTGTAAGAAAAGCTATTGGAGAATCTTTTATTAAGATGAATCCAATGTTGATGATGAAAAATCCTGTAATGTTTACCGTGGAAATTGGAACTGCTGTCATGCTGGTTGTTACTGTTATCTCAGCATTTAATGGCAGTAGTGCTCAGGGGAGTTTTGGTTATAATCTGGCAATAACGGTTTTGCTTTTGCTAACGAATCTCTTCGGTAACTTTGCTGAAGCAGTAGCTGAGGCAAGAGGCAAGGCTCAGGCTGCATCTTTAAGAAAAACAAGGGAAATAACTCCTGCTAATATAATCCTTCCAGGTGGAGAGGTAAAAATTATTAGTTCTTCAGAGCTAAAGAAGGGAGATGTTTTTATTGTTTCAGCAGGAGAGACAATTCCAACTGACGGTGAAATAATTGAAGGGTTGGCCTCAATTGACGAGTCTGCAATTACTGGTGAATCTGCTCCTGTAATACGTGAAGCTGGAACGGACCATTCAGGTGTTGTCGGTGGAACAAGAGTTCTTTCAGATAAAATAAAGGTACTTGTAACAGGTAATCCGGGCGAGAGCTTTCTGGATAAGATGATTGCCCTTGTCGAAGGTGCCAACAGGCAGAAAACTCCAAATGAAATAGCCCTTACAATTTTACTCGCAGGCTTTACAATAGTATTCCTGCTTGTAACGGCAACCTTGCCGCCTTTTGCTGAATATTCAAAAACAATAATAACAATAGCAGCACTGGTGTCCCTGTTTGTATGCCTTATTCCAACTACAATAGGTGCTTTGCTCTCAGCAATTGGAATAGCAGGAATGGACCGCGCCCTTAGGGCAAACGTCATTGCAAAGTCTGGTAAAGCTGTCGAAAATGCAGGCGATATTGATACTGTTCTTCTTGATAAAACAGGTACAATAACAATTGGAAACAGAAAGGCAACAAATTTCTATCCGGCTAAAGGTGTCGAAAGAAATGACTTTATAAAATACTGCATCTTAAGCTCAATAGCAGACCAGACACCAGAGGGTAAATCGATACTGGAACTTGCAGAGAAAAATAATATAAAGACCTCAGATGGGGAAACGAAAGATGCACGGTTCATTAAGTTTACAGCCGAGACCAGGATGAGCGGAATTGATCTTTCTGATGGAACAAGTGTAAGAAAAGGTGCATGGGATGCAATTAAGAATTACTCAAATAACTGTAATGGCGAAATAGAAGAGTTGCAGCAATTTGTAGTTGATATTGCAGAAAAAGGGGGTACACCCCTTGCAGTAGCTGTTAACAAAAAGGCACTGGGCGTTATCCAGCTTGAAGACATTATTAAGCCGGGAATTCAGGAAAGGTTCGAAAGACTAAGGAAAATGGGCGTAAAAACAGTTATGGTAACTGGAGATAATCCTCTTACTGCAAAGTATATTGCTAAAATGGCTGGAGTAGACGACTTTATAGCTGAGGCAAAGCCTGAAGATAAATTAAGATACATAAAAGAAGAGCAGCAGCAGGGTAAACTGGTTGCAATGATGGGGGACGGGACAAACGATGCTCCGGCACTTGCTCAGGCTGATGTAGCAGTAGCAATGAATACAGGGACTCAGGCTGCAAAGGAAGCATCAAATATGGTTGACTTAGATAATGATCCTACTAAGCTGCTTGAAGTTATAGAAGTTGGCAAACAAATGCTTATCACAAGAGGAAATGTAACTACATTCTCACTTGCTAACGACGTGGCAAAGTACTTTGCTATTATACCGGCTCTGTTTGCTTCTTCAATTCCAGGGCTTAATGCTCTGAACATAATGCACCTTTCCTCCTCGGAGTCAGCAATTATGTCTGCCGTTATATTCAACGCTCTAATAATACCGGCTTTAATTCCATTGGCGCTTAAAGGTGTTAAATATAAAGCAATTGGTGCAACGGCTCTTCTTAGAAGGAATTTATTACTATATGGATTAGGTGGAGTTATATCTCCGTTTATCGGTATTAAGCTGATTGATATGCTTGTAAGTTTATTTGTTTAAGAATTTTAAGTAAAATAATCTTGTGAAAATAACTATGAAAACTTTAAGAAATATAATCGGGATTCATTTGTCACTGCTTATAGTTTGCTGTATAATATATACATTGGTCATCTGGGGTATTGGACAAATCTTTCCTTCTGCAGCAAATGGTTATCCTGTCGAAAAAAATGGGAAAATTGTAGGTTATAAAAATATAGGGCAGAAATTTACATTGGATAAATATTTCTGGGGCAGGCCATCTTCAGTTGATTATAATGCTGCTTCATCGGGAGCATCAAACTATGGACCATCGAATCCGGAATATCTGAAAATCGTAGGTGCAAGGATTGATTCGTTTCTGGTTCATAATCCTGGAATAAAAAGGTCCGATATTCCTGCTGAAATGGTTACCTCTTCGGGCAGCGGACTGGATCCCGATATTTCTCCAAAAGCTGCGCTTATTCAGGTCCCCAGAGTTGCAAGAGCTAGAGAGATTTCCGAAGACCTGCTTAGAGACTTGATAGAAAATAACACAGAAAGACCATTTCTGGGGCTCTTTGGACCTGAGAAGGTAAATGTACTTATGCTTAACTTAGACCTGGACAGAGCTGCTGAAAAATAAACAGGTTCTAAAAAGTTTCTTATTCCGAAGGTAGATTAAGCTCAGGATTACAGAAATAAAAATGATGCAAAAAGAAGGAAGTTCTTAAGGTGGATATTTCCGAAGATACAAAAGAAAGATCGGTTGAACGCTTTCTTGAAATGATTAAACTTTCAAGAAGGGGAAAGTTCAAGATCTATATCGGTATGGCAGCCGGTGTAGGTAAGACGTACCGTATGCTTCAGGAAGCGCATAGCCTTTTAGAAAATGGCATTGATGTATGCATCGGTTTTATTGAAACTCACGGCAGAGCAGAGACAAAAAGACTAGTGGAAGATTTGCCTGCAATTCCAAGAAAGTCGATCTATTATAAAGGTAAGATCCTGGAGGAAATGGATCTTGATGCCATTTTGATACAAAAACCCGATGTTGTTCTTATTGATGAACTTGCTCACACAAATATTCCTGGTTCAAAGCATTCCAAACGGTGGGAGGATGTTCTGCAGATCATTGAATCAGGTATTAATGTTATTAGTACTGTCAATATTCAGCATATTGAGAGCATTAATAAAGAGGTCGAAACAATTACCGGAGTTCAGATAAAAGAAAGAGTACCGGACAGCATTATTGAAATGGCAAATGAAGTTGTAAATATTGATCTGACTATAAACGACCTGATCGACAGGTTAAAAGAAGGAAAGATCTATGATGAGAAAAAGATCCCTACTGCACTGAACAACTTCTTCCAGGCAGAAAAGCTTCTACAACTAAGGGAATTGGCCTTAAGGGAAGTAACTAGGCAAGTCGGACGTAAGATCAAACGGGATCTTCCTGTCATACCTAAAAGCAATAACTCCATACTTACTTGTCTAAGCAGTAACAGCAGATCAGGCTCTAACCTAATAAGACGCTCAGCAAGGCTGGCATCACTTAATAATTCAAAATGGTACGTCCTTTATGTTCAGACACCAGAAGAAAGTCTTGAAAAAATAGAAGGAGCCGAACAGAGGCATTTAATTAATAATTTCAAACTGGCTACAGAACTCGAAGCTGAAGTAATAAAGGTTACAAGCAGTAATGTTGCAAAAACAATTGTTGAAATCGCAGCGAAAAAGGAAGTTGGAATGATTGTTCTAGGCAAGCCTAATATCAGCATTTTTCAGCATCTTACTAAAAGAAATATTTTCAAAGATCTAATTAAACTAACTAAAAACTTAAGTTTGGATATTTTAATCATATCAAACCATGAATAAGCTAAAAGTAAAAATATTATTACTATTGTCCTTATTGTTCCTTATAATTCTGATACTTGGAACGATGGGCTCGCAATTTATTTCCCGCTTATCAAAAGACTCAGGAGCAATAATAAAGGATAATTATAAGTCACTTGAGTATACCTCTGATATGCTTAAGTCACTAGATGGACTTTATATTCTTCATTCGGAAAGGAATCTGCTCAGGCAGAAAGGAAGTGAAGGCAGCGAAGAATATAAAGATCTTATCAACGACTTTAACAAAAACCTTAGCGCTGAAGAAGCAAATATTACAGAGCAGGGTGAAGGTGAAATTGTTTCAACCCTTAAGCACGACTATTATGATTTTATTAACATTCTCAGTAGTACAAATAATAAGGCTGATATTGGATTTGGACTTCAGGTAAAGGATAAATATGAAAATGTACGCCATTCAATTGAAAGTATTTACAAAATAAACTCAGATGCAATAATAAATAAAAATAAAATAGCTGCATCTACTGCTCAGCAGGTTACCCAGTATATGATAATACTCACTGTTATCAGTCTGTTGATTGCGTTTATATTTATACTTTATTTCCCCGTTTATATTATGCGTCCAATATATCAGCTTACAGAAAAGATAAAGGCAATTTCCGAAGGCAAATATGACCAGAAGCTTTTGTTTTCATCGGCAGATGAGCTGGGAATACTGGTAAGAGAGTTTAATAGTATGTCTTCCAAATTAAAAGAATATGAAGAAAATAACCTTCATAAGATCCTGGTTGAAAAGAAAAGAATGGAGACTATTATTCATAATCTCAATGATGCAATATTTGTAATAGATGAAAATAAGATCATTCTTTCTTTGAATAAAGTGGCCGAGGAGATAACAGGCCTAAAGGATACGGATTATGTAGGTAAGTATGCACCGGATGTTGCACTCAACAATGACCTGCTGCGCGAGATCTTAAAAGGAACAATTATTCCGGTACAGTCAACAGCTAATCATATTGGCAGCTATATACCTATTGTGCTGAACCAAAGACAGGCATATTTTACCAAAGAGGTAATAGAGACAAAGCTGATTGAAAACGGGAATGGCTCGAGTGATTCCATTGGATACATAATTATTCTAAAAAACGTAACCAGCTATGAGGAGCGGGACACTGCAAAAACAAATCTTCTTGCTACAGTTTCTCATGAACTAAAGACTCCATTGTCTTCGATCAACTTGAGCATAAAGCTTCTTGAAGATGTAAGGCTAGGTGAGCTTAGTGAAGCGCATAAAAAGATTGTACGTACTGTCCGCCAGGAGACAGTAAGGCTTTCTAAAATGGTAAATGAGCTGCTTGACTATTCTCAGACAGAATCCGGTAATATTAGACTTAAAATAGGGATTACAACTGCTGATGAAATAACTGATTATGCTTTAACTTCTCTGATGATGTTGATAAGTGATAAAAAAATTATAGTCGAAACAAGTATTGAGCCTGATCTGCCTCCAATAAAAGCCGATATTGAAAAGACAGTTTGGGTACTGGTAAACCTGATCACAAATGCTATACGTTATACACCTGAAAATGGTACACTGAAAGTATGTTGTGCAAAAGA
>JAUZPB010000143.1 GCA_030706145.1 Bacteroidota bacterium
AAAAATAAAGGGCTGCTCTTTAACTTAAGAGACAGCCCTTTATTTTTTATATAGCTTAAAACTTTTTGTTAGCTATAGTGTAGCAAGTATTAAGATCTGTGCTACAAGAATTCTGAGGAACATTGCAAGCGGATAAACCGTAGCATATCCAGTTGATTGAGCCTGAACAGGCGCAAGTGAATTTGCATATTCCAATGCAGGTGGATCTGTCATTGTTCCACTAATAAAGCCGCATATTGTAAGGTAATTTACCTTCATAAGGCGTGCAATTACACCGACTATCATAATTGGAACGAACGTAATAACTGCTCCATAGAGCATCCACCAGTAACCGCCAGCCATAATAGAGCTGACAAACTTACCGCCTGATAAAAGTCCGACGCATGCTAAGAAAAGTATAATACCAATCTCACGCAGCATCATGTTGCCACCAGGACTCATATAAAAATTCATCTTGCCAATTCTTCCTTTATGACCAAGAAGAATTGCTACAACTAGCGGTCCGCCTGCTAAACCTAATTTTGCTGGTGCAGGAACACCAGGAATAAAAATAGGAATGCTTCCTAAAATAATTCCAAGGAAAATACCAATAAAAACAGGAATTGTATTTGGTACTGCAAGCTGCTTTATTGAGTTTCCAAGTTCGCGGCGTATATCTGGTAATAATTCAGTCTTACCAACTATTCTTACAGTATCACCAAATTCAACAGTAGTATCAAGAGAAGGCAGGATTTCCATACCAGCTCTGTAGATACGGGTTATGTTGGCTTCATAACGGCGGTAAATACCAATTTGCTGAATTGTCTTTCCTGAATATTTTTTATTTGTAACCAATACCTGATCCATCGAAAAGTTTCCGCTTATTTCGCGCTTTTCCTGGATTTGTACTTCACCAATCTTCTCAGTTAAATTATCAATATGAGTAGCAGAAGAAACACCATAGAGCAAATCACCTTCGTGAAGGACGGTGTCATCCAAAGCTATCATAAAATGTCCTTCGCGGCAGATCCTTGAGATAACAAGCTCTTTGTCGATTATTGTTTTAATATAACTGATCTTCTTGCCAAAAAGCTGTGGATTAGTTGCACGTATAAGTACGCTCTCAAGCTTATTGTTGGTACTGTTAAGTCCCTCGGTATATTTAACAGCTTCATCTTTAATTTTTATCTTGAAGAAGACTCTGATAAGTATCATCATGAGTATGATACCAATAACACCGAAAGGATATGCTACTGCATAACCCATTCCTGCAAGTGTACCGCTTTGAGCACCATTTTTTGTAAATTCATTTAATACCTGCTGCGCTGCACCGAGGCCCGGGGTATTTGTAACAGAACCGCACATAATACCTGTGATAAGTGCTGGTGGTAAGCCATAGGCGAAATAAAAACCAAAGGCAAGCAAAAGGTCTAGTACTACAACAGAAGCTGCTAAAAGGTTAAGCTTAAGTCCTTCATTTTTGAATGTTGAAAAGAAGCGCGGACCAATGTCAAAACCAACAGCATAAACAAATAAGATCAGGCCAAAATCGCGTGTAAAATTAAGAATTGGAGTCTCAAACTTTGCTCCCAAATGAGCAATCAAAAGACCAGAAAAAAGAACTCCGGCAATACCTAATTTTATGTTCTTTATCTCAACCTTTCCGACCAATATACCGATAAAGGCTGCAAGACAGACATAAATAAGTGTAGATGCCGTGCTTGGATTTGCAAACAGTGAATATAGAAAATTCATAACCTCAATACATTTTAAGTTTAATTGTTAAAAAAATGGTTAATTGAATTTAGAATACAGTCTATCATCATTAGCATCATAAATATGACATTCAGGCTACAAACCTTGAAGAGCGATATAAATTGCATGGGCAATAACTCTCCGCAAGGCATTGTATGTGCCTTAAAAGTCTAAATGGTTTTTGAGTATACTTTTTCGGGGAATGTTATACGGATTTTTTTGAAGTTGTATATGGAAAACAAACAATAACATTACCGAAGAATCAATCTCTTAATCATAAAATCAACTTACAAAAATAAGGAAAAATTTCCTTATTGACAATCAAAAAAAAGCCTTTTAGATGCTTGTTTTAGATGCTTCTCTTGAAAGCTGATCTGCTCTTTTTAGCATATATGGAATACGCCCTTGTCCATACATCTGCTGAATGTTGTTTTTGGCTTCTTCTTCGTCTATTCCTATAGAAGTAACATATAACGGACGGTGGCTTTTAGCGCGGTATACTTTTGCCTGTTCAGGCATAATACCAAAAGGTGACTTTGCTACCCCAATGACTGCACAATGTTCTTTAAGTGAATCGAACAAATACTTGCCAAGTCCCGGCTTTTTTTCTTTTCCTAACCAAACGTTCCCATCAATAATAATTATATCGGGTAAAGAGTTGAGCATTTTTAGCAAAGAGAGGATGCAGGGGAGTTCCCGGATGTAAAATTGTCCCGGGATGTAACTCTTTACATTTGTAAGGTGCGATTGTTTTTCTTCAAAGGGATATTCATCGCTCCAGCTTCTGAAAAGAACTCCTGAAGCAAATGCTATGCTATCTTTATAATATACATCTGTTGCAACGATCAAGTCACACCTTTTAACGCAAGAGAGAAATTTCTTTTATTATTTATCTCATAGAAAATTACGACCTCTTTCTTTCCAGTAAACTGCAATAGATAATTACGTCTACTTACTTTCCAGTAAACTACAATAAGCTATCTTCAAATTAATCCCATTTTTTTATACCAGTTATATGTTACTTTTAAGCCTTCTTCAAGAGAATAAGTTGGAGAAAACCCGAAATCTTTATGCGCCTGTTCACTAGATGCGATCCAATAATCAGGATATGATAACTTTAGTTTCTGCCGGTTAAGTATGGGCACTTCCTTTGAAAAAAGAGAAACAAATTCCATTAAACTTGCTAATATTTTTAGCTGACCATAGGAAAGGGAAAAAGAACTAAAAGTCTTTTGCGCAATCTTAAATATTCTTTCATGAATCTCTTTCCAGCTTGCAGGGTGGTGGTTACATATGAAGTATGTTTTGTTAATTGTATTTTTCGAAAGGGAAGCATCAATAGCTGCGTCAATAAGATCTTTTATAAAAATAAATGATATGAATTTGTTCTTGTTTGCAGGGTAAATATTTAACCTGCTTTTTGTCATTTTATAAATGTTAAGAAAATCCTTGTCATAAGGGCCATAAACAGCTCCGGGACGAATTATTGTAAATGGGATTTGATCAGAATAAGATCTTACCGCTTCTTCTGCTGCAAATTTACTCATTCCATAAAACTCTATTGGGTTTTGCTTTTCACATTCTGTTTTATAGTGGGTCTTTCTATCTGATGGTCCTGCGGCTGCATGCGATGATATGTAAACGAACCTTTTGAGCGGTATATTCTTTCTTTTTAGAGTCTCCAGCAAGTTTATTGTTGGCCTTACATTTCCATCCCAAAAGGCCTGCTTTGTCCGCCCTTTGGTTATTCCTGCAATATGAAAAACAAAGTCAATATTTTTATCAAAAGCCTTGCATTCCAGGAGTGTCCCAATGTCATTATAATCTACTAAGTATTCATTATCACGGTTATCATTCTCATTTTTTGACTTAGATCTCACAAGTTTATTAATAACTACATCGGGCATTTCTTTTAGTTTTTCGACTAAGTTTTTTCCCACGAATCCATTTGAACCGGTAACAATTACTTCCATTTTTGACCCAGCATTGAATTGTTATAAATGAGGTTTAAAAGGTATAGAGCTTTGTCTTCTCTCCTTACGAATGCAAAATAGTTAAAATTCCGATCTGTTAGACCAACACGATTGGGAAATTATTCCATCTTTTCGAAAAAAAATGCAAAAAAAATAAAATAAAATTCCGTAGAGCCATTATTTCATGCTATATAAGAATTGATGAAAGAAAATATTGTAAGAATTCAGAAATAATAAATCTAAAATCTGTTATATGATGAGTCGGCATTCAGTGGAGAAAATCAGCTAAGTGTTTCATTAAAGTTAGGTAATATATTTTAATTTCGTTCCCGTGGGAAACAACCAGACAAATGGAAATGTACCCTCAACATTTCTACTTCCTCTGCAAACTAGGCTGGGAGTATTACCACGGGATTCTTTTTTATCCTTCGTCTAACCTAAGCGCCTCACTTCTATATATAAGTCTAGTCCAAATATCCAGAGTTAAAAGGCCTTACCAGATATTTCTTTAATATTATAAAAATTTATTTAGAGCTAAAAGCCATACCGGTGATATCCTTAAATATCAAAAAAAAATATTTTTATCGTAGGTGTTTTAATAGAATTTTCTTGATTAACAGTAAAATAGATTTTATTTTGCACAATCGAAGTACTTTTATTATAGTTCTTTACACATCTGAAAACCTTTATCTAACATGGTGGAAACGCTATTTAAGTATGCTTTCTGGGGAGAAGTGTTTTCTGCTATTTGATAAATGAGTTTTGTAATTACAGTTTCACAAAAATTTATACTCGCTGAGGGGTAAGTATGAATAAGTGCTCTGTTCTTTTTGTTCTACTATTATGTCCTTTCCTGTTTAATTCTAGTCTTAAGGCACAAGGTTGTTCCTGTAGTGCCGGAATGGTTCAATATCGTTCGCTTAGTGCGCTTACTGATCCAACCGTTGGTCTTCTTGAAGGTGGTTATGCTTCAAAGTTAAACGTCTATCAAGGTGAGACTATTAGTTTTTATGTCTCTACATTTTCAAATCCTTTCACGCTGAAAATTTATCGTTTTGGAAAAGAAAAAAAACTCGTTGCAGAGCTTAAGGATCTTCCTGGAGGAATTAAAGAAACAAAGGAAAGTGATGAGGTATGGGAGAACGGATGCAAATGGAAAGCTTGTTATGAAAATTTTAAGATCCCTTCAGATTGGAAAGCAGGGGCTTATATTGCTGAATTCCCTTATTACAGCGATAAAGTTACACCAATTTTATTTTTCGTAAAAGAAAAAGATACATCAAAAAGAAGCCGTGTACTTGTTGCTTGTGCAACTAATAATTATCAGGCATACAATATGTTTGGCGGAAAAAGCCTTTATGATGAATTCGTATTGAATTCTCCAAAGGCAACTAAGGTCTCATTTAATCGTCCTGTTAACAAGAACGATCATCATGAAGTAAACCGTGGAAGCTTTGATTCATATGAAGCAAAGCTTATATACTGGCTTGAATCTTATGGATATGGCAAAGATGTGGACGTTGTTGGTGAAAGTGATCTTCATTTTGATCCGGAGTACCTTTACTCACATGATGTTTTGATTATCTGTGGCCACAGTGAGTATTGGAGCCGCCCGCAAAGAGAGAATATTGAGACATTTGTAAACCGCGGTAAACATTTTATGTGCCTTAGCGGAAATACAAGCTGGTGGCAGGTCCGTTTTGAAGACGGCGACAGAACTTTGGTTTGTTATAAGGTTGCTGACCCTAATCCTGACCCAAGAGTATATACAAGGGAATGGTACCAGGTTGAACGCGAAAATCCACTGCTTGGAACAAGCTATCAAAACGGCGGGCAGACTAATTATCATTACGGCGCTAATAATAAACCTATCTTACCAGGATGCCTTCCATATACAGATGGATTTGGAGGCTATATAGTTCACAATGCCCAGCATTGGATCTATAAAAACTCCGGACTTTCTGAAGGTGATACACTTGGCTTTAGAGGTGATTCCTCGATAGTCGGTTATGAAACCGATGCAGCTTTGTTTAAGTGGCAAAATGGGTTGCCCGTCCCTACTGGTGAAGACAGAACACCCCTTACATTTCGTATACTTGGACTTAGTCCTTCAAACCATATATCCTTAAATGCACCAGAGCAATGGGCTACTATGGGTATACATAAACTTGCTTCCCCCGGTTCAGGGTTTGTATTTAATGCTGCTACTATAAGATGGGTCTGGGGATTATATTCCAATAACAGCCAGGTTTCTATCATTACTAAGAATATATTAGATCATTTTCTTGCAAATACATTCCCACCGGAAATTACTTACTGGGCCCCTTATCGTGTAAATAATAAGGAAGTCTTAAAAGTACCCATGTATTTTAACTCGCGCGAAATAAAACTTCAGTATGGGAAAAACCTCTGGCTTAAAGTCGAGGCTAAGAGTTATTATAATGAACCTTTTAACTATGCATGGGCTGTCAATGATTCAGTTATTCCTGAAGCTAAGGGAAAGTACTTTTTGTTTAGCTCAATTAAATATCCTTCAAAGGATATGAAAATTACTGCTTTTACTTATAACGAAACTGACACTGCATCTATCGACTGGAAAATAACTCCTGTCGTTGGCAGTGGACTTGCAATTACAAGTATTCCTGATACAATTATTCATGTGGGCAGACCTTATAAGTATACATTAAGCCATTTTAGCTATTATGGAAGTACACAAATTAAATATACTGCTAACTATTTGCCTAAATGGGCAGCATTTGATACAAAGACTAATACAATAACAGGAACTCCGACCTGTATAAAAGATAGCATTTGTATTACTGCTACTGATGAAAAGGGAGCCCAAGACTCACAGAACTTTACGCTGCAGGATGATGGAACTGTTTATGTCAGCAGGGGTAATGATAAGACTCCAAGTGACTATTATTTGGCGCAAAACTATCCAAACCCTTTTAATCCTGTTACCTCTATTAGCTATTCTCTTCCTGAGAGCAGAAAAGTTAGATTACAGGTCTATAATTCTCTTGGAAATAATGTTGGCTGCCTGATTGATGAATTTCAGGCGAAGGGAAGTCACACGGTTAAATTTGATGGGACTTCACTACCAAGTGGAATTTATTACTATAGACTTGAAGCCGGAGAGTTTACAGATACAAAAAAATTAGTCCTGCTTAAGTAAGGAGCATCTTCCTTAGACTAAGTAACACTAAATGAAAGTGCAGAAAAACAAAGACTCATTTGTGACAAAATAATCTTCTATGTATTCCTTTTTTTTGCCCGGTATAATGAAAAAAGTACCGGGCAAAGAGTAACTTCACTTCTTAATACTTTTCCCCAAAAAAAATAAAAAAATTCGTCTGATTTTCCGTAGGAGACAAATTTTCTACTATATAATGTATATGTGATCAAGACAAATTAGTTATTGATGCAAAAAGACATAATTAAGTCATTATACAGAAAACAGGAAATTCAGGATTACTCAATATGACTATAGAGAAAACCCATTCAATTCAAGATCCTACACAGGAAAAAATCATTGAAATGGCTCTTAAACTTCAGTACATTAAACCTTCTGCCAAAGGAAAAGTAAGTGTCCTTATTGACAGAAAGGAAATTGAAGTCAGCAAAGATAACTTTGTTAAAAGTGTCCATATAAATCTT
Organism: Bacteroidota bacterium; assembly: GCA_030706145.1. Taxonomy (GTDB): domain Bacteria; phylum Bacteroidota; class Ignavibacteria; order Ignavibacteriales; family SURF-24; genus JAUZPB01. The sequence goes on from JAUZPB010000143.1 coordinate 7,368, forward strand.
GCAACAGGGAAAACGCTGGTTTCAGCAATAAGAGACACTGCCTTTACAAAAGCAAGAATGAAACTCTAGAAATTCTTTTCCATTCTTAAAAGATTATTATTTAAACTGGGAAACTATAATTATTGTGCTACTTTACCCCTGTACTGAAAGAATAGGAGTACCAGTTTAATATTTTACCTGCTTACAAAATTGTAGAAATATTTACATTCGTGTAAAATTTCCTGGTAGTATTTAGTATCGTAATAATTTGACTTTAGTTTTATAAAGCTGGTTCTGTATTTCAAAGGTACAGAAAGCACTTCGATATTATCCATCTGAGCATAATCTGCACTATTAAAGAAGCTGTTTAATTCACACTTTGACGCCATATATAAACATTTAGCTGCGAATTCTCTATCCTTTGCATGGCTCATTGCCTTTAAGTAATAATTCATTGCTTGTGAGCAATCATAAAAATCCCGGTTGAAACCATCATAGTATCCCCAGGGACTCGATCTTCTAAAAAATGCCGATGCTACCCAGCTGTTGCCATAATAGGACTTGTTATATAATCCATTTGCGATCAAATAATAATACTGTGCAGCATTTGCAGTATCCGAAGCAGCTAGTCTTTCCAGTTCAAGCATCCTTTTACTGAAGCTGAGTACGCTGTATCTGTTTATACTTACAGCATTGTAGTCACAATCATGACAGTCCCTTATATGAACAACAAATGGATCAGCAGGAAGTTTTTCAGTCATGTCGTTATAATAACTAGTATATGAATCCTCAGGGCTTAGTCTTTTAACAGCTTCGCCGAATTCTCCTTTTGCAATAAAGCTTTTTGCCTGAATATACTCAAGTTCTGAAGGTGAGTAGAGGTAATTGTCTATTAGGAATCTCTCAAAACGGGAATATTTCTTATTGTACTCTGAGTTAGGTCTATACCAGTCATCATATCTGTATTTTGAGGATATCAGCTTGTATATAGCATCGATTGGCTCCAGGTGGTAATTATTCCGTATATTGTAGCCAAATGCATTCTGCACTTTATTGTCATAATATCCCCAGTATTCATTCTTTTCGCTTATCCTAAGTCCAAGACATAAATTTGCTTTTATATTATCTCCTTGCTTCCAGTATTTCTTTGCAAGAATATTCATTACATAAACAAGAGCATCCTTTGCATTAAATTTTTCTTCTGCTGCCAGTTCATGCAGCCATATAATGTCTCCCGATATTTCATCTTCAGCTTTCTTATCTATTGATTTTAACCCTTTTACTTCCGATACAATTTCAGCTACTTGTATCCTCCTTAAAAACGAAAGGTCATCTTTAGGGCAGCTTTTCTTTGCAGCAAAATAAAACTGCTTTGCCTCTTCTGTTTTGTTAATTAGTGTTGCAATATACCCGGATGCAAAATCCCATAAGTAGGGACTTTTAACTTTCCCTGTCTTTGCTATGCTGGAAACTTTATTAAAAAGCTCATCGTCAATGGGTGATGTCTGCTCAGTATTTGTTTCAATGTAGTATCTTTGTCCCTCCCAGTTTGCTTTTGTAGGCAGTATTCTTCGTTCCAGTTTTGTTACTTCTCTTGCTAAAAGAAGCTCAAGGTATTCAGACTCAGGTTCCAGACTAAAAACTAAGTCCATATATTTAAGGCTTTTATCAGGATTCCTATATGCAGCTAAAGTATATATCAGAACCCGGTCGTGGTTGTCTTTGCATAACTTAAAAGTCTCATTGAACAATGAGTCCGTCCCGAGTTCTATACTAAGCATGCATTGTCTTTCCGGCTTCTGCATTTATCAAAGATATGGGCAAATGTAAGGTTAGCTTCAGCAAGCTTGCCTAAGGAATGCTGTGCACCTGCTTTATGCGCAAGTGACCAGTATTGAATAAGGCTAAGGTCCTTCTTTTCTTTGAAGAATCTGTTATAAAGATCAATGGCTATTTTATACTGCCCGGAATAATGCGCCAGGCGCACTGCCTGATAGGCATATCTGTCTTTTATGAACCTGCTTTTTGTGGAGTGGTATTTCATTATGCCTGTTTTAATGAGATTGTGCATTAAAACAGTATCTTTCTTCTTTTCCTCCCAGTAATTGCCAGATGTAACCTCTGGCTCACACTGCTTTGCATAGATAAGATAATCCATTACTCCTTTAGATTTAATGCTTTCAAGATATTTTATAAATGAATTATCTTTTAACTTTGAGGGGAGAAGACTTATATCTCCTGAGATAAGATATTGTCTGATTTTCTTTAACTCATCTTGGTCTGTCTTATATATAACATCTTCTATATGATCAAGTGAAGGAACCCCATTCAGGAATTTAAGCCATTGCTTCAGGTTATCAGTCTCAGATTCCTCTGAGCCATCTTTCTGATCTGCAAATGTATTTTCACTCAGGAAAAAAGGCTGAAGATCAGGCAGCTTGAAAATTGATTTATCAAAAATTGTGTAATAATCATCCGGAGCCAGTTCCGGCCCGCAGCTCCTGGTCTTTTTGCTGGCTAAGACAAATAGTGCTATACTAATTAAAACAGGAATAAATATTTTCAAGCTTCGTTTTTTCATATTTATTTACTACTTCCTTATTAAGGTGGAAAAGAGCTACTGTAATGTTGTTATTCTTCCTTATATGTTCCGATGCAAGTTTAGCTGCAGTCTCAGTCGTCTCAGAACTTATTGATTCAATCCTTATAAAATCATTTTCAACAATTTGTATTCCACTGATGACAGTAGAAGATGTGCAGATAAACTGATTTGGATTTTCTTCTTTGAACTTCCCGCATTTCCTTAGATCATTACTGCTTAGTTCATTTATAAGTCCAATTAGCTTGCCTTTCCTGAAAAGCGACGCCCAGCTGAAAGCAGGCAGCACAACATCTAGTCTAAGAGGATATTTATCAAAATTGTAAAGATATTTTTTTGCTGTCTCAGTCTCGAAAATGGAATTCTTTATCATGAGGTTTTCAACAGAACTCATATTATAGAACATAAGCATTCCGCGCTCAACAGGCGGAACGCCTGTCCTATGGAAATACTTTACCTGGTGAAGCCTTATTGTGGCTGTGATTACATTTCCTTTTGAGATTGATTTAGCTGCATTTATGAACCTGAAATATTTGTCTCTTGTTTTTTCCGTCCAGTCACAGTCGAATTGTATCTCACTTATCTTGTGATTTGGGAAGTTGCCCCCCATTTTTGAAGTGACCTTCTTTATGACGTTTGCAGCTAAGGTGTCGACCGATAAATCCCTCATATTTAAGAAGGTTC
>JAUZPB010000144.1 GCA_030706145.1 Bacteroidota bacterium
ATGGGCTATCCTGAAAATATTACAAGTGAGGCTAATTTTATTGCAAAGAGCCTTCTTAAGGGGCAGCATAATTTGATCATTTGATCCTTAAGCAATATCTTTGTGCACAAATAATTTTGGAAATAAAATGAACACAGTTGAGCTTATCAGAAAAAAGAGAAACAAGGAAACTCTTTCAGGTGAAGAGATAAAATTTCTTATAAATTCATACATTAAAAAGAAGATACCCGACTATCAGTTTTCGGCTTTTCTTATGGCTGTATACTTTAACGGTATGTCAACAGAAGAGACTGCAGCACTTACTCATGCAATGCTCTATAGTGGTAAAGTTATTGATCTAAGCTCAATTGATGGCTTTAAGATAGACAAGCATTCAACCGGAGGCGTAGGAGATAAAACTTCTCTTATACTTGCTCCTATTGTAGCTGCAGCAGGAATAAATGTTCCTATGATCTCTGGCCGCGGCTTAGGACACACTGGTGGCACGCTAGATAAGCTTGAATCAATACCTGGTTTCAGAACCGACCTTAATCTTGCAAGATATAAAGCTGTTGTAAAAAAATGCGGCTCTGTACTTATTGGGCAAACAAAAGAGATTGCTCCTGCCGATAAGCTTATTTATGCTCTCAGAGATGTTACATCGACAGTTGAATCTATACCCCTTATCACCTCAAGTATAATGAGTAAAAAGCTGGCCGAGGGAATTGATGGACTTGTACTTGATATAAAGACCGGAAGCGGAGCTTTCATGAGTGAGCTTAAGGATGCAAGACTTCTGGCTGAGGCTTTAATTGGAACAGCAAAAGCATTCGGTAAAAAAGTAATTGGTTTTATAACCGATATGAACCAGCCACTTGGAAATTATATAGGTAACTGGCTGGAAGTATATGAATCTGTAAAATGCTTGCAGGGCGAAAGTGTTGAAGATCTGATGACAGTGACATACCACCTTTCAGGAGCAATGATATATCTTGGTAAAAAAGCAAAATCAATTGAAGAAGGAATTGAGATTAGCCGCGAGATGGTAAAAAGCGGAAAGGCCTTTGATAAATTTCTAGAGATCGTAAAGCTTCAGGGTGGCGATATTAGTTATCTTAAAAATCCGGAGAAATATCCAAAATCCAAAGTTGTTGAAAAGGTTTTAGCAGATAAATCTGGCTATTTCAGTGCGGTCGACAACTTTGCCTTGGGCATGGCTTCACTAGAACTTGGTGCCGGAAGAATGACAAAAGAAGATACAATTGATCCAAAGGCCGGAATAATCTTTAACATAAAAATAGGTGATAAAGTAAATAAAGGCGACATAATAGCTGAAATCCATACAGACAGAAAAGGAAAAGTAAAAGAAGTAGTTGATAAAATTAATTCTATTATAGAACTTAGAGATAAAAAGCCTTCAAAACCGAAACTAATAAAACAGACACTTGTATAAGGCTGAGCCAATTAAGAATTTAAAAAACTTAATTCTTTATGCTAAAGATTAGGTTCTTATTATATAATTTGTATATTTTTGATAAATCAGACTCAGAGTTAAGTTGTTGATAAAACAGGAGTAATAAAGTCAGATGGTATTTTTAATCTCATTACTTGCCGCTGCCGTAGCCTTTGCTGTCTATATAAGTGCAAAGAAGAGGTTCAGCAAGTCTGAGGCAACATTTGCAAAGGCAGGCTTTATAGTTGCTTTGCTTGTAGCATTTCTTCAGATATTTACGATCGTTCCAGCTGGAGCCGTTGGCGTAGTGGACTTTTTAGGAATGGTAAGTGAAAATACATTAAAACCCGGAGTAAATTTTGTAAATCCCCTTGCAAGTGTTAAGGAATACTCGATAAAGATACAGTCCATAAAAGAAACAATGACAGTTCCTACGAAAGAAGGTCTGAGTATTCAGCTGGATATTACACTTCTATATCAGATCAATGCAAACGATGCTGCAAAGATCTACAAGACTATTTCCAGGAATTTTGAAGAGGATTTTCTAGCCCCGCAGTTCCGTTCGGTTGTAAGGGGTGTAACGGCAAAATATGACGCAAGAGCGCTTTATACATCAGAACGTGAACAGCTTTCGCGTGAAATGGTTGGCGAACTTTCTAAACAGGTTGCCTCAAGCGGATTTATAATATTAAAGGCACCTTTAAGACAGATAATTCTGCCTCCCGGACTTACAGCTTCAATAGAAGATAAATTGAAGGCTGAACAGGAAAGCCAGAGGATGGAGTTTGTTCTAAAGAAAGAAGCCCAGGAAGCTGAAAGAAAAAGGATTGAAGCTAAAGGTATAGCCGATTTTCAGGATATAGTATCAAAAGGAATAAGCGCACCGCTTCTTAAGTGGAAAGGCATTGAAGCTACTGAAAAGCTTGCAAATTCTACGAATTCAAAGGTTATTGTAATCGGTTCGGGAAAGGAAGGCTTGCCAATTATTTTGGGCAATTACTGATAAAACTCCCGAAAGTGGTTGATACTTTGACTGGAAAGTTTAAATTATGTAGTTCTATTTATATTTTATAAATCAGAATTTCTGACCCTATAATAACAAAACAATGTTATACCCAAAGACAATAAAGTTAAACGGAAAAGAGAGCCTTACGATTACCTGGAATAATGAAAAGGTTCATACTCTGCCTCTTAAGTTCCTAAGGGATGAGTCTCCCGATGCAGGAAATAAGGGGGAGACGATTCTGTGGAAACATTATGAAGCACTCCCTAAGGGTCCGGACCTTCCTGGTAAGTATGAGGTTTCTAAAATTGACCTGGTCGGTGATTATGCTATAAATATCAAATGGAAAGACGGATATGATTATGGCATTTATTCATGGGACTTACTCTTTAGGATGGGAGAATACATAGAGGTGAAAGATAATCTTCACCAGGATTTTGAACATGATGAGAATCATGAACATCACAACAAGAAGAAAGATAAAAGGGACGAATAATCGTCCCTTTTTTTATAGATAAAAATTTTGATAAGGACTGCCTTTTAGAGCAGTTTTTTTATTTCCTTTTCGTAATTGGCCTTATCTGTTAGTCCCTCGAAAGAAGCTGCAATCTTCCCTTCCTTATCAATAATGAAAGAAGTTGGGATTGAGGCAATTCCGCCATAATTCATTCGTACGTCGTCGTTTCCATAGACAACCGGATAATTAATGCCATATTGCTTTATAAAAGGGACTACTTCTGATTTTGTATTATCCATATCTACAGAAATGCCAATAACTTCAAGTCCCTGCGGGCCATATTTCTTCTTTAAGTCTATAAGGTCCGGTATTCCCTTTCTGCATGGAGGGCACCAGGTTGCCCAGAAGTCAACAATTACAACCTTTCCCTTGTAATCAGCTAGTTTTAGCTGAGTGCCGTCAGTCTTAGGCAGTACAAATGATGCGGCAGTTTTTCCCTGAAAAGCATCCTGAGTCTCTGAAGCCTGAATATTTGGTGGATAAGGGCCCTGCTGAGGTTCACTCTGTGAATTATTGATTATAAAGAAGATTGCAATTACAACAATAACGGCAATTGTATAGACCAGGTTTTTATATCTGGGGTCAATAAGCGGCTTCCTCTCGGTGGTTTGTTTTGTGCCTATTTTCCTTTCCCTGGGTTTGTTGTTTTGATTCATTAGTAGTAATCTCCTTTGAATTTATAAATTCTTTTTTTATTGTCAGGTAATTTATATTATAGCTACATCTCTTTATAAATTGAGATGCTAATTTACAATAGACTCACTTTTATTCAAAATCGCCATTGGTTTTCTTTTCAGGCTTTTTTCCTGGAAAAGCAAATATTGCTCCAGCAAAAGCACCATAAGCTATGCTAAAGTATGGATTGCTTTGTATGGGGCAGCTCCCGGTAGAACACCCTATAAAATAATAATAAGCATAGCCCAGAATTCCACCGGCCAAAACCGGTAATACTCTTTTTACAACAAATGCCCGTTTAAGTTTCCTAAGTGGTCCAATATTCATCAGATTGCTTTTACCTCCTGAAATAGATTCTTCTATATTTTTTCCCATTCGGGGGAAGAGTTTCCCTTGCGGTCATAATGCTTTTTTATAGTCTTTCTATAGGATGTAATAAAGATAAAAAAGATTCTTTAAATAAAGGATCGTCAAATAAAGAGATTAAGTAAAAAGATTATTTTAATTTCTTGCTCTTAAGAGTATGATTTAATACCTTTTAAAGAAATAACAACTACTACATAATTGGAGAATTCATATGCCGGATTATCCAAAGCACCTTTACATGATCGTTTTTCCCATCAATGCTTTAGTAGCCTCTCAGCTTGAGCCAGAAAGGTTTGGTGAACACTACACGATGTCCAGTGCAAAGCATTTCAGCGGTAAGGTGATATTTGCGGAAATAGATATCAACTATAGGAACGACTATTTTGACCTGGAGCGCTATTTGTCACTAACGGTTCAGCATGAGGATGGTTCGCCTAAAAGAACAAAATTTGTTAGTTCCTATAAGGTCCTGGAAAACGTAGACCTTAAGGCAATACAGAAGCTGTTTTTGGTTACAGTTAATGGCAAGGTTCTACCTATTGAACCGGCAGAATATACAGCCTACAATGAACCAGGGCTAATTAGGATCTATCAGGAGATCTGTCCTTTAGAGACTCTTATAGCGTCGACAAAGGATCAAAGGGAGTTTGGAAAGTTTATCACAACAGAGACGCGTTCGAAAGGTGCTCCTAAGATCTGCTTTACGCAAATAGAGTATAACCTTGATGAATTCTTCAGGCAGAATAAGAATAAAGATGTCTTTACAATAGAATTGCCTAATGTAAATCCATACCGCTTCTATGAGTGTATAATGGAGATAAAAAATAACCCTGAAAAACTTACCAAAACAATTAGCCTGGGAAGCATCTTAAGGGATATATCATACAAGTTCCTGCGTCATGGCTTCTGGTTTGCCTCTGGAGATGAGCTCAAATTTTTCCCAATGCCCACAGAAAGGGAGCTAGAAAACAAATACTTCTACTGGTGGAAATTTGTCCGGTAAAGCTGGCTTAATAAGCTTTGGAATATAAATATTGGGATCTTTATAGTGAGTGGGAGGTAAAAAAAGATATCTCCCACTTACTCAATTCCTTTTTTAATCGTTAGAGGCCGTTTTGATTGACGATGGAATCAAATCCTCTGGGACTTTAATTTTTCCCATACTTTCCTTCCCCCATTTAACCACATCGACCTTAACGTTAACAATTCCCTTTCTTAAGACATTAAGCTCTTTAGCTGCCTTGAAAGAAAGATCGATAACAGATTTACTGTGTTTTGGCAGTCTGTCGTTAATTTTAACTAAAACGGTTTTAATGCCGTCATATGTCACTTTAACAACAGTTCCGAAAGGATAAGTCTTATGAGCAGCTGTCAGGCTGTCCATATCATAAATCTCACCGCTAGCAGTCTTGCGGCCGTTGTGCTTTCTACCATAGAAAGAAGCTTTTCCCTTTTTCGTCTCCAGTGGCAATGGCTCTGTAGGAACAATTTTGCTCGAATCGCTCTTTTCCTCCAGAGGCTTTCCCGCTTCAGATTCAATCCTTATCATATGTTGCTTTGGATAACTGGAATCGCTAACTTTCTTCATGATTTTTGGTAAAGAGCCTAACGAGAACAATACTATCGGTATTAATAATAAGTAGTCGTAAAAACTCACCATATTCTCCTGATTTAGTTATTCGAATATTTTGCAAAGATAAGTAAAAAAAACATAAGTACCAAAATCATGCCATGGACAGAATTTTCGCTCATTTGTGGAAAGCTGGTTTGTAAGGCTCTATACAGGCTCTATAGTTGATAATAATTACATGTAATAATATCTTTTAAACTCAGAAAATTAACGTTATAATAAAGAAAGAGAGCACACAAAATGACTGATGAGCTTTTTTCAAATTATATAGGCCCCAAGGGGGAAAACATTGACGCCTTAAAGCGTTTAATGAACATAGTACTGGATTTTCATGCGGAATGGAGAAGATCTTTTTACAAAGAAGACAGGACGGTTTTCGAGGTTTCAGAGGGCTATATCAAAAAGATGGAAGATGAATTAAAGAAATTTCTCGAAAGGAGTAGATCAAGCCTCCCCTATTTTCACCCCCGCTATGCTGCCCAGATGGTAAAAGATCCGCCAATTCCTGCTGTGCTGGCTTATATAAGCTTTATGCTCTCAAATCCTAATAACCATGCCTATGAGGGCGGGCCTGTTACGACAGAGATGGAGATGGAGACTATTGACCTTATGGTCAAATTTGCTGGTCTAGAGGAAGGCTGGGGCCATCTTACAAGCGGAGGCTCTCTTGCAAATATGGAGGCACTCTGGGCTGCACGTGATTTTTATGAGGGGGGCACGGTCTGTTTTTCGGAAGTCTCACATTATTCATGGAAAAGGATATGCAAGATACTCGGTATAAAGGATTTTAGGGAAATTGCCGTTGATAAGTATTTTCGTATGGACCTTAATGCATTAGAAGATGAGTTAAAGAAAAATAAAGCTATGTTCGTTATGGCAAATCTTGGTTCGACCGGAAGTGGAAGCGTTGATAACATAGAAGGACTTTTGGAATTAAGGAGAAAGTATGGTTTTCACCTTCATATAGATGCTGCCTACGGAGGCTTTATAAGGTCTGCTATACTAAGTGAAGACTATAGTGTGCTCCCATATTCTTCACAAATGAGCTTAAAGGAATATACATACCGCCAGTTAGCACTGCTGGGACAGGCAGATTCAATTACAATTGATCCTCATAAGCATGGGATGCTATCCTACGGAGCAGGGGCCGTTCTATATAAAAATGAAGCTTTAAGAGATGTGCTCCTTAATACTGCTCCATATACGTATCATAAGAAGGATAAGCCCAATATTGGTATGTTTAGCCTTGAAGGCTCCCGTCCCGGAGCAATGGCAGCTGCCTGCTGGCTGACATATAAGATGCTCCCGCCAAACATACTGGGAGCAGGAAAACTCATCAGGCAGTCTCTTGCTTCATCAAGAGAGTTCTATGAGATACTAGAAAAGGCAGATTCATTCAAGAATCTGAATGACCCAGATTTGGATATAAATTGCTTTTACAGGAATTCGGCTGAAAAGACGATAGAAGCGTTAAATAAAAATACACTGGCAATTTACAACAGGCTTTCTGTTGAAACTGCTGATCCAGAGTATATAATATCTAAATTCGTGCTCCCGCCAAGCATAGCTAAAACCGTGCTCCCGGATTACAGCAACAATAGTAAGGAAAACTTCTCTGCTCTTAGGACTGTATTTATGAAGCACTGGTCTGCAGAAAATGACTTTTACTACATAAAAGAACTGATTGGAGCACTCGAAAAAGAGTAAAATTTATGCTCTGAAATTAGGATACCTGGATTTCGATTATTTGGGCAAAAAGAGTTCAAATTATATGAGATTCCGTGTAATTTCAGAGCAATTTATGATAAAATCCTTTCTTGCGCTCTTGCAGGCATTTGTCCTCATTTTAATAATGACGACAATTCCTCTTTTAGGTCAGAATGCAAAGAAGAACAATATTTCTTTAGGTCTGGGCAGGCAGCTTCTTTATACAAGAGATATGGCTGCCTCACCTATGATGTATTCCGGCTACCAGGACCTTTTCCAAATTAATTATTGCTATAGCGGCAGTACAAACAGGCATATTCTGGATGTCTCTGCCGGAAGAAGCTTACTTGGAGCATCTACGAAAAATACAATGACGCTCGACTATATAAATTTAAGTTACAGCTATTACCACTTTGTGACCTCATTAATAGATGAAAAGCTAAGTATTTTTGCCGGATTGGGCCTAAACCATATAAGCTCAGAAAAGCAGTTCAATATTGCCGAAGGTTTTATGAATATAGGATCTTTCGACGAAGCAACGAACCTTAACCTTTCTATTCTAAGCGAGCTTAAAATAGCTTCAAAAGACAAAATAACATTAGGCATCCACTCCCCTTTAATGGCTTATATACTTAGGCCCGACTATTCCCTTTTCCCAAGGGATAATATCTCAAAGTATGAAGATGCTCCCATCCGTTACTATTTCGGTGAGGGAAAGTTTGCCTCAGTAAGTAATTTTTCAGGATTAAATTTGTGGCTTTCTTACGATAAGACACTTTTTCAGTCCATTGCACTCAGAGTTAACTATAACCTTATGTACTACAAGATAAAGAAACCGACTCAGACAGGTCTTGTAGCAAACAGCCTTAACCTAAACTTTGTTTATTTGTTTTAATAAAAAGATTTGAAAATGAAAAAATGCCTGATAGCTGCTCTATTTTTAACTAGCCTTTTTTTATGCTCCTGTAGTGAAAATATACTTGGACCTGATCCGGCTAATACACCAGAGAGCAATTTTGAAATTCTTGCCAGTGATTTTCAAAATGTTTATCCGTTTTTCGAAAAAAAAGGCATAAACTGGGATTCGCTTACTTATGTCTATAGGAAAGAAGTTAACTCAAAGACAACAGAAAAGGAGCTTTACGGCGTAATTTCAAATCTTATTTCAAACTTAAAGGATGGGCATGTAAGGCTTGATTCGCCCCTTGGACAATTCCACTATGAGGAATATTTTAGGTATAGCCACAATTTCCCTGATTTTAGCATGATTCAGGCAAATTACCTCAAAGATACAAAGGCATCTCTTAAATTTGTCTATGGAAGGCTGAATGACCAAATAGGTTACATATATATACCGGTATTTGAGTCGAATCAGAACGAAGAAGGCTTTAAGCAGATAGATAATGTTCTAAAGACGCTTAAAGACATGAAGGCTATAGTAATAGATATAAGAGATAACTATGGGGGTGAATTGGAAAATGCAAAGACAGTTGCTTCAAGGTTTATAGGCAGCAGAAATCTGTATGTATATTCCCGCTGGAAAATAAGTTCAAAAAAAGGGGATTTTTCAGATTTTTCCCCAGAATACATCGAACCTGCTGGTGAAAGTGTATTTAGAAAGCCTGTCGTCATACTTTCAAACCGCAGGTGCTATAGTTCTGCAGAACATTTCATTTTTGCAATGAAGACTTCTTCGAATGTAACTGTAATTGGAGATACCACGGGAGGGGTTATGGGAATACCTGTTTACCGCGAGCTGCCAAATGGCTGGAAATACATGCTCCCCCGCTCTATGCAGTATGACAAAAATAAGGTTTGCTATGAAGGCAAAGGCATTCCACCAGATATAACAGTCAGCAATAGCGATAATTCAATGCGTGACCTTATTCTTGAAAAAGCAATCGATTTTCTGACGCGGAAAATTAGTTTGTAGCGGAAAACTAGTTTGTAAGTAACACTTATATTGTGATCTAATACAAAGCAAATTTTGTTATTTCTACTAAGAAAATGCTTATCTACCGGGCACTGCATATAGTAGCTTCTTGACAATTATTAATAATTGTCATAAGGTAATTATATCAGGCAATAGAATATAAGTTTTTTATGATAAATGAAAGATTACTCGAAATATTCCTGCAGCTGGTAAAGATCGAAGGCCTATCGAACTCAGAAAAATCCGTAGCATCTTATATTACATACTTTCTGAAGAATTTAGGCCTTTCCCCATATGAAGACAATTCAAAGGAGATAACAAAAGGTAATACAGGCAATATTATTTGCAAGATAGGTTCAGGCGGATCCTTTGTGCTTGTCACACATATGGATACGGCAAGATCTACAAAAGATGTAAATCCACAGATACGAAAAGACCGTATAACCTCAGATGGAACAACTGTACTTGGAGTAGATAACCGGGCTGGTATAGCTGTTATACTATATACGATTGAAAAAGTAAAAAAAGAAAAGATCCACATAAAGGATTTTACAGTAGCCTTTGTAACAAACGAAGAGACAACACTTGATGGCTCAAGGAATGTTAATCTCGATGAAAATATAAAAATGGGATTTATCTTTGATTCTCATCTTAGGCCTGGATATTTTATAAATGGGTCGTGCGGTGCGGCGGATTTTTTTATCAGGGTTATAGGAAAAGCCTCGCACTCGGGCATTGCTCCTGAAAAAGGGATAGATGCAATCTCTATTGCATCAAAGGCAATTGCAGCAACAAAGCTCGGAAGACTTGATGAGGAATCAACTGCAAACATAGGTACAATTCAGGGAGGAATAGCTGCAAATGTAGTTCCCGATGAGATTGTTCTTGAAGGTGAAGTAAGATCGATCAACCTTTCTAAAGTAAAGAAGAAACTTGAGGAGATAAAAAATAAGTTCAAAGAATTTGCTCATGCTGTCGGCGGGGACATAAAATTTGAATGCAGGTGGGATTTCATGCCCTACAAAATAGAGCCTGAAATGGAAGTCTATAAAAGAATTGAAGAGGTACTTAGAAAAGTTGGCCTTAGTCCAGAAGCAAAGATCTCCTGGGGAGGCAGTGATGCCAATTCCCTTAACGAAAGAGGCATACACTCTGTCAATATTGGCATTGGCGCGCAGAATCCTCACTCAAACGATGAGTTCATACTTTTTGAAGATCTTCAGAAGTCTCATGAAATAGCCCTCGAGCTAATTAAAAAATAGAGTAAGTGACTTTTGTGCTTTGAAATTGTGATTCCTAAAAGCATTATCTTA
>JAUZPB010000145.1 GCA_030706145.1 Bacteroidota bacterium
AACATGGAAATTCAAGGAAAGTGGAACTAAAGATTATCTGTATGATGTGTCATTTACAGACAAAAATAATGCTACTGCTGTCGGGTTAGGTGGAACTATTTTGAGGACAACTGATGGTGGAAGCAACTGGTTTATTCAAAACAATATAAAACCTGAAAAATTAAAAGGAGTTTGCTTTACTGATAATTACAATGGGACAATTGTGAGTTCTTCTGGTTCGATAATCAGGACATTCAATGGTGGATATGTTAAAGTCGAATCTGACTTTAAAAGTCCAATAGATTTTTCTTTAGTACAAAATTATCCTAACCCCTTCAACCCAATAACAACGATAAGCTACTCAATTCCAAAAGAATCTTATGTAGTGCTTAAGGTATATGATCTGCTCGGCCGTGAAATGTCAACTTTGGTAAATAAAGGACAGAGTGCAGGTGAATATAAAGTAAATTTTGATGGCTCTTCCCTGCCCTCTGGAATATACATATATACTATACATACAGGACAATACAGAGCTTCAAAAAAACTTATGCTTTTGAAGTAATTTATGGGAAGAGAACCTCTGCTTGTCAGATGCGATTATACAGTTCTGAACAAAGAGGCTTTAGGTATCTATCTATTTCATATTTTTACACTGGACAGAATATTTATTTTTATTCTGAAGGGGTTTTCTTTTATCTGAATTTTAGGAGCCTCAAGTGTAAATCCGCTTGTCTTTATAGTTGCATTGTAATAAATATCATCTTCCTTTTTTGAATACTCTATTTCGTATTCTTTCCCTGCTGGTTTAACCTCCCTGTCAACCCACTTAAAGTAATAGATCTGATCGTTTAATATAGGAGAATATTTTCCTTTAAGTATAACATCATTAATTTTCACCTGATCAAAACCTGTTGGATAAATTTTCATAAGTCCTACTGAATAAACATCTGCATTTTTAGGTGTATTTGGAAATTGTTCGAGCTGTTTGAAACTGATGACAAATGTCCTTCCCTTTAGATTAATAATCTCATTATATATGCTATCTCTGCGGCTAATAATAGGTTTATGTCTCTCAAATGCAATTCTGTATTCTTTACTCTCGTTAATTTCCTTTATGAATTGTTGTTTTTCAGCATCATTAAACTTTACACTTTCTCTTAAGATCTGATCCAGCGCCTTATTATCTTTTTGAGCCAGAGCTTTCCATGCTGGGATAATCCTGTCTAAAATAAGAGCTTGATATAGCCCATACTGATAGCATCTTGATTTGGTTTCCATAGTCTGAATACTTATTGAATCAATTTTTCTAAGACGTGCATTATACATTTGATCAACACTCCTGAAAGCTTTATAGGTCGAATCTAGCTTACCAAGATCATTGCAGGAAGTGAATCCACCTTTTAAAAGTTGAAGCGTCATTACTTCTGAATAGGTCGCACCCCCTTCCATGAATTCATCATCTGAAAGGTTAATCTCTTCCTGGTCTTTGAAACTCTTATTTTTCATTTCACGCTCAGCAATAAATTCTTTTACAAATTTTCTAATTTTACTTGTATCTGTCTCGCCGAATGCTTTTTTAAGAGAGTTTGCCTCAAGTTCAGAATAGACTGCGAAATTAAGGTCACTATTAATATCTAAATTTCCCCTCTTGAAAGTAAAAAATGTCTTCTGGAAACAGTGAAACAACTCATGAATATAAATAAGGATCTGCCCTTCACTAGGATATAAGGACGCAGGATTTAATTTCCTGGAAGCAGAAGCGCTCTTATCTTCTTTATCAGGTGTTTTAACATTAATTTCAACAACTTCTATACTTTTGCCATCTGCTGTTGCGAAAGGAATTGGCCCTCCTCCCCCGGTCAGTGATCCATTAAGTTCAAGAGGAAATTCACGGCTTCTATCAATATAAACCTGTTTGCCCATAAAAGTTAATTCTTCTATCTTCTTAAATTCTTCAGGAGGGTTGGGATGGCCCACAAGAATTCTAACACCATCTGGATAATTAAATAAAAATGGGATCTGCCTGTAGTTATTCCACCCAGGCCAAATCATTTGGGCATGTTTATCCAAAATGCTATATACTTCTTCTAATCTCAGCAAATCAATTCTATAGGCTTTCTTTATCTGTGCTATTGAAAATGAACTCATTACAAAAGAAAATATAATAACAAAGGCGAATGTTTTATTTTTATTCATTTAATGATTCTCCTAATAGAATGAATTCAGGTTAATTAAGCTTCTTTAAGCCTTCAGGCAGTTCAAAACTAATATCCATTTTATTCAAAGGTTCTACTTTATCAACTTTGTACTCCAAAATAATTGGGTCCCTTACAATAGAAGGCCTTTCAAAGTCTTTTAAATAGATTACCACTCCAGCATTCAGAGGTTTGATATGCTCAAAGAGTTTGTCAGATACATCAGTACCAGGAAGAATATCCCTGAATGATTTCTCGTTTAATATCTCAAGATTTGAAGGCAGATCATGTGTTGACCAGAAATATACAGTTCTGTCCGAGTAGTCTGCATCACCAAAAGCTACAAAGAGATGACACTTCCAGCCATTAATTACAGAGTCTCTTCCTAAATCCTTTATTTCCCAATAATAATCTGGTTCGTATTCTAATCCAGCTTTTGTTATAGGAATGACTTTTTTTGAAGTATCCTGATAACCTAGCACTCTTTCTGTGTATGTTTTTTTATCTTTATCAATTATCCAGCGCTTCTTTAAATCAAATCTAACAATATTCAGCTTTCCTCTTCTTTCATAGCTTATTTTGCTTTTAGTAATAGAGTAATCAATAGGTGCATCAAATGTCTTTATTGATCCGAAAGATCTTATTGAAATTAGTTTTATAAGCCAGGTATCGTTTGTCTTTGAAGGTTGGGCCGAGAGGTGCTGCATTAAAAGAATTTGAAATAAAAATGCAGTAAAGCAAAGTCTTAGGAATGGATGAAGGAGTTTCATGATCTATGTCCTACTGTTTATTGAAATTCCCGAACAAAAATAAAGAAGCAAAAAGAAGTTAAAAAGTATAAAATATAAAATCAAAGGAAAAGAATACTAAGATCTACAGCGAAATAGTCTGTCATTAAGTGATATCATGGCCGACGATCTCTGCCCTATCTTATTTCTTCTTAGAAATAATTTTCATGATTTTCCACCAAGCTCACTTTTTTTATTTTAAATAAAGGTAAAGTTCCAATATTAATCGTAATTTTCGCTGCTCATTTTTGTGGCTGTCCTTAGCGAAATAGAATGCCTTTGGAATACTTAGTTGAAGAATGATGAAATAAGATAAACTTGGAACAATATAATGGAATCAAGTAATAATAATGAAAACAATTCGTATATGTCACAACCTGTGATGGATGATTCACAAAAGAGCAGCAGTGATGAAAGTATTGTTTCCATTTCTGCAAGCAGAAGCGACAGATTAGCGGCTGCAATTGTTGACAGCGCCATATCCTTTATTCCTCTCATATTATTTGTGCGATTATTCTATGGCTTTGGCACCTATTTGGAAGAAATTAGAGCACTTGATATTGAATTTATTATAACAACATTGATTGCATTTTTTATTCTTGATATGGTTCTCAATGGTTACCTGCTTTACAGTTATGGTCAGACTATTGGCAAAAGATTTATGAATATCAGAATAGTTGATATGAATGACAATCTTCCTTCATTGACCAGAAGTTATTTATTGCGGAGGTTTTTAGTTCTAATATTAGGGTATATACCATATGTAAAATTTCTTATTATGGTTGATGTATTTTTCATCTTTGCTAGAGACAAAAGATGTTTTCATGATTACTTAGCAGGGACTAAAGTAATTGAAACAAATAATACTAGAAATAAATTTGAAACTTCTAAGCTCATTCTAATTTTCTCTGTTGTACTCGTCGCAGTATTTGGATTATTTTTTGGGAAATTAGCCTTTGATAAGTCCATGGATTCTCATCGATTCGAAAGAGGAATACGAAAAGTCACAAATGATATTAACAATAAATGCCCAATTATAGTTGATAAAGATGTAATATTAAACAATGTAATGCCTCTGCCAAAAAAGAGGTTTCAATATAACTATTCGTTTGTAAACTCTTCAATGGGTGATATAGACACGACGGAATTAGTAGCCCGTTTACGTCCTAAAACACAAAATTTGTTTCGAACTTCGCCTGAGGCAAAGTTCTTCCGCGACAATGGAATAACAGTAATTTGTTCTTACAAATACAAAGACGGCAGTTTTGCGATGCGGATTGTATTAAATCCAGAATCTTACAAATAAACAGTTCTCATGCTGTAATGGAAAACATCGTTTTATTTTATAACAAGGGGGAAATAAATGTCAAAATTTGTTGGATGGGGCTTACTATATCCTATATTTCTTACCATAGGAACTTTAATAATCAGGACAATTACACTCGGGAAATATCCCCCTGAATGTATAGGTGAAAGGTTAAGTAATGTAATTATTTTCTTAGGTGCAATTGCTTCATTTTCAATAACTATCTTTATTTTGGCGTTCATCTTTCGATAAATAGATAAAATGAAGCATATTGAAAACAGGAAATAAATCTTTGCATTAAATAATTTATATAATATGCTAAATTCATTTGATAACATGAGAGTAATACTCAAACATAAATCTATAATACTGCTTTATATTTGCGTTATATTATTTACATTTTCCTGCAGTAAAAAGAATTCTGAACCTTTAGATATGACCCCAATTTTCTTAGCAGTTCACAAGCAGGCTGCGTTGCAGGCTAAGGATTATGACGGAAAGTTTAATCAGTTCGATTCAACAAAACGTTTCTATATTTATTCCGGATATAACTTTCAAGGCATAATCAGGGAGATGCTGCTTGAGAACTTGCCTGTAACTGACAGTTCAGGCAGAGATGACAAACTGTTTGGTAATAAGGTATTTGTAGCACAATCATCAAAGTTTCTAACGATTGATACACTTCCCAAATGGGACAATATTTATAAAAGGATGAAACCATTTCAGCGAAAACTGGATAATAATCTTAACCATACTACATTCCGTGAGTATGAGAACAGTGGCGAATTCAACTATCATTTGGTTAGAATGCTTAAACCTGTTTTCAACAAAAAGAAAAATGTTTATTCCACTGAACTTCACATCACTGACAATGTTTTTGAGAATGACGGGTATTACTATTCCTTAAAGTTCAGAATTTTTGATAATAAAATTAAGGTAGTCAATATCAATCAATATGAAATCTGCATTGGGCTGCCTCCACTATAGCCTAAAGGTTGAGATGAAACTCCTATGCCTATTCAATACTGCTAAAAATATAATAAAGATAATTACAGGCAGGAAATAGCTGTTCCTTTTGAGGTACAAGTTTTACCGGATAAAGATATTTAGACAGATAGTCTAAAGTTGAAGTAGCAGAGTCCATTTTAAACTTGTACAGAATTTTACTATTTTCGTCAAGCAAGTTTTAGGTAAAATATTCGAGTTGAAATGTTAGGCATATTTTGATTTCAGACGTTCTCAAGATTACTGGGTTAATTCAAAAGAAGACACTTTTATTAGCTTTGTTAGTCCTTTATAGTAATTTGTACCCTCAAGAAAGATATTTCTATACAAATAAACCTTATGGAAGTGAAGCGCTTTTCAATCCAATTAGTCTAATAATAAATGGCGGATTTGATATTTGCCAGCTTCAAAATTATTCAGATAAATTGGGCGGTCAACCTTATAATCGTCAGCTAAAAAATGTATGGAAGAACCTTACACACCCATCTGAATCTATCTCAATTTATGGATGGCATAAATTCCTGAGATCAGAAATTTTTCCAATTACTTTTAAGATGGATGAGATGAATTGGCTTCCTAATTATTCATTGCATTTGGTCGGCGGTGGAATGATGTTCGCCAAAATGGAAGAGTGGTATGCAGAGCATAAGTATCCTTTACCAGGGCTATTATCTTCTATTACTTTAATGAGTCATCATATGCTTAATGAAGTAATTGAAAATGGGACTAATCGAGGATGGAGTGTTGATGAAATAGCTGACATTTACGTTTTTGATATAGGCGGAATAATATTATTTAGCTCTCCCACGGTTAAAGAATTTTTCAGCAAAGAACTTAATCTTTCGGACTGGTCCCTGCAGGCAACGGTAACAATTCCAAACGGAAGAATTCATGCAGGACAGTATTTTGCAATTAAATGGCAATTACCATCACTAAATGATTGGTCATTATTCAGCCGGTTTGGTTTGAGTCCATTGATTGGTTTATCGAAAAAGATTAATACCACGGATAATTTGTCCATGGGGTTAGGCCCAAAACAAGACTATCTGGTTGAAGTGGATAAAAACTACAGACAGAGGACAATAGATAAATTATTCTGGCATGGAGGAATATTCTATGACCGAAATAATTCATTGCTTGCCTCACTTATCATAAGCAATACTAAGGAACAATCTTGCACGCTGGACATATATCCTGGAATAATTAAAGTTAACAATTTTAGTCCAGGTATCTGGACTGTAATTGGTCGCAATGGTCATGTCTCATTTGGTTTGTCGACAAGCTATGTTTTTGGCTTAGGCTGCACAAATTTTTAGTTTTATTTCACAGCTGCCCCTGGTCAAAACTTCTCGGTTCGTTTGGATAGATCAAAACAAGAGTTTAACCACGGTTAGGACTTGGCAGAGAAACGCATGTTTTCTCTGCCTCATCCAACAAGATTAGTCCAAGCTTAGTTTGGAGCTCATTTTAATATTATCATCTTTTTTATTGCATAGTTCATCTTTCCGTTCAAATCAACTGCAATGATCTTATAAAAATATATACCTGAAGGAAGATTCCCTGCACTAAACTCCAGCTTTGTGAATCCTTTCGGCCTCATCCCTTTATATATTTGAGCTACAAACTTCCCGATTGCATCAAATACTTCAACCGTTACATCACTTTCCTTTGGAAGATTGAAGGCAATCGATGTAGTGGGATTAAAGGGATTTGGGTAATTCTGAAGAAGGACAAATTCTTCAGGATTTATCTTTTTTTCAGTAAGTAATGTCTTACTGCTGTTAACTGTAAATTTCCCGACAGGTGAATAAGATGATAATTCTCCATCCTGTGACTTTGACTGTACTCTCCAGTAATACTTCCCATTGATCAGATTATCAGCCCTAAATGAACTTTCACATAAGCCCTTTACTTCAGTTGAATTTTTGAATTCCGGATTTGCTGAATATTCAAGATTGTAGGTTACAGGTTTATCCATGCTGAAATTTGCCCAGCTTAGTAGAACAGAATTGGAACTGATCCCTACTCTTCCTGTAGGACTTAAAGCAGTTGGTGTATATAAATTATTATCAGAATATACAACGAAGCTTGCAGGGGGAGTCTGAGGATCTGAATAAACATGACCATCTGAAGACTGTACCTGCCAGTAGTATGTCATTCCTTTCTCAAGCCCTGTTAAGGTTCGAGTAATTAATGATCCGCTCTGATGCAGCTCGGTACAACTTGACATGTCAGGATTTTTAGAATACCTGATCATGTAGTCTGTTATCCCAAAGGTTGCCTGAAGATTATACCAGACAAGGACTGGAGAAACTGTATAGACCATAGCTCCGCCGATAGGCCATGCCTGAACAGGTGTATAGGGTTTATTAGCCGATCCTCCTGCAGTTACAAAGGTCTCGGCCTCTGAGGGGAGCGAATGATTGCCTGATTTATCAACCGATTCTACCGTCCAGGAATATGTGTGTCCTGGAAGCAGTCCTGTTATTTGAGTAACCAGACTTGTTATACCAGAAATTACATTGCTGAGACTGCTTCCTTCACCCCACTTCACAGTATAAGAGGCAATGTTTGATCCTCCTGAAAGAGTGTACCAGCTTAAAGTTTGTCCCGGTAAATATACAGTAGCCCCATTAACAGGCCATGCAGGAATTGGTATTTCAGGAGTTGTGACAACAGATCCACCGGTTGTTTTAAATGAAGCAATAGGTGAGTATACCGAACTGTTTACTAAATCAGTAGACATGACCTGCCAGTAATATGTCGTTCCCGGTTGAAGCAATGGAAGTGTAAGCTGAAGTAAACTTCCTGCCTCCAATATCTGCACATTTCCACCTGAATTATTTGGATCAGTTGAATATTTCACTCTAAATGTAAGTCCCACTGAACTTCCGCCTAAATACCAGTAAAGTGTAGGTGTGTTTGTATAGACAACAGCACCTCCAATGGGCCATGATGGCGTTGGTACCAAGAGAACAGTCGATTGGCAGGTCTTAAAGCTTGCAGAAATTGTATGGCCTGATGTTACATTCGTAAATGTGAAAGTCGTAATGGCTCCCTTTGAAACTCCATCTACTACCACATCCTGAATAGAATATCCTGCGTTGGGAGTAATTGTATATGTAAGACTGTTTCCGAAGTTTACTGCTGTATTACCGCCTGGAGAAATTATTCCTCCTGCAGAAGAAGAAGAAGAAATAGTGAAAGTTGTAAATTCATATGCCCCGATATCTACAGTTCCGTTAAATATTCTGTTATTCCCATTCAGATCCGAAGCTGTAGTCATCCATGCTTCATTTAATCCTTTTTCAATACAGGGAGAAGCAGCAGACAAATAAAAATTCTCAACCCCGGCATTTACGAACAATGGGTCTCCTGTTATATTACCGGTTCCAGCGGGTAACGCCGGAGTTGTACAGTTATTTGAAAAGCTAAAACTGTTGCCTTCAGTAACCCAGTTATCACCATTATTGAAATATGAAATGGTATTTTCCATAATTGAATTACCCCTGCACCTGACCCCAGCTCCATTTGGTGCAATATTGTTTGTAATCGTGCAGTTTTGAATGCTTCCAGCATCCCAGATATTAATCCCTCCACCAAGATTAACAGACGAATTTCCATAAACAAGGCATCCTCTGGTTATTCCCCCTTCTAACATCCTTACGCCTCCACCATAGCCATCACCGCTGTTGTTATCAGCTTTATTGGCTTTAATTATACAGTTCTCTACAATCCCCGAATAGTCAATCGCCACTCCCCCGCCGTCACGTGCCTGACTGTTTGAAACAATACAATTCTTAAGTGTCCCTCCGGATGCAATATTTACTCCTCCGCCAAAACCATAAGGATTATATCCTTTTGTAATAGTAAATCCATCTATTACTGCATTTGTGTTATTGATATAAAGGCAGAGTACTGAATTGTTACCATCAATAGTAGAATATGCTGGTCCATTCTGGCTGCGAATTGTTATTCCCTTTGTAACCGAAATACTTGATGAAATAATATATGTTCCATTACCTGTGAGAATAAGGTCCCCATCTGTAGATTGATTGACTGCACTTTGAATATCTGTTGCAGCAGTAGCCCAGCTAGTGTATGGCGCTGTATTGTTTCCTGCTGGTGATACATACCTTGTTACCGGTTGAGAAAAAATTTCAACAGAAGAAATTATAAATAACAGTAAAAAAAAACTAAATAACCTCATTTGTCCCCCCCAATTGTTTTTTGATTTTACCTTATATTTTACTTAGCATTTAATCCCCTTCTAGTTACAAATGTTTAATAAATCACCTTATGCATACCCACCTAAGCTGCCTGTCGCTTTTCCTGGATTTCCTTTTGTTTTACATAATGTAACAAATACGAAATACCAAAAAGTACAAGTATTAAAAAAGATATCAGTTTTAATGAAGGATATATTATTGTGTCTAATTCGATAGTCCCCCCTTTTATCGAATAAATTGTAAATGTGCGGAATGTAAAAATCAGCTCTCCCCAAAGCGGATTCAACACTTTAATAGTAGAAATGAGTAATTTCCCAATTACTGCTATAAATAAAATAAAATTTATCTGATAAAACTCAATATATTCCCCAAAAAAATACTTTTAATAGCACCTGTTCTGGAATGTTTATTTCGCACATTATCAGAAATATGGGCTGATGTGGTCATCAGTTAAATCAGGCAGTTATTTTCTATGGACAGACGCAGGTACAAGCTTTTAGAAATCAGAATGCTACCCATGCTAATAAATATAATGTATTATTATCCGATGCGTTTCTCCCTGAGCCATCATAGTTACTTGTGGCGCCATTGAACTTATTATATGCAATATATTGAAGTGCTAATTTAGTATTAAGCCAGGGCAGATAGTCAAATTCAAAAGCAAAGCCGCTACTGTTGGGAGATCCATTAGCACTGCCGCTAACGCTTGCTGGCGCATTTAATGCAGGGTTGTTATCCCCTGTTATTGAAAAATATCCCAGCGAAAATCCTATCTGTGAATGTAGAGTGATATTTCCATTAATATTG
>JAUZPB010000146.1 GCA_030706145.1 Bacteroidota bacterium
AAAAATAATGAAAACGGCTGCCAATTTTTATAAAGGGGCAGCCGTTTTTTGTATTTTAACTTCTGTAGGTTTTGCCCATCTCGTAGGATCCGAATACCATTACACTCTGGGATATCTCCTTTAAGTGATTTATGGCGTTTATTATCTTCTGATCCTTCATGTTGCCTTTAAGGTCAACAAAGAAGAGATATTCAAATGCACGCTTCTTAAGTGGGCGCGATTCTATCTTCGTAAGATCGATGTCGCGGAGTGCAAAAACGCTGAGCGCGCGGAATAATGATCCCGGCATGCTCTTAAGCTCGAAGCATAGAGATGTCTTTGCATCTTCGGCCTTTACTTCAACTCCGTTTTTTGAGATTACAAGGAACCGGGTAAAGTTCTCACTGTTATTCTGGATGTTTCCTTTTATGATCTTTAATCCATATACTTCCGCAGCCCTTTTACTTGCAATAGCTGCTTCGGCATTGCCCGGATTTTCTGCTATCATCTTTGCAGCTCCAGCTGTATCATAAACCGGAAGAACGGAAACCTTCTTTAACGAATTCAGAAAATCGGAGCATTGTCCCAGTGCCTGTGGATGTGAATAGATCTTCTTTATCTTGCTCATTTCATATTTTTTGTCACTCATAAGGTAATGGTTTATCTGCTGATATGCTTCGCCTATTACCTTAAAGGAATATTTCCTGAGCAGGTCGTGTGTTTCAAAGATGCTTCCGTAAAGAGAGTTCTCAATTGGCACAACACCAAAGTCTGCTGTACCCTTTTTAACCTTAAGAAAAACGTCATTAAATGTTGTTGAAGGAGAAAGAGTTATCTTTTCCTTGAAATAATTCTGCGAAGCCGATTCGCTATAAGCTCCCGGCTCACCCTGATATGCTACTATTTTCATCTGCTTTCTGTTTGATTTCTAGATCTGAATCATTGATTTAAGAATTGTGATCAGGAAATCTGCCTTTGCGTGCAGTTCCGGCAGTCCCCTATTATTTTCGAACGTAAAATCAGCCCAATCCTTCTTTACATCATCAGGGATCTGGTGATCCATTCTTTTCCTGATCTCCTCCTCTGTTGTATTATCGCGAAGGCTTAGCCTGCTGATCTTTGTATCCTCACTTGCTGTAATTAGAATGACATAATCAAAAAGATCTTCCATTTCGGCTTCATAGATCAGAGCAGCTTCAATAAAGATCATAGGATGCTTTTCGAGCATTGAGTTCATCATAGCTTTGATCTTTTTAATTACGCGCGGGTGGATTATAGAATTGATGACTTTGACCTTTTCCGGGTCGGAAAAGACCTTATCAGCCAGGAACTTTGTATTTACTCCTTTTTCTGTATATGCTGCCTTACCGAAGGCTTTTATAATTCTATCCTTAACAGAAGCATCACTGCAAAGGAGTTCTTTTGCTTCATTATCTGCGCTAATAACCGGGTAGCCTTTAGATCTGAGATAACTGCAAAATTCAGATTTTCCCGAACCTATACCCCCTGTTACAGCAATTTTTAATTTTCTAATGGCCATTATCCCTCTGAAAAAACGATGTACTTCTATATAAAATAAATTATAAAAATAGTCAAACGCCAGTGCATATAAAATTAGGATAAGTAAAAATCTAGTCTCATAAAAATGAGATATCTTAAAAATGAGATATCTTAAAAATGAGATATCTTAAAAATGAGGTGTCGTAAAAAAAACAAAGGCAGCCTATGGAGTTGGGCTGCCTTCGCGTTTCATTAATTATTTAGGTATTAACACCTGTTACCTGGCGTAAGATATTTTTCTTACTTCCCTGATAACAGTTACTTTGATCTGACCAGGATATTCCATTTCTTCCTGAATCTTCTGCGCGATATCATTAGAGAGCCTATCGGCGAAGACATCGTCCACTTTATCCTGTTCAACAACTACCCTGACTTCCCTGCCCGCCTGAATGGCATAGGTTTTAGCTACGCCTTCGAATGACTTGGCAAGATTCTCAAGGTTTTCGAGCCGTTTAACGTAGCTTTCAAGAGGTTCTCTTCTGGCGCCAGGACGAGCACCGGAAATTGCATCTGCTGCCTGAACCAGAGCCGCTATCGGATGTTCCATTTCAATGTCCTCATGGTGACTGCCGATAGCATTTACTACAATAGGATGCTCTTTGTACTTTTTAGCCAAATCGTATCCTAATAATGCGTGCGGACCTTCAATACTTCTATCGATTGTTTTACCGATATCGT
Source organism: Bacteroidota bacterium (assembly GCA_030706145.1). GTDB lineage: Bacteria > Bacteroidota > Ignavibacteria > Ignavibacteriales > SURF-24 > JAUZPB01. The sequence continues at coordinate 2,218 of JAUZPB010000146.1, forward strand.
GCAATAGTCCGGCACGTTTTGCCAAATTAGTATCTAGTCCTAATTCAGCGGCCATTATACCTGTCAGGTAAGCGACCTCAATGCTATGCTGCAGAAGGTTCTGACCATAGCTTGAGCGGTATTTCATACGCCCTACATGTTTTATGATCTCCTGGTGGGCGCCATGAAGTCCTAATTGTATAAAAGTACTTTCACCTTCGTGAAGGACTGCTTCTTCAAGTTCAACGCGAACTTTTTCAACTATCTCTTCAATTCTTGCAGGGTGAATTCTGCCATCCCCAATCAATCTTTCAAGTGCAATACGGGCAACTTCGCGTCTGAACTGGTCGAAAGCCGAAAGAATTACAGCCTCTGGAGTATCGTCAACAATAACGTCTACACCTGTAGCTGCTTCAAAGGCTCTGATATTCCTTCCTTCGCGGCCAATTATTCTGCCCTTCATCTCTTCATTCTGTATCTGAACAACAGATACTGTAGTTTCAACCGAGTGGTCGACTGCAGTACGCTGTATAGCTTGTATAACGATCTTCTGAGCTTCTTTCTTAGATTCCAGCTTAGCCTGATCCCTGACTTCCTTTATCAGTATAGCAGCATCAGTCTTTGCTTTATTTATCATATTCTCCATAAGCATCTTTTTAGCATCCTCTGAGGTCAGGCCAGCTGTCCTCTCAAGGCGTATATTCTGCTCAGTGACAAGTTTATCCAATTCGCAGGACTTAGAATCGAGTGCCTGTTTTTGGATAGATAATTCTTTTTCTAGTTGCTTGGTGTCTTTTTCCTTTTTAATTATAAGTTCATATTTCTTATCAATATTCTCTTCACGTATAGCAAGCTGTTTCTCATAATTTTGTATTTTTTGTTTCTTCTGATTAGCCTCTGCATCAAATTCTTGTTTTCGTTTCAACCATTCATCTTTAACTTCAAGTAACTTTTCCCTTTTCGTGTTATTAGCTTCTTTTTCAGCGTCTGCAAGGATCCTTTTAGCTCTTTCCTCAGCAGAAGCGATGCTCTTCTTGCCCAGTTTAGAATTTGATATCCACCCCAAATAAAACATCGCTACAACAATAAAGGCGACCAGCAAAATTACATAAATTAGATCCATACCGAGATCCATTAAACCTCCAAATGTAGGAATATATTCAAAATCGACCGCATCTGCCAGCCCAAATTAACAGGAAGAACCCTGTTAATTTAGTGTGGGAAACTGCCCGAACGCTTTTTGCTTCCACTGTCACCTTTAGATGGAGAGCAGTGCCCCCCTAGGTGACTCCCGGTTTTGGCCGGAAGCGAGGCCTGCAATACGCGCCGTAAGCCAATAACCCCAACGATATGAGTTAGTTCTTCATATAATTTAAACTGACAGTGCGGTACTAAACTTTAAGTAGATGGGATAGATAATTGTGAATCGTTGGCCTGAAGCTTTATTTTTTTAATCTTTTCGATAGCCAGATTACTGAATTCCTTGAACTTATTCTTCTCTAAAAACAAATCATAAGCAATATTTAATGCTGCAATAACTGCAATTGTCTGTATGTTCTGGTCAGGCAATTCGTCCTTTGTCTCCTGCATTACCTTGTCAACGTATCTTGCCAATTCCGTCGCTATCTCTTCGTTTTCTACAAGAAGTGCGTACTCTTTATCGAATATCTTAATTTTGAGCTTCTTTTTGGCCATGTTATATCTTTTCCATCATCAAACAATATGTTTAAGAACGTAAATGAAAATCAATTTTATTGATTAGCTCGTTGATCTGGAGCTTAAGTGATTCCTTATCCTTCAGATTAAGAGAATTTCCATTACTGCGCAAACTATTGTTCTCTTTGATCACACCTTCGAGCCTTGCTTCAAGTTCGGCAATTTTCTTATTTAGTCCTGTGTTCTCTGCCGATAACTGTGCATTCAACAATTCTAAACTCTCAGACTTAAGAAGAAGTTCCTTATTCTTCCTTGAAAGCATAGAAAAATGCTTCTCCAGCGAATTTAATTCCTCAAGTATGAGATCATATTTAGAAAGTTCTGCCAATTAAATTCCCCTGAATTCTGCATTTAATTCTTTTTTAACAGTCTCGACAGCTCTGTTGAAGTCCTTCTCGACTTCTTCATCCTTTAATGTACGGCTCTCATCAAAATATTCCAAAGAAAAAGCCATACTTTTTTTATTATTGCCTAAATTCCCGCTCTCAAATATGTCGAATAATTCTACCTTTTTCAAGAGCGCAGAACTCCCCTTGCGAATAACATTAACCACCTCTTCACAAGTAATCTGCCTGTCCAGTATAAAGGCGCAATCACGGACAATTTTCGGGTACTTAAGCAATTCTTTAAATCTCTTAGGTTCGAGCTGTATTGATTTTAATGCTTCAATATTAAATTCAAATGCAAAGACTTCCTGATTAATATCGAACTTTTTAAGAACATCCTTACTAACAGCACCGCCAAATCCTACAACAGTATCTTTGTATAATTTTGCAAAAGTGTAATCAAAATTTTTATTTTCAACATGAGTATATAAATCCTTCAGTTCATTGTCAAGCCCAATTTTGTCTAAAAAGGCGCTTAACAATCCCTTCAGATCATAGATGTCAAATGCCCTTTCTTTTTCGTACCACTGTGTGGTCTGAGCCTTGCCGGTAATGATAAAACCGATCTTGTTCTCTTCTGAAAAATCGTCAAAACTCTTTATTTCAGGGGCTATTTTGTTGAAAACATGTCCGACCTCAAAGAGCATTAGATCTTTTTGGCCTACATTCAAATTCTTTGCTACAGCTATCAATGCACCCGGCAGAAGCGACGTTCTTAAAGAAGCCATATCAAGGCTATCCGGGTTAAGCATGTCGATTGTTTTGCCTGTTATTGAGGCAATCTCCTTTGGCTGCAGAGAATTGGTTATCATCTCATAGAAGCCAAGTGAATTAGCCGTTTCACGCAGCTTATCCTGGTAAGCCGACTGATCTGTCTTTTCCTCAAGTGCAATAGCTATTCTTTCAACCGGAGGGATCTTGTCATAACCATAGATGCGCGCAACTTCTTCAATTAAGTCTACTTCACGTTCAATATCAGGGCGGTAAGTTGGGACTTCAACATCAAGCGAATCCTTGTTTTCAGAAAGAATTGTAAAACCGAGTCCTAAAAGAATATTCTTTACATCCGGCTCAGCAATTTCGAATCCCATTACAGTTGTTATTCTTGCATAGCGCAGGTTAACCTTAAGGGGCTCTATCTTCTGTGGATAGACATCTATTGTACCTTTAAGTACTTCCCCGCCGCCGAGTTCAGCCATAAGCTGTGCTGCCCTTGAAGCTGCATAAAGAGTATTGTTTGGATCGGTACCTCTTTCAAAACGGTACGAAGCATCGGTTGAAAGTATAAGGCGCTTTGCCGTCTTTCTGATAGAAGATGGATTAAAGTAAGCGCTTTCAATTAAAACATTCTTTGTTTCTGGCGTAACCTCGGAGTTTTCGCCACCCATAACACCTGCAATTGCAACAGGTTTTGCAGCATCGCATATCATAAGGTCGGCTGCAGAAAGCTTTCTTTCCTTTGAATCCAAAGTTACAAAAGACTCCCCTTCCATTGCATTTTTAACCACTATCTTGTGGTCTTTAAGCATATCAAGATCGAATGCGTGCAAAGGTTGTCCTGCTTCATGAAGAATGAAATTTGTAATATCAACTATGTTGTTGATAGGCCTGAGTCCAATTGCAACAAGGCGCTGCTTGAGCCATTCGGGTGATTCCTTTACGGTAACGTTCTTAACAACCTTAGCTGTATACCTTGGGCAGCCGGTTGTGTTTTCAACCTCAATTGAGGCTGCGCCGTTTATATCTTCCTCAATTTCCTTAAGATCAACTTCAGGAAGTGTCATTTTACGGCCGAAAATTGCGGCCAGATCCCTTGCTACGCCAATATGGCAAAGAGCATCGGGACGGTTTGGAGTAATGCCAAGTTCAAAAACAACATCGTTTAGTCCTAAAGCTTCTGCAAGAGGCATACCTGCAGGCAATGAAGGATCGAGAACCATAATGCCTGAGTGGTCATCGCTTATTCCGAGTTCATTTGCAGAGCAGATCATACCCATTGATACTTCACCGCGGAGCTTAGCTTTTGTGATCTTAAAGCCGCCATTTGGAACAACAGCACCAATTTTAGCAAAAGCAATTTTTTGTCCTGCAGCAACATTTGGAGCGCCGCAAACGACATTAAGATCTTCTTCGCCAGTAGAAACAATGCAGACAGATAATTTATCTGCGTTAGGATGTTTTTTCCTTTCCTTAACATAACCAACGACAAAGTTATCGAACAGTTTTGCTTTGTCTTCTATGTCTTCTACTTCAAGTCCAGAGATTGTAAGTTTATCGGTAATATCATCGGAGGATATACCGCTTAAATCGACGTAATTTTTGATCCAGTTGAGTGAAATTTTCAATTTATTAACTCCCGAAACATAAATTCATAACAATTAAAATTGTTTCAAAAATCTTAGATCGTTCTCGAAATATAAACGAATATCAGGTATGTCATATTTCAAGATGGCGATGCGTTCAATTCCCATTCCGAATGCATAACCTGTGTATTTTTCAGAATCGTAGCCTACATTTTTGAATACATTCGGGTCAACCATACCGCATCCTAAGATCTCGAGCCATCCGGTCTGCTTGCACATTCTGCAGCCTTTGCCTTTGCAGAGGAAGCATGTTATATCCATTTCGGCGCTTGGCTCTGTAAATGGGAAGAAGCTTGGTCTGAAGCGGTACTTAAATCCGCTGCCATAGAACTGTCGTGCAAAGGAAACCAATGTACCTTTTAGTTCGGCAAATGTAACGCCTTTATCAACGCAGAGGCCTTCAACCTGGTGGAAGAGGCAATAGCTGCGGGCGCTAATAGCTTCGTTTCTGTAAACTTTGCCAGGCATAATAGCGCGAACCGGCGGCTGCTGGTTTTGCATTACCCTTATCTGTACAGGAGAAGTATGCGTTCTTAATAAATAATCTTTATTTATGAAGAACGTATCCTGCATATCCCTTGCCGGGTGATCGGGAGCAAAGTTAAGAGCAGAAAAATTATTATAGTCCGATTCGAGTTCGGGACCTTCGGCAATAGAAAAACCGAGTCCACGGAAAATTGTTTTTATCTCATCTAAGGTTTGGATGAGTATGTGTTTACTGCCGACAGACTTTCCCCTGCCCGGGAGAGTAAAGTCGACCGCTTGTTTGTTATTCCCGGATAAAGCTTCGAGCTTTTCTTTAAGTGTATCAAACTGAGTCTGAACTGAATTACGCAGTTCATTCAAGGATTTACCGACGGCAGGTTTATCTTCTTTTGGAACGGTTTTCAGATCTTCAAAAAGTGTGGCAATTATACCCTTACGGCTCAAATATTTGATGCGCAGGTTTTCGAGCTGCTTAAGATCACTTACCTGGGATATTTCATTACTGAAATTCTTATTGGTTTCACTGATTGTCTGAAGCATTTTAATATCGAATTAATTTTTAATAAGACCATTTAAAATAAAAAAAACCCTCAAGAATTTCCTGTCATTAAATGAACAAAAGATTCTAAGAGGGTTAAAAAGTGTTAACTAAAGCAAACTTTTACAACTTCAGTGAAGGCGGCTGGATTTTCAGTAGCCATGCTAGCGAGCACTTTCCTGTTGATATTTATGCCTTTAACATCGAGGGCATTTATCAGCTTAGAGTAAGTGGTGCCATTCATTCTGGCTGCAGCATTGATTCTGACGATCCAAATGCTTCTGTAGGTACGTTTCTTTAATTTTCTATCACCATAAGCATGCTGAAGGCCTTTTTCGACGTGGTTCTTAGCAACGGTATAAACCTTGCTTCTTGCGCCCCAGTAGCCTCTGGCCATACTCAATATTTTCTTGCGTCTCCTATGAGATGCTACTTTATTCTTAGAGCGTGGCATAGTTCATTTATCCTTATACTTTATTGAATCATTATTTTAATACGTCTTTCATCGGATGCAGAAGCAACAACTGCTTTCCTCAGACTACGTTTTCTCTTGCGAGATTTAGATGTCAGAATGTGACTCTTAAAGGCTTTATGTCTTTTGACTTTTCCGCTGCCAGTCGTCTTAAACGTCTTAGCTGCGCCGCGGTTACTTTTCATTTTTGGCATAGTGGTTATACCTGTCTTCTATTTATTGATTTTTCTTTTTTACTTTCACTTTTAATGGAACCAGGATCACATTCATTGCCTTGCCTTCGAACTTAATATCGAATTCCGGTTTGGCAACGTCCTGCATCTTTTCAATAAAATTCTTAAGAAGATTTTCACCATACTGAGTATAAGCAAGTTCCCTGCCTTTGAATATAACAGAAACCTTTACCTTATTTCCTTCGTCAACGAAGTTTCTTGCATGGCGGACCTTGAATTCAAAATCATGAGTATCTGTATTTGGATGAAGTCTTATCTCCTTCAGTACTGATACCTGCTGATTTTTCTTCTGAGTCTTTTCCTTCTTCTGGATCTCGTAAACAAACTTACCGTAATCAACCAACTTGCATACAGGAGGATCAGCCTGTGGAGCGATTTCAACTAAGTCCACTCCTTTTTCCTGAGCCATTCTTTGAGCATCCCGGGTCTGTACTATCCCGAGCTGACTCCCGTCAGAATCAATTAGTCTGACCTTGGGAATTCTTATTTCTTCATTTACGCGGTGTTTTAAAGTTTTTTGCGAGATGTTCAGCCTCTCTAATTGTTATTAATGCGTTTTATTAACTATTTCTTCGGTTACTTTTTTCCTGAAGTCTTCAAGTGACATTTGACCAACGTCACCTTTCTTATGCTGTCTTACGGAAACTACATTAGATTGCATTTCCTTTTCACCAACGACGAGCATATAAGGAACTTTCTTTGTTTCCCAATCCCTGATCTTATAGCCAATCTTTTCGTTTCTTTCGTCTAATTCCACTCTAATATCATATTTCTTCAACTCAGACACAACTTTATCTGCGTATCCCTGGAAATTCTGTGATATAGGCAACACTGCAACCTGAAGAGGAGCGAGCCATACAGGGAAAGCTCCGCCATAGTGTTCAATAAGAACGCCCATAAATCTTTCAATGGATCCGAGCAATGCACGGTGAACCATAAACGGACGGTGTTCTTTTCCATCTTCGCCTATATATTTCATATCGAAACGTTCCGGCTCGTTGAAATCGAACTGTATTGTGCTCATCTGCCATTCACGGTTCAGAGCATCTTTAATCTTAATATCAATCTTAGGACCATAGAAAGCGCCGCCGCCTTCATCTATCTTATATTTAAGTCCTTCTCTCTCTAATGCGGTCTTAAGTGAGTTAGTAGCTCTTTCCCAGAGTGCATCTTCACCTACTGCTTTTTCAGGCTTTGTTGAGACGTAGAATTGAAGCTTGTCGAAACCAAAAGAACGCCACATGTACATAGAGAAGCGGATAACTTCAATAATTTCGTCTTCAATCTGTTCCTGAGCGCAGAAGATGTGAGCATCATCCTGTGTAAAGCCCCTGACCCTTAAGAGTCCATGCAATACACCGCTCTTTTCATAGCGGTAAACAGTACCAAGTTCAGCCCATCTTAAAGGAAGATCCCTATAGGAGCGGAGCTGATTCTTATAGATCATAATATGAAAAGGACAGTTCATAGGCTTAATGAAATAATCGCTTTCGTCGATCTTCATAGCCGAATACATGCTGTCTTTATAGAAACCTAAGTGACCACTGGTTTCCCAGAGCCAGCTTTTACCCATATGAGGGGTATAAAGAATATCGTAACCGTTATTTAAATGAGCTTTTCTCCAGAAGTCTTCGATCTCGAGTCTAACGCGGGCGCCCTTAGGATGCCAGTAAACTAGTCCGGGACCAGCTTCTTCGTGCGTACTGAACAGATCGAGTTCACGGCCTAATTTGCGGTGATCACGTTTCTTAGCCTCTTCGAGGAAAGTCAGATAATCATCGAGCATCTTCTTTTTAGGGAAGCTAATGCCGTAAATTCTCTGGAGCTGCTTATTATGTTCATCCCC
>JAUZPB010000147.1 GCA_030706145.1 Bacteroidota bacterium
CTTTTACTTCTTCTTTTACAATTACTTCCTTCTTAGGAGCCTCTGTAACTTCAATCAAGCTATAATCTACACCACCAGCTTGTCCTTCCTGAGTTCTTGAACCAGGATCAACATTGTGTAATTCCTCGACTGTAGGAATATACTCATCTGTTACCTGCTCATCAGGTTTTACAACAGGTGGTAAAAATTTAATAGTCGATTTCAATGGAGGCGGAGCGTCAACCTGCTCAACAACCTTCTTTTCGTCGATTGATGGAGGTGCAGCTAGGTCTGTAATTGAGACCACTTTCTTTCTTAATGTTAGATCAACTTTCTCCACAGGTTTAAGAGCCCTTAATATCAAAGGTGCACTCGTCCCCAGGACAAAGATTAGTATTGCGATCAAAAGAGCAGTATTCAAGTACTTGTGATAGTTCTTTCGTAGTTGATATGCTCCATATTCCTTGTTCTTGTTCGCAAAAACAAGTTCATTTAGATCGATTTTATAAGATATTTGATTCGCCATTTTAATCACTATTTAATTTTTAAAGTTTCTTAATTAAATCTAAATCCACTGGAGTAACATCTACAAGAGCATATCTCTTTACATTTGTAATGTTCATCTCGTCAAGAATATCAACTACATTCTTATAGGTTGATTTATCTGTTGGTTTTATAAGAACAGTCAACCCATTGATCATAGCATTCTTGTCGAGTAATATTTTTCTGATTCCGCCTTCAGAAAAGTCTGTGACTTTTACTTCGGCATTCTCAGTAGTAAGACCTGAATAATAGTAAACCTTCCCAAATTCACCCAAGATCACCGTAAAGGCTTTCGATGCTTTCAATTCTGGAGCATCTTCAACCTTTTCACCCGGAGTGGGTCTTGCCGGAAGATTTATTTCCATTGTTTGAGGTTTACTAAACGTAGTAGTAAGCATGAAAAATGTAACCAGAAGAAATCCTAAGTCAACCATAGGGGTCATATCAACCCTGGTAGATTGTTTCTTACTTCTTTTCTTCTTGCCCTTACCGTGCTTACCACCTTGCGAGGTATCTAGTTCAGCCATTTTTCACAATTCCTATTTTTTTACATCCGCTTTCTTATACTTTGTATTCGGATTAGCTTCTAAATTAGTTATCAAATTAAATTTATTAACATTCTTATCCTGTAAAGTAGACATTACCTTCTTTACAACTGGATAAGATGCACTTCCATCACCATTTATAGCAATCCTCAATCCCGGATTTGATAAACGAGCTTGCATAATCCAGGTACCTAATTCATTGTTAGTTGAATCAGTAGGAATTCCGGGCTGCTTGAAAGCCTTTCGGTCAATGTCAGGCAAATCAAGCCATTGCTTCAAATTTGCAATCGGAATACCAATACCTGAAGTAAGCGTAAAGGCTTTAATTTCTTCCGGTGTAAATTGGATGTTATATTTCTGTCCAATTCTGTCTATGAGTCTTTCTCTGGAAAAGTTCTTGTTATCAATTCCAAAGAAAACCTTACCATCTTTATCAATCGTAATGTTCATGATATCAGTATCAGGCAATTTTATGTCAGATATTGATGACGGTAAGTTTACGATTACAGAGTCATCACTCTTAAACTGAGTTGTCATCATGAAAAACGTCAACAATAAGAATGCTACGTCGCACATGGCCGTCATGTCTATGAGTGTACTCTTACGGGGTACTTTTACTTTTGGCATTTTTATCTTTACAAAATATTGTTGAACTTATTAATTATGATGAGCAGTGAAATTCTGGATAATAGCAACACCAGCTTCATCTATACTATATGTAAGCTTGTCGATCTTTGTTGTAAAATAGTTATAAGCAATGATTGACAATGCTGAAGTTCCGATACCTAATGCTGTGTTGATCAAAGCTTCAGAAATACCGTTTGCCAAAGCAACTGCATCAGGAGCACCAGCTGTTGCAAGAGCAGAGAATGCTTTGATCATACCAAGTACTGTTCCTAACAAACCCATCAAAGTAGCAATAGAAGCGATTGTAGCAACAATTACTAAATTCTGTTCGAGCATAGGCAATTCAAGTGAAGTAGCTTCTTCAATTTCCTGCTTTATAGCTACGACTTTCTGATCTCTGTTTAATGACTTCTCAGGAATCATTTCTTTGTATTTGAGAATTCCAGCTTTAATAACATTAGCAACTGATCCTCTCTGTTTGTCGCATTCAGCAATAGCTGTATCCAGGTCTTCCTGTGATAACTTTGTATGTACTCTTGCAACAAATGCATTTACTCTTCCTTTACCTTTTGCTTTTGAAATTGTAATGAATCTTTCAATTGCGAATGTAAGAACCATCATTAACAATGACATCAATATAGGCACGATGATACCACCTTTGTATACGATTCCAAGATAGTTGCCTGGCAATGGATGGTTTGCAGGATTCTTGCCCTGGAAATTCTCTGGATTTCCGAGTACAAAGATATAGATAAGAATTGCGACTGTAATTAAAACCGGAATAGCAATACCGGCAAATCCAGTAAAAGCAGATTTGATTTTCGAAGCGTTCACGTCTTTCTCCTAAAATTAAAAGAATAGTTTTTTTTTGTTTAATTATACAGTTTAGTTTGATATGCAAATCATAATTAGAAGTGTTTATTTCCCCACACTCACTCATTTAGATTAAATATTATAAACAATATTCTGGTTAAATAAACTCCAATATTTTCATTGTGTAAAATTAGTCAACGATTTTGGAATTAGCAATAGATAAAATAATAATTTTTTACCTTGATACTAATTACAATTGTTCTCTTAAAACTAAACTTAAATGCACTTTAATTCTCAAACTATTCCCGTTAACTAATTGTTTATTAATGACTTATACATCACCTCCAACAATTAGTTCCTTTTATTATATACACTGCATCTATAAAAAATGAACACATTTAACTTAAATTTCAACTATGTTCTTAACTCTTTTTTAACTACTGAATATTTCAATTACCTATACAAAAGATTTGGATTTAAATCGGGAAAATCAAGGAATTTTTCGTCCTTTTTTTTATTTATCTACTAAATTATCCAATTGATAATTGTAAATTAAATAATTAAGTTGTCCTCTGAATTTCATCCCGATAATTTCTTTAAGATTATATAGATGAATCAGTTTATCGATTTTTTTGAGAATACCGGCTTCCGCTCCCTCCGAAGCTACTTTGTTTCCCGTTTTGAAAACGTGTTCTAAACTTTTGCCCTTTCCTTAACCAGGGATCATTCTATAATTCACAATATATCTTTCCCGCCTTCTCATAGGCCTGTTTAACACTTAATTCAGGAGTTTTTATGAGTGAGATATTGCAAAATAATATTATATGGGATTCAATAACACCATATAATGTTCATGAAGTTCTGAAAAAGAAAATGTTAGTCGATGGATTTGATCTAGTCTTCGATCACCAGAAAAGCCATGGTGTTAGGATAGTTGATGCCCTGACAGGTGAAAGTTATCTGGATTTCTTTTCTTTTTTCGGTTCTTCCCCCCTAGGTATTAACCATCCAAAGCTAAATAATCCACTTTTCAGAGAGAAAATCGGAGCCGTTGCAGCTACAAACAAACCATCTAATTCCGACCTCTATTCAGTTGAAATGGCTGAGTTTGTAGATACTTTCTCAAGAGTCGCTGTACCTGAACATTTTAAGTATTTGTTTTTTATAGACGGAGGGGCCCTGGCCGTTGAGAATGGTCTAAAGGTCGCTTTTGATTGGAAAGTCAGGAAGAACTTTGAAAAGGGATACAAAACTGAAAAGGGTCACCAGATAATCCACTTCAAGGAAGCTTTTCATGGGAGATCCGGCTATACACTTTCACTTACTAATACCGACCCTAATAAGATATTATATTTCCCAAAGTTTGAATGGCCTAGAATAACCAACCCTAAGATCACATTCCCTGTTGAAGAACACTTAGATGAAATAAAAAGACTTGAATTGCAGGCAGAAAACGAGATATATAGTGCAATAAAAAACAATCAGGACGATATTGCTCTTATTATTATTGAACCCATTCAGGCCGAAGGCGGCGATAATTACTTTAGAAAGGAGTTTCTCGTAAAACTTCGCGAAATTGCTAATGAAAATGACATTCTCCTTATGTTCGATGAAGTCCAGACCGGAATTGGACTTACAGGCAAAATGTGGGCTTTCCAGCACTTTGTTGAACCTGATATAGTTTCCTTTGGCAAAAAGATGCAGGTTTGCGGTATTATGGCTAGTGATAGGATCGATGAAGTAACAGACAATTGCTTCCATAAATCAAGCCGCATTAACTCAACCTGGGGCGGAAACCTGGTTGATATGATCCGCTCGAAGCGTAATCTTGAAATAATTGAGGAGGAGAATCTTGTAGAAAATTCAAGAGTTAATGGCCTTTTCCTCCTTGAAAACCTTCGTAATCTGCAGAGTGAATATCCCGAGTTTATCTCCAATACACGCGGGCTTGGCCTGATGTGCGCTTTTGATATGCCCAATGCAGATATAAGAAAGGAATTCATAAACCTTTGCTATAAAAATAAACTGCTTATACTCCCCTGCGGCAGTAGATCGATCCGTTTTCGCCCTGTCCTGAACATAACAAATCAGGAAATTTTCGAGGGTTTGAAAATAATCGAAAAAACATTATATTTACTTCGTTAATAAAAAAATCGATAATAAACTACTTGCATGATGCGGCTCCACGGTGGAGCCGTTATCATTTTAAAGTTTTTCTTTTGAACTTATATTAAATTAATACTCAACTTTAATAATTCAACAATCATAACTACTAATATGGATTCTTCCCTTTTTATTGTAAGCACTCCAATAGGTAATCTTAAAGATATCACTCTAAGAGCATTAGAGGTTCTAAAGGATGTGGATTTCGTTGTGTGCGAAGATACGCGTGTTACAGGATTCCTCTTAAATCATTATGAAATAAAGAAAGAGTTGGTCTCATTTAATGCACAAAGTGAGACTTCAAAAATAGAGTATGTACTTAACCGCATTAGAGGTGGAGAAAGCTGCGCCCTTGTCTCTGATGCAGGCACTCCAGCTATCTCTGATCCTGGCGCAAGACTGATATCTACTGCAATTAGAAACAATATTCCCATACAGGCAATTCCTGGTGTTACTGCAGTTATTACAGCTCTTAGCTTAAGTGGTCTGCCAACTGATTCTTTTGTCTACGAAGGATTCATCCCTCAAAAAAAAGGAAGACAAAAAAAGCTTCAGCAGCTTGTAAATGAAGAAAGGACCATTATACTCTACGAATCTACTTACAGAATAGAAAAGCTGATCAATGAATTAAATGAATATATGCCGGAAAGAATAGTTGTTATTGCCCGTGAGCTTACAAAAAAGTTCGAAGAGGTCTGGCGAGGAAAACCCTCTGAGCTGCTTATTGGTCTTAAAGATAAGGTCTTAAAGGGAGAATTTGTCGTTCTGATCTCCCCTCCTGACTGGAAAGAATAGATCATTGTAATTCATTACCAAAAAGAAAGAGCATTGGTCTCCATAGACGCTTGGCCCAGGCTCTTTCATTGTGTTCTGCATTTTCATCAAAAAATATCTGAAGGTTTTTCCCCTCTTTAAATCCCTTTTCCTTTAATGCCTTAATAGCATAATCTATTCCTGGCCTTAGTTCGGCCTCAAGAGCAATGCCGCCATTGTCTATGTAAATCTTTATATCCTTGTCCGGGCCATTATATTTTTCTATAAATGGCACATAATTTAATTCCTGTATCTTAAAGGCAGGAGAAAGACAAGCGGCTTTGGAAAAAACCTCCGGATGCTCCCATACAAGCATTAGGGATATTAACCCTCCCATAGAAGAGCCCATAGTTGCCGTGTTTTTCCTGTCAGGTAAGGTTCTGTATGTGCTGTCAATAAAAGGCTTTAACTTATTTATGATAAAATTCATGTAAGCTTGCCCAAGGTCAGAATATGAGTATTCAGCTGTCCGGTCCTTTGTATTGTATATTCCCACTATAATTATACCCTGCATTTCCCCTGATTTTATCAGGCTGTCGGCTGTTTCATCTGCACCCCAGTCAACGCCAAAACTAGAAGTGGCTGGATCAATAATATTCTGCCCGTCGTGCATGTAAAGTACCGGATATCTCTTTGATATATCTGTATGGTACTTGGGAGGTAACCAGACAATAATGTCCCGGGAGTTAATTCCATCCCCCTTCATTTTTCTGTAATAACTAACATCTCCTGTTATTGCACCTTCAATAATCTTTTTACCTGACTTGAAGCTCTCTACTGTATAGTTGAGCACAGTATCACCACTTACAAGGAGGACATGGTTTTGTGGGGTTGTTCCATCTGGGTTCAGAGCTTCTTTTTCCCATGAGCCAAGAGTAAACTTAAATTCAACAGATTTTCCCTTTTCAAATAAAATTGTTTTTGTCCATGTTCCATCTTTACTCTTCTTAAGAGCTACACTATCAGGTTGCCAATTGCCAAGCTCTTTAGAACTCCCAACTATGTAGACTACGGAGTCTTTTGAAATACCTTTTGTTTTAACATTAAATGTAACTTTGACCTTTGATGCTGTCTGCGAGAAAAGCAAAACTGAGCCTCCGAGAAAAATAAAGAAAACTAACCTGAACATATCTCTGTTCCGTGGAATTTTGATTAAATATGCATCCGGAAGTTATGAATAATTTTTGATTAATGTAAAGATCTACTTTTCTATTCCAAGTCTGTTGAGCATAAAGGCATACTTAAAGGCAGTCCGCCTGTAATTCTCTAATTGCTGAGAGCCTCCGGTATGATCACCATCTTCATAAATCTTAAGTATGAGCATGCTATTCCCTCTTTTTTTCTCCCTTAGCTTAGCTGTCCATTTTAATGGCTCCCAGTACGAAACCCTTGTGTCTTTGAGAGCACCAAGTATAAGCATATCAGGATAGGTCTGCTCCTTTACATTGTCATATGGAGAATATGATTTTATATAATCGTAGAAGATCTTGTTATTTGGATCACCCCATTCCTCATATTCCTGCACTGTTCCTTTTAATGAGGGATCCAACATAGTATTTAGAACATCAACAAATGGATTTTCAGCAACTGCGGCCTTAAATAGGTCAGGACGCATATTAACAACCGTACCAATTACTAATCCTCCGGCACTCCTGCCCCATATGGCGAGTCTTTTTCCGGAGGTATACTTTTCCTTTATGAAATATTCTGCACAAGCGATGAAATCCGAAAAGCTATTCTTCTTTTTGAGTAGTTTACCCTCTTCGTACCATCCGCCATCGATTTCACCGCCTCCCCTTATGTGTGCAATTCCATATATACAGCCGCGATCCAGCAGGCTCACTATTTCTGATGAAAACTTTGCCTCATTTGCTTTATTATAGGCCCCATAACCCGTCAGAACCATCGGATTTGAACCATCCTTTACTATTCCTTTTTTATAGACCAAAATAACCGGGACCTTCTTTCCATCTGAAGTCCCCACAAGTACCTTTTCTGTTTTATAATTGTCAGCACTATAATTCCTTACACCTGAAATCCCCCCGACGACTTTCTTTTCTCTTGTTCCCATATTGTAATTCAATAACGATGGAACATTTATAAAAGATGAGTACCTGAAACTTAGAATGTCACCGTAATAATTGGAATTTACATCATACCCTAAAGTATAGGCAGCTTCGTCAAACTTTACATAATGCCGTGACTTACTCCTTAGATCAACTATTTCAATTTTTTGCTCACCCTTTTCTCTTTCAAACAATGCTAAAAAGTTTTTAAAGACTTTCAGTTCATCAATTTTAGTTTCCTGCCTGTATGGGATAACATCCTTCCAAAGCTTTTTTGATGGATTGGAAATAGGTGCTACAACCACCTTGAAATTTTTCGCCTTGTCGTTTGTCAGTATATAAAAATTCGGTCCTGAATCGTAAACATAATATTCCAGGTTTTCCTGCCGCGGATAAACCAATTTTGGTTTCATATCAGGATGGAAAGCATCAATATAGTATGTCTCAGTCGTTGAAATATTCCCTGCCCCGATGAAGATATAGCGGTTGCTGCTGGATTTATATAATAATATCTGATAGGAATCGTCCTTTTCATAATAAACAAATTCATCCCTGCTGCTAGCTTCCCCTAACCTGTGCTTATAGACCCTGTTTGCCCGGTAATCCTGATCCATCTTTGTATAAAATATCGTTCGATTGTCGCTGGCCCAGATAAAATTTGAAGATGCATTAGTAATACAGTCTTTTAGAATCTTGCCGCTTTCAATGTCTTTTATGTAAATTGAATTAGTCTCGTATCCAAGTGAATCGACACAATAAGCCATATATTTTTGATCATCACTCATTTCAAAAGTGGCAATCTTAAAGTAATTCTTTTTGCCTGCAATTTTATTCTGGTCAAGTATTACTTCCTCTTTACTGCCTGACGACTTCTTTTTCCTGCAGTATACCGGATACTGCATAGCTTGTATCATTTTTGTATAGTAGTAATACTCCCCTTTTTGCTGCGGGACTTCATAATCTTCATTAAAATTTCTTTTGCAGAATTCATCAACAAGCTTATTCTGAAGAGACTCCGAGCTTTCCATAAGCTTATTTGTATATTGATTTTCAGCTTCTATATATTTCTTTACTTCCGGATTGTCTTTTTCTCTGAGCCAGTAATAATAATCCAAACGAATATCATCATTCAACCTCTCTGTATGTGCGATCTTTTTCGCAAGCGGCGCTCTTGTTTCATCATGTTTATTGCATGCCGAAACCAGTAGTAGAAAACCGAATGTTCCCACATAGAAAATTACTGTAACAGCACTTTTTAGTTTTGTAATTAGCATTAACTGATTTTATTCCGGATGATTTACGAGCTTTGTTTTTATCGCAATGAAAATTACGAAAGTCTTTAAATATTTAGGAATATTTATTTTATTGATTAGTGTGCCTACATTAAACTATAATGAGGGAGAAAATAATTACATCTCCATGAAAAAATTGTGACGGAAATTACATTCTTTTTTTATTTTAAGAAAAACCACATTTGCTACAAACACTTAGGGCAAATTGGAAAATCAAGATAGTTTTTTGCAAGAGATATTAGAAGCTAAAGATTTATTTTTACACACATTAAGAGTATTAATTTCAATATTATTTATAAGTTAATCATTTAATCAGGATATAAAGATGGCTAATGAAATAGTAGTTTCCGGAAAATCTTACAAAGGAATTTCTTATACAGAATATATGGACAGGACAAAAATAAAGCTTCTTAGCACTAACCCGAATAATCTGACCGAAGAAGAAATGAAATTGTTTTATTACACAAAGCTTAACCTTCAGAGAAGCATAAGAATTGAAAAGAACTATATCGTTTCTGATAAACTAAAATCCCTTTTATCTTCGATTAGCCAAGAACAGTCATGGCTGGTACTTACAGAGGATTGGTGTGGGGATTCTGCACAAAACCTCCCATACATTAACAGAATTGCCGAATGTAATGCAAAAGTTAAACTTTGCATTTTACTTAGGGATTCAAATCCGGAACTAATGGACCAATACCTTACAAACGGCAGTAGAAGTATACCAAAGCTGATAGCATTTGACAAAAAAGGTTCCGAGATCTTTAAATGGGGCCCCCGTCCTAAAGCTGCTCAGGAACTCTTCATAAACTTGAAAAAGCAAGGAATGCCAAAACCTGAGATTTATGAAAATCTTCATATGTGGTATACACAAAACCATGGGAAAGAGATCGAAAAAGAATTCACTGAACTGCTTCAGATTATTTTAGCTAAATATCTCTAATACAACTATTTAGCTATGCTCGTCTTAGGAATGTCCTACTAAGATTTACTTATACTTAAGTACACTTATAAATTAAGTATTTTTGATAAGCTATTAACTTCCTGTATAGTGCTGGTTAACTATTTCTTTTATCAGTCTTTTACTTTCTTTTGCTAAAATGTTTTCCTGTCTTTCAATTTTTTCAGCTTCTGAAGCCAGAATGTCATCTTTTAATATTTGTCCAAACCAATTCGAGTAATCCCCTTTTCTTAAATGATACATCCATGTTTCATCATCTATACCTTGTGCAACTTTAGATTCTTTTCAAGACTCTTTAGATCATCTTCCAATATCATCTTTATTAGTTCAGTAACACCCCTGCTGCGGTCCCCTTTCGTAATGAAATCAACCTGCTCTTTCAGTATTGGAAGAGCATTATCAACAGCAGCTGAACACTCACA
>JAUZPB010000148.1 GCA_030706145.1 Bacteroidota bacterium
GTTTTGACGAAGAGAATACTGTAGTTGCAAAAACTTATAGGCTCACGGCATATCCTAATCCTTTTAACCCTGCTACTACAATTAGCTACTCTATTCCTAAACAATCCCGCGTTGAACTAAAAGTCTATGACATACTGGGCCAGCAGGTATCAACTCTGGTAAATAAAGAGCAGAATGCTGGAGAATATAATGTAATGTTCGATGGCACTTCTTTACCCTCAGGAATTTATATATACACTCTTACTGCAGGAAATTACATGGCAAGCAGGAAACTTATGCTGCTTAAATAATTTTTAAAGCGGATGAAACATTCTTCATAATTAGATTGACAATAAGGTTCCATGCTGTTAAGTTGATAACCCTTAAATGATAAAGAACAGCCTTATAACGTTATTATATCAAAATGAAAATATCTGTTATTTCTATTTTAATCCTGCTATTTACTATATTGGGCGATGTATTCAGTACTACATCACATTTCAGTCCAGCATTAAGTAAAAGTGTAGCTGAGATATTAAAGAGGAATCAGATCCTGCTTGAAAATGGGTTAAAGCAAAGACAACTTAAGCTGGGATCTCCAGTCTATATAAGGATTTTTAAGGAAAATGCAGTTCTTCAACTTTGGATAAAAGATAAGAAAGAATATGTCTTATTCAGGAATTATGATATATGCAGTCTTAACAGGGAATTAGGTCCAAAGCTGAAGCAAGGAGATCTTTTTAGTCCGGAAGGCTTTTATTCCGTGCAGCCTGGCCAGCTTAATCCTGAGAGCCACTATCATCTTGCATTCGATATTGGTTATCCAAACGAATATGACAGGTTTTATAAAAGGACAGGTAATGATATAGAAGTGCATGGCGGATGTGTCTCATCTGGGTGTTTCGCAATGACAAATCCCGTGATTGAACAGATTTACACCTTAATAGATGCAGCTTTCAGAAATGGACAAAAAATAATATGCGTTGACGTATATCCTTTCTTTATGACAGAAAAGAATATGGAACGCCATAAGCAATCGGAATGGATTTCATTCTGGAAAAACTTAAAGGAAGGTTACGATTATTTTGAAGACAAAAAGATTCCGCCAAATGCAAAGCTAATGAACGGGATGTATATAATTACTTGAATTAATATATTCATCCGATCACTTTATCTGTTATTGTAATTAATGTTGCTGATATGGATTGAACAAACGAATTGACCCCAATTTTATTTCGAGTTAACTTCCCTCCCAAACAGAGTTCGATCATATGCGAATATATTTATAATCTTATAAGCTTAAACTTAATACCTGCGTAAAATTTGAATAAATCTGAGCCTAGTTTTGCATCTAAATAGAAATTTAATTTATCAAATAAATCATAGTTTATAGTAATAAATGGATAAAAGGATAATTTAGAATCTTTTGTCTCTATTTCAACAGGATCATTATTTACTTTACTCGGATCAATATGATATACTATACTAGGTTGCTTATCAATTGTATAATAATACTTGTAAATAAAGTAAGAAAAACCAACACCGAGGGCAATATTAAGGTTATCATAGAAATAGTGGATTGGGGTTGATAACTGCAAATTGAATTCGGATAATTTATAACTGTTGATATTGCTTATTTCTGTAAAGCCTCTATATTCATATACTTTTATAATTGGATCTCCTTTTTTCCAATCAGAAGGTTTTTCATATAGTGATGTATTTTCGATAATCTGATATTTTGAATCGTCTTTTGCTCCTTCAAATAAAGTATAAAACAAATTAATATCCAGAGCAGAAAATATCTGTTTGTTTTGTTTAAGACTTAATTTATAGTCCAGGCCAAAGCTTGCCAAAGCAGTTGCCTTAAATGATTTTTTAATTTCATATTCACTAAAAGGCAGATAATTATCCTTAAATAATGTATGATTCACAGCTTCATATTCAACATTATTCCAGTTTGCAACAATATATAATCCAGATCCTTGTCTATCAGGCTCAGGATCATCCATAATTACTTCTGCTATTTCACTCAGTTGCAACCTTTGATTGTTTGAGTATTTTTCAATATAGCCAGAACTTAGAAGAAATAAATATTTATTTAGAAACGCTTTTGTATATACTTTCTTAAACTCACGGTCTTTTGAGGCATCTGAGATCACATTATCAAAATCTATTATTTTCTCTTTTATTGAAATCTGATTTAACGAATCATAATTTATTTCGGGAGAATATTCTATGTTTCTCTTTTCACTAAAATAGAGGTATGAATAATATGCCATTTTGTTTGAATCAACAGGGAGAATTATTACGGAAGATCTATTATTTTGAAATGAGAGTTTTAGGTTATTCAGTAAGATGATGAGTTCTCTTTTCTTAAACCTATCAAGCGGTCTGTCTTTCGTAATTTTAATCTCTTTATCAATCAATTCATTTCTTTTATTTGAATGGAAGGCATAATTTGAACTTAAAATATTATAGTAATTAGAATCTAAATTATAAATATGTTTAGTATCATGTTGTTCTAAATACTTCAAATAAAAATAAATTAAATTTGGATTTACTGAAGCATACATTGACAAATTAACATTGAGCTGTTTTGTACTATTTTCATCTTTTAAATAGTTTTGAGGAACATGTTTTGAGAAATATTGGGAAAGATCTTGACAATAATTATTAGATACAAAAAGGCTGAATAAAATAGTAAACAATAAATATCTTTTTACAATAAACATACTTTCTCTGCTTTAGTTAATATTTGCAATATATGTTGTTATATAATAACCGGGAAAAGTTTATATATCACTGAATTTAAAAATGGGAATGCAACTTGCTAATTCTGCCCCTAATTGTCAAATATTTTAATATTTATGTTGTACAAAGAAGAGCATCAATTTTTGTTATGCATAGGTAAGGAAGATTGTTTTAGAATGAAAAGAGCACTTCTGAATTCTTAGTGGTTAAACTATAATCGTATAGACGCCAGCTGGCTAATAAAAAATGTTTGATCCTTAAAACTTAAAGTAGTATTTTTTTCTACATTATTAGAGCATTCTTTTTTAAGTACTTCTTCTTTATTTCCATAATAGCCCTTCAAAAGACAATGCTCTCAAAAAATTAATTTCCGGAAATTTTCGATAAACCATTTATTTCAACTATTTATAGAGGTAAATAATTCATTTTAATTGTATTTTTCACTACTCTATTGTAACTAAGTCCGGTTTTATGTAAATCATTGGATTAGAGAATTCAATTATTCAAAAACATTTACATGACACAATAGGAACTATTCTAACAGAGTGAATAATAAGTGTTCACAATTATTATGTAAAAACTCATTCAGTTATCTAATTTTCAAATAGCTCTCAAAATGTTATCTCAAATTTGCAGACTTCCGGAGGATTATTTTGAAATCATTCAGACTTGCCATATATCTGCTAATAATTATTCTCGCGGTTTTTTCTGGTTATGTATCAGGCCAAAATGTAGTAATAAATGAAGTCATGAGCGAAAATGCTTCAAATAAACAGGATGAAGATATGGATTATTCTGACTGGATTGAATTATTTAATCCCGGTACAAGCAGAATGATACTGAACGAATACTACCTATCTGACCAAAAAGACTCATTGAAATGGCAAATACCGAATACCGCCTTAGAGCCTGGTGAGTTTTTATTGATTTTTGCCTCAGGCAAAAACAGAAGCAAATTTACTACATGGCGGACTGTCATTGAATGGGGAGATATCTGGAAATATTTTGAGGGAATATCGGAACCGGACTCAAACTGGAAAACACTAGAATTTAATGACGCCAACTGGAAAGAAGGGCCCACCTGCATAGGATTCGGGAATAGTAATGATTCGACAAAACTTCCAATTATTAATTCACTATATGTTAGAAAAATATTTCATGTAAAGGATATTAATAGTGTTGAGGATATGAAATTGCTGCTTGATTATGATGATGGCTATGTTGCTTATCTGAATGGTCAGGAGGTCGCAAGAGATAATTTAGGTAAGCCCGGAGAAAAAATATTCTTTAATACAAAGGCTTCCTGGAACAGAGAGGCCTATTTATACAGAGGACAATTACCAAAAGTCATTTCATTAAAAAATTCTATTCAATACTTAAATAATGGAGAGAATGTACTGTCAATTCAGGTACATAACAGTCCAGCCTTATCTGATACTGATCTTGCATGCATACCGGTTTTTTATCTTGGCTATAAAAATGGTGATAATGCAGACGGACGTCCGGTTAGCCTAAGGTTTCGAGACACAATTATTACAAAATCAGCACATACAAATTTTAAACTGGACTCAGGTGGTGAAAAGTTATATTTGTATAATTCTATTGGGAATAGAATTGATTATCTGAATATTCCCGAATTATTAGTTAATAGTTCATACGGAAGATCACCTGACGGCAGAAATAATCTTTATATTTTACCTAATGCAACACCTGGCTATGCAAATGGACTTCAGAATGCAGTTAGTACAGATATTGCGCCTCCCCTATTTTCAGTACCAGCAGGTTTTTATAAGGATTCTGTTGTAGTTTCTATTACTAATAAAGATCCAAATGTTAAAATTTATTATACAATTGATAATACTGATCCTTTAAATACAAGCCCCTCTTCGATTTTATATACTACTCCGATTATTATCAAAAGAACGCAGGTTATAAAAGCAAGGGCTTTCAGTCTGAGTAATTGTTCTAAAGAAATCAGCACAAATACTTATCTAATAAATGAGAATACAACTTTACCGGTAGTTTCTCTTTCATCAAATCCTATAAATTTCTGGGGTGCTAAAACTGGAATTATATCAAACATTTCGGAAGATTGGGAAAAGCCTATCCATGTTGAATTTTTCGAAACTGATAAAACCTTAGCTTTTAGTATAAATGGCGGAACCAGAATAACAGGAAACGGATCAAGAGTTTTTCCTCAAAACTCTTTTGTAATTTTTGCACGAGATATATATGGAAATAATAAAATTGATTATCAGGTTTTTCCTGATAAGCCTATAAAACAGTTTGAGGCAATTTTATTGAGAAATGGTGGAAACGATTGGTTAAAGGCGCTCTTCAGAGATGGATTTATGCAGGAAATTGCAAAAGGTACTAATGTTGATTTGCAGGCATACCGGCCGGCAATTGTTTTTATTAATGGCACATACTGGGGTATTTATGAAGTCCGTGAGAGATTAAACGAAGATTATGTTGCAGAAAATTATCACATTGACCGCGACAGTGTTTATATAATCAAACCTGAATACCAGCAAGGATGGCTATATGACGGAAGAGAAAACCAGGTTTATTCCGATTTGCAGGATTTCGTTGAAACTCATGATCTACGCGACTCTGTGAATTACAATTATGTGCTTTCACAAATAGATGTAGATAATTTCATAGACTATAACGCTGCCGAAATATATTATAATAATTATGATTGGCCGATTCTGAATACAAGGCTTTGGAGACCAATTAAGCCGGGCGGGAGATGGCGCTGGATTTTATGTGATCTGGACTTTGGATTCGGATATGATTTTTTCGAACGGAATGCACATGAATATAATGACGATATGTTGGGAAGTTTACTTTCTGCAAATACATTTAACAATCCTCCAAGGTCATCAAATCTTTTCAGAGGATTAGTCAAAAATGATAAATTCCGTAACGCATTTATTACACGCTTTGCTGATTTACTGAATACAAATTTCACCCCGCAAGCAGTTACACCTATAATAACAAGATTCAAATCAGCTATTGAGAAAGAAATCCCACGCCATCAGGTCAAATGGCCGATGTCTGCCCAAAACTGGAATTCTAAGGTTAATGTCTTGTATGAATTTGCTGATAAAAGAATACCTAATGTGTATATGTCGATAATAACTCATTTCGGGTTGGAAGGTTTATATGATTTAAGTATTGATTTACCAATGCAGGGAGAAGGATTTATAAAAGTCAATACAGTAGAATTAAAAGAATTACCCTGGAAAGGTGTGTATTTTAGGAACTTACCCATTGAGCTTACAGCAATTCCGAAACCAGGTTACTTATTTGCAGGATGGAATAACGAAATCTCTGGAATGACCAATCCAATTAAAATAATGACAAAGGAGAATTTTAAGATATCAGCTAAGTTTGTCAAAAGCAGTATTCCCGAAAAAAGTATAGTAATAAATGAAATTAATTATAAATCAAATGAAGCTATGAATTCTGAAGACTGGATTGAATTGTACAATTCATCTGACTCCACAGTTAATCTCTATGGTTGCAATTTATCAGATTCAGATAGCACACATAATTATGAAATCCCACCAAACAGCGTTATTGCTCCAAAAGGATATTTAGTTATATGCAGAGATAAGAATGCATTCAGCAGTATCTTTCCAAATCAAAAGCACGTAGTCGGAAATTTTAGTTTTGGTTTGGATAATAAAGGAGAAAAGATAATCTTAAGAGATCCAAATAAAATAATTTTAGATTCGCTGACTTATAATAATAAAGGAGAATGGCCTGCGGAGGCTGATGGAGAGGGTTACACTCTGGAATTAAAAAACAGTAAGCTTGATAATTCACTTGCACACAGCTGGGCAATAAGCAAAGTAAAAGGAGGAACTCCAGGGGAAATAAATTCAGTAAGTGAGCCCGACATTATCAGCTATCCAAAGGAAATAACCCTTTTTCAGAACTATCCAAATCCATTTAATTCCGGTACTCTAATTCGTTATTCCATACCCGAAGCCGGTGAATTGAGTCTGGCAGTATTTGACATATTGGGACAGAAGCTTTTTGAAGACAGAAAAGTGCAGAAGGAACCAGGTTATGGTGAATTCCGGTTAAAAGGTGAAATTTTAAATAAATTATCCAGCGGGGTTTATTTTTACAGGCTACAGTTTAAAAATCATGCTGAAACAAAAAAAATGGTTCTCCTGAGGTAAGCTTTATAAGCTTAGATAAAGGAAGAATGTTTCAAATATTTGCAAATATTGACATTCTCCCAAAAGAACCCTAATATTTGGGTGAGCATTCGATTTCTATTGGGTAAGCATCCATATATCTGTGCCGCTTATCTTCTTTTGAGAAATAAGTTAGTAAGCACAAAAACATGGACTGATTTTTTGTCTGTTTTAGGAGAGAAATATTTTCCACCAACATAAATACTATTATGAAAACATATTTTCTGCTATTAATCTGTATTTGTTTTCTTACGGGTACACTCACTGCACAGAACGGTTATGAAGGGAATCTCTTAAAAGTAAAATTCGATGCTGCAAGTATTTCGCCCGGTGATACAATTGGGAATTGGGAACACATTTCATGGAGCAATGGGTATACGTGGTCTGAATTTACTGACCACATCAGCACCTCCAAGCATAATTATCTCTTTAAGACTATTACTAGCTTTAATCCCGTAATGTATGATAGAACAGAAGTGAGGATCTTAAATGAGAATACAAAAGCTGACAGGCAGATAAGTTATACAATAGAAGTGGACAAACCCTTCCATGAATACAGAACGCTTCTTTTCACAAAAGTAATTAACGCAAATAAAGGTAAGTGGGTGATTAGCAATCTATACACCAACTGTTTCATCACAGACAATGACAGCCTAATCATTCCTCCACATAACAATGCATATAATTTCGTGACAGCAGTAGGTAAAATTAATAGCGACTACATTGCAGTCTTCGAAAAACTAGATGGAGGGACAAGGGACTATAAATTAATCCTCACTGATCTTTCCAATGCCCCTTATGTAATGATTGACAGCTCTTCTAAAGAAATAATTTTCTCCGACAAAATACTTCCTGTCAAAGTAGCACAATTATCACAAAACCTATTTCTTGTACATGATGGGTCCAGGATGAATCTTTATGAATTCTGTAACAATAAAATGATCTATCACCGTAAATTCATGGATCTGGAGAGTTACAGGTGGGAATACACAGACAGCACTTTATATATTTTTAGAAATGGGAACTTGGAAAAATATTCCTTCAGCAGCCGCGACACTTCTTTTTCACAGCAGAAGATTCTATTAAGTTCAAGCAGCCTTGCCATAGATAATGGCTTCAAATATGCGGCAATGATAATTAGTGATTCTCTAAAGGTATATTCCATTGACAAAAAATGTATTATAAATTCAATCTGTATTCCTGCTATCGGCACTTCTCCAAAACTTGTAGTTGATTCTCCATATGTTTACATACACCAGACGACAAGACAGATCACCGGCGTGGAAGATAATGACAATAATAATAGCTTAAGATTCGAACTCGGACAGAACTATCCAAATCCATTTAATCCTTCGACAACTATAAGCTATTCAATTCCGAAGAAGTCAATTGTTGAGCTTAAAATCTATGACATGCTGGGGCGTGAAGTATCGACATTAATAAATAAAATGCAGAATGCAGGAGATTATAAAGTTCAGTTCAATGGTTCTTCTCTACCATCTGGTATTTATATATACACCATTCAAGCTGGAGAATATAGGACCTCAAAGAAACTCACGCTTTTGAAATAATTTTTAGGGCAGGTGATCTCTGCCCTATCCTAATTACCATTCAAGAAGACAGATTAACAATTCTGAAATAAAATCAGATACTAAGTGTTTCATTCATAGACTAAAATCAGGAGACTAATTGTTCTGTCCAAACTGCAAAGCCGAATACCGTGAAGGCTTTACAAAGTGTGCCGATTGTGAAATAGAGCTGGTTGATAAACTGCCTGAAGAGGATAATACAGATTACGAAATTGATCCAGATATTATATTTGTCGAAATCCTCAGGACAGGAAATCTTGTTGATCTGGCATTCATAAAAAGCATATTGGATAGTAAAGGCATCAACTATTTCATAAAGGGCGAAATAATGCAAAATATCCGCCCGGTTGATCCTGCTATACTTATGGTTGAACAAAGTGAAGCTGAAAAAGCTATCAAATTATTGAAGAATGTAAAGCTTACCTATTCACAGTTTAGCTTCAAAAAGTAGGTGGGCTGTAAAATCTGATACAGCCCTACTCTTTTTCCACGATTCAAACTTTTTTTAGCTAATCACTATTCCGGCAATACTTCATTCAGAGCATTTATTGCATTCAAAGCTCTTGGATATCCAATGTATGGTAGAAGCTGCGTAATGACGCTAAGGAGTTTTTTCTTGTCGTTTCCAACATTTACATTACCCTGAATGTGCCCTTTTACCTGGGACTCTGCACCACCTAAACTTATAAGCATGGAAAAAGTCAGAAGCTCTCTTGTTTTTATATCGAGTCCTTTTCTTGTATAATAATCACCAAAGCAATTTGCAGACAAGTATTTTTGAATATGGATCTGATCCTTAGGTGATTTCTCATACATTTTATCAATCACTACTCCAAAGATAGATTTTTGCACTTCAAGTCCTTTTTCATATCTTGTCTTTGAATTGGTAGTTGACTGACCTTCGAGTGGCAGCTTTATTCCCCTGCTTTCAAATACTTCATTTGTAGCATAGATAAAATCCAGTACCTTCGAAATGCCTATGTATGGCACAGACTGATATAATATCTCCTTAATTTCAATTGGACTTATGCCTACATTAAGAGCACCTCCAGCCATCACTTTATATTCGCTTAAAGCCTGACTTGCTATAGTTGAAGCTAAGATCATCATTACTCTTGTCTTTGTATCTAAATTGCCATAGCTTATCACATCATCAAAGGCAAAGTTATCAAATGCTTCAATTAGCTCAGGATCTGTTGTCATTAGTGTTGATTTGTGATTGGGAAGTAATTCCTCATGATTTTTTATTGCTGCCTCTGTAAGATTGACCTTTAGGGCTTTAGCACTATCCTTTGCACTATCTGCGAAGTGACATTTCTGATACTCTTCATCAGTTACTGGAGAGAGCCACTCAACTGCACCTTCTTTACTGTTGCTGGTAATAGCAATATGTGCCAAGCGGCTGTCGATAGCTGCTCCATGCCAATGTTCAACTTTAGATGGAATAACAACGACATCACCTTTTGATAGCATCCTTGCGGGCTTACCTTTTTCCTGGTAGAATCCTTTGCCTTCA
>JAUZPB010000149.1 GCA_030706145.1 Bacteroidota bacterium
CATCTTCGTGAGCTGAGCTGCTTCCAAAATCCCATGGTAGTTCGGCTTCATCAAGCTCATTTTCCAAATGGAAATTAGTCCCAAGGAGAGGAGCTGCAGCACTTATCTTAAAGTCATTCATTCTGGCCGATCTGTCTATTAAGCCATCTGTCTTATCCTCAATTTCTTTCTGAAGCATAAGGTAAGAGGACTGAACCATGAATTCCTGTTTCTTTTTGTTACCTACAGGAATAAGAGGTTTATCAACGCTAAGGCTGAACACATTTTCATCAAAGCCCTCATCACTGTACTTCCTTGCAACAGGAAAAGAGAGAATGTCCTTGCTCTTTCCTGCTGAACTTCCGCTATCGCCAGAAGGTACGTAGTTCAGGTAAAGCTGTCTCTCATCGGCAGATTGCTCCTTTGCATCGGCAGATTTTCTGCTTAGCTGGAATATACCGATACCTGGAACCCTTAATGATTCTTCGGCATTAAGACTTTCGGAGACTTTGCGCAGGAATATGTCGAATGCAATGGTCGTTTCCCTATCGGAGGCTCCGAGTGTTTTAGCTACATTTTTTATGAGGTCTTCTTTATTCATCAATATTTAATTATTAATCAAAGAAAAAAATTATTTAGAATCTGTAATCAATGCCAAATACTACATCGGTTGACTTTTCTTTATAACCATACCAAATATAATTGTTTCTGTTCAGAATATTTGATAACTGTGTAAATAAATTGAAATTCGGCGCTACCTCAAATCCCAAACGGACACCCAGGTTAATATATGGATCTATCTTTGTATGGTTCGGAAGATCTGCCCATGTGCCTGTCCTGAGATTAAGATGGGTTTCGGTCTTTAGTCCGAAATCGAAATTATATTCATACGAGATCTCTGAACTCAGTCCCGGAATATATGGTATATTCTGATTATCTGCATCATAGAAATGCTCTACCTGAACATTTCCGTAGAATATTCCATAAGGACCCGGATGGAAGAGGAAGTTCATAAAGCCTGTAAACCTTTTTGCAGATACAGCCCTAACATTGAACTTTCCGTTTGAAGAATCACCAGGCACGAAGCATGGATAATTATTATAATCTATGAACCTGAATCCGCCGTCAATTTCAAAGAACTTGCTGAACTCATACTTAAGCGCACCCTTAAGGTTGTACTTATTATCTACAAGAACGTTTGTAACAGGAATTGTAGGATATCCGGTTTCGCTTGAAGTAGTACTGTTTACACCAGATGCGTTTTTACCGGAAGAAACTGCTCCCTGCCCTAAAAGCGCTGCATCTTTCTGTAGTGCAAAGG
Organism: Bacteroidota bacterium; assembly: GCA_030706145.1. GTDB lineage: Bacteria > Bacteroidota > Ignavibacteria > Ignavibacteriales > SURF-24 > JAUZPB01. The sequence continues at coordinate 1,301 of JAUZPB010000149.1, forward strand.
GAGGGTCTAACTGCTGGGCCATCCGAAATATCTTGGGATATTCAATCGGATTAAGGTCGAGGTACTGGTTCTGATAAATAAGGTCCTGAACCGTTACAAGCTCTGAGTATGGCGACATTTCACCAAGGAGTGTAAGGTTATCTGAGAACTTAAGAGTTATTGTACCTGTCGGGAAGAAAGATGTATTATCACCCGAAACAGCATAATAGAATCCAGCAGAAAAATGCAGGTTATCCGAAGGTTTGAACTTCAGGGATGCACTATTTTCAAAGAAGTTAAATGTCTGGCTTACTATGTTGCTAAGGTTCTGGCTTTTCAGGCCTGCATTTATTGAAAGAGTCATGCCTGTAAGTCCGGTCTCAAAATAGCCTTTTGCGTTAAAAACATTTTCCTTTACATCGGCATCTTTTACGTAAAGTATTCCATCGTTAAAACTAAGTCCGTACTTCAGGTTTTCCTTAAGATCGTTTGTTAGTCCAACTCTTATATTGCCCTTATTGCGGTCGCGCTGGAGGTCAGGAGTTTTGGAAGAAGCAAAGAACTTATAGGAGTCGCGTTCATAGCCGCCGCCAACATTAAACTTTGTTCCCGGCAGGAAACCCGAATTATAGCTGTTAAAGAAGCTTCCGTTAAGATCCAGTCCAGAATTATTATAACCTGAATTATCCTTATAATAAGATCTTACGTTAGAGCCCCAGAGCTTGCCGTTAAAAACGCCGTTATCGAAGCTCTTTCCATAAGAAAGCTCGCCCATAGGCAATGTATATGCACCAGCTCCGAAAATGAGCCTGCCGTTATATTTTGAAGTATCTGTGCTGAAAGTGATCTCTTTTCTAACAGGATTGGAGAGTTCAGCAATAGAAAGCTCTTCGGGAGAAAATCCCGGCAAAAAGAATTCGCGTGATAAGGTAGAAACAACCTCGGCCTTTTGTTTAGAAACAGTCGGAAGGCTAACAGGCCTAACGCCTGTAATAACAAATTCCGGAAGCTCAACTTTAGGCTGATTCTGCGGCTGGTTCTGATTATTATGCTCCTGTGCAAATAAAAGTGCAGGCAGGGCCAGTATAAAAAATAATTTCTTCATCATTCGAGCACCTTTAATTTTTTCTGAGCTTCAGTGCCATATTCATCTCCGCGGTGGTGTGTAAGCACTGTTTTGTACATTTCCTTTGCCTTTGCATTGTCACCCTTTTTCTCATAGCATTCGCCAAGCTTAAGGTATGAGCTTGTAAGCCACTGATCGAATCCGGAGAAGACAAATTTAACTCTTACAAGTGACGTAATAGCATCGTCAATCTTATCCTGCTCGAAAAGTGAAACGCCGTAATAATACTGAGCCTTTGCGCCAAGCTCGTCTGTCCTGTTCTCTGAAAGCTCCTTCAAAAGAACGTCGCTGTTCTCATAATCTTTTCTTGAAAGAGAAAGGAGTGCTGCCTCGAACTTTGCATCTGCAGCAAAGACAGATGTAGGATAATACTGAGCCAGATAGTTGAAATCTTCGTATCCTTTATCAATATCCCCTTTATCCATATATGTCATTGCTCTTTTATAGACTATTTCGGCAACCTTTGGCGATTCTGGCGGAAGCTGGTCTATTGCTGTTGAATAGACATAGATGGCGTTGTCATAATTCTTAAGGTCCGAGTGTATCTTGCCCATTTCAATAACAGAGGCAATTCCGCTTTCTGAATTAAGATCGGCTTTGAAGACAATGTTAAAGTTGTAGAGGGCTTCTTCATTCTGACCAAGGTTCTCTGCGCTTTTGCCTACCCAGTAATAAGCATCGTTTACAAGAGGGCTGTTGGGATAAGCTGCAATGAACTGCTTGTAGCTTTCCTTTGCCTTCTCATAATTTCCATCGTTATAGAAGATCTCCCCTTTTTTGAACATTATCTGGTCAGCCATAGCTGCGCCGGCGTTTTTAGATGTGTATTCATCTATTGTTTCAACTGCCTTGTCTGCCCTTTCGCTTACTACATAGGCATCTTTTATGCCTGAAACTGCATCGAAGGCAGCAGAGCTGTTTGGATAATCTGAAAGTACCTTCTTGTAATTTGCTATTGAAGAATCATACCTGCCAAGGTTGAAGAACGCATTGCCAATTGAATTATAGGCTACAGGAACAACCGGTGAATTTGGATAAGTATTTATTAAAGTATGAAAATTAGCAATGGCTTCGTGGAAATTTCCCTTCTGGAAATAGATCCAGCCGACCAGGTACTGTGACTCATCGAGGTACTGTGACTGCGGGAATTTTGTCTGAAGCTCGCGGAATTCGCGAATAGCCTCATTTGTGTTTCCAGCTTTATAAAGAGCCTGAGCATACTGGTAATATGCATAGTCGCTGCTAAGGTCTGTGCTGTCGGAAATGAAAGCCTGCTTATAGATCTTGCTTGCTTCCTCGAACTTCTTTTGCCCATAATAGCTGTCAGCAAGACGCAGCTTTGCATCTTTATACTGCGGCTTATCGAAGTAGCGCTTTACAAAATCTGAAAAATAATAAGCAGCATCGTTATAATTTTTAAGGTTATAATAAGTATAAGCCTTTCCATAGATAAGCTGCGGATTAATAGAGGCATTGGAACTGTTTACCTGGTTATACTCTTTAAGAGCCTTTGCATATTCTTTTTTAGCAAAGAGGCATTCAGCCATATAGAAATGGATCTTGTCGTTTTCAAAACCAGGAGCTGAAGAGCTAAGAGTTGTAAGATTCTTCATAGCTTCATCATACTGGTTCAGATAAAACTCAGATACAGCAAAGCCTAAAAGTGCGCGGTTATAAAGATCCTTTGAAACTGCTTCAAGATCTAAAACATTCTGGAAATACTGTTTTGCCTTAAGGTAATCTTTTTTGTCCAGCCTTAGCTCGCCAAGTACAGTAAAGGCCTGGGCCTTAGTCTGTATATTGCCCGAGTGGGTTGCCTTTATCAGGTAGTCCTCTGATACGGCAGATTTATTATCATTATAGTTAACAACGCCTATCTGGTATTTTGCGCGTGAAGCAAGCGGGCTATTTGGATAATAAGTAAGGAACTGATCGAATATTATAGCGGCTTCTTTTTCCTTGCCGTTGTAGCGTTTTGCCTCAGCACTCCAGTAAAGTGAATTTACGGAAATAGAATCGTTCCCCTCTTTTGAAAGAGCATTGAACATATCGTAAGCATTGTCATACTTCCCTTTCTGGAAGTTAACCCATGCAAGTCCATACCTTACATGTTTAGTAAGAGGTGACTTGGGGTCATCTTTTAACAGCTGGTTAAAGGCAGCTTCAGCTTCCTTGTATTCCTTAAGCCTGTAATATGAATTAGCAAGAACATATTTAGCTTCGATCTGCTGGCGCTCGGGAAGCTGAGAAATGATTGGATCTGTAAGCTCAATTACTGCATTATCATAATCCTTCAGTTCGAAATAGCAAAGTCCTATCCTTACCTGAGCATAAGGAGCAAGAGAGCTGTTCTTATAGTAAGCTAAAAGAGAATCGTAATAAGCTACTGCTTTTTTATAGTCACCAGTCTTCTCGTAAATAGTTGCAAGAGAATAGATGCTGTTATCAATATATTTATTATTCTTTTTTGAAGAAACCGAGCTTTCAAAGAAACCTATAGCTTCCTGGTATTTACCTTCTTTTATAAAAGAGTCCCCTATAAAATAAAAAGCGGAACCGGCGTACTGGCTCGTTGGATAGTCATCCAGAAGTTTCTGCAGTTTCTCTCTTGTCTGAGGGTATTCGCCTTTGCCATAATACAAAATGGCGAGTTTATAAAGAGCCTCATCGCGGTAGTTAGAGAGGACATATTTATTTGTGAAAAATTCGAAAGCTGCAATAGCAGCGTCCTTTCTGTTTAGCCTTAGAAGGCTTTCTGCCGCATAATACTTAGCAGTTGAAGAAAGGTCATCTTCAATTCCATGATAGTCATAGAAGCGGCTGAAGAGTTCATATGCTTTTGCATAATCTCCCTGTGAATAAGCATTCATAGCATCTGCATATCCGGCAGGGATATTCTTCTGCTGAGCACACAGAGGAGCAAATGAAATTGCAAATAAAAACAAAAGCAGATAAAAAACTTTTTTCATTTTAATCCGGAAAATGTCTGAAATAATGTAATTAAGATACCGCCTGAAAATCCCGCCATAAGGTTAACAAGGTCGTTATTAAGCCATTGAAGGCCTTTCACGCGGACAGTTCTTTTTTGACAATGGAAATCGCGTTCAGTCTGTTTATTACAGACAGTGCATCTGAACTGGACCTGCAAAGAGGCGCCCAGAATGCTATCGAGCAGACTTCCAGAAAAACCGGCAAAAACAATCGCACAAAAATAAGCAAAATTTAACCAATAAGCCGCAGAAGCAGCAACAATTAATGAGCCCATCAAAGCTCCCATTGTACCGCTAAAGGAAACACCGCCTGAGATACCCTGGTCGACGGGTTTCAAAGTCAGAATGTTATACGTTTTAGCACGGTACAATGTTCCAATCTCAGTAGCCCATGTATCGGCGCAAACAGCGGCCAGCACGGCTGCATAAAACAGGTAAAATATGTTACCTCCATAAACCACCTCCAGAAGGACAAGTATAGCGCCTACGCCTCCATTGGAAATAACCTGCATATAATCACGGACACCCGTTTTTTCGAAATAATTATCAACACTCTCGTTAACTTTTTTACGGAGTTTTGATAGTAAGCTCGAAAGGATGAAAAATGTGAGCATTGGCAGGCTCCATTTCAAATGACCGAAGCCGAAAACAAACGATGCAAGCAGCATTGCAGAGGCAGCTCCATCGGATGTAAGGAACTTAAACTTATATGACAAGAACGCTACAATTGTGCCGAGAAGGATACCAAAAAATAAGCTTTCTAACAAGTCAAAACCGGGCCTTTTAAGCAATACGAAAAAGAGCAGGCAGCCTACAATTGGAACGGTAAGATTATCCGATCCTTTTGAAGAAATTGCCTCAAAAACGGTCAAAACAATAGAAACCGCAACTGCCATCAGGAAAAGATAAACAGAAATGGCAAAATGTTCCGGCACTGCGCCTGTGACCTTTATTTCAGAAGGCAAACCATTCTGAAACAGGTAGATTGCCCCGCCTTTCATGAAAAGGGGTGAAAGAAAAATGACAAGAACAGAGATCAGAAAAAAAGCAATTGAGCCAGGAAGCGACTTTCTGTCGGAAGTGAGTGTAAAAGTGGTCTTTTCGCTTGCAAACCTCTGCCCAATTAAAGCAGCAGCAGGATCTGCAAAGGCAGCTACGAACATAGAAAGAGCAACCACTCCCCTGTTTTCCAATCCGAAAGTAAGAAGCATAACCAGCCAGGAAAAGGGCAAGAAGAAAATTCCCCAGCTCTTCCTCTTTTTTTCATCTATTGCGCTGAAAATGCTAAGACGTATAGCCAGAAAAGTAAAGGTCGAAGCCAAAACAGCCATTGCCACAACCATATACAAAGAACCGGTTATAAGCGTGCATATTCCCGCAGTTGTAGCAGAGACAAGATGCAGTATTTTGCGTGCTGGCTCCTTACCAATAATGCCTTTTTTTGCTGAATTTTCAGTGGCAACTGCTGTAAAGGCAATAAAAGCAATTGCTAGTAATATTGTTATGAGGTCTGAGATAAACAGAATGACTAGACTCCTTTGTGATGATTTAAGGGTATAAAGTTAATTGATGTTAAGGATAAAAAAAAGAAGGAAAATAAAATTTTAGGAGAAGTATTCACACTCAGCGCAGTACAGGAGAGGAATCGTCAGTCATTTTGCCGGTTTCTATTATGTCCATCATCTTGTAAGTGCCAAGTTTCCTTACTTTCAAAAATCCTGCCCATGCAGCTTCTGCCAATCTACCGCTATTAAGAAAATCGAAGAGCCATTGGTCTGCATATTCTGGATCTAACTGTTTAATGCCAGCACCGGTTTCAATTAGCCATCTTTGGTTAAAGATTTCCTGGGAGCCAATTGCGGGAGTCATAATGACAGGCAGTCCCAATCCTGAATAGAACGATAACTCACTTGGTTTTGTCCAGAGTATGTCGGTCTCGCGAATCATTTCGTTGAACGAGCGGAAATAATCGTTAAGGTTATCTGAATAAATGATAGAAATGTCCTCAGACTGAGGTGCAATTTCAGCTTTAACCTTGTCAAAATATTCTTTTACATTAGCTTTTATTCCTGCCGATAAGATAAGTCTGAGCTCACCTGCCTGTATCTTTTTCCTAAGGCTCTTAGCTATCTGCCCGCCAATCTCTTTCTGTGCACCTGCTCCGCCTACGCCATACATTATTGTAAGTTTGCGGTTACTCGAGAACCTGTAATTTTCTTCATCAAGGAAATATTCAACATTCTTAATATTGAGCTGTTTAAACCTTCCCTTTGGATCAAGATAATGAAGTCTCTGGCCAAGATCAGCCTTAAGTATGCTAAGGTCCCTTCCACCAAGCAGTTCCTGTGGCAATGGAAAACCTGTAAGGAATATTCTTTCCTCCGGAACACCATAAGCCCTTAGTCTTTGAGCAGCTTTACCGCAGGGAGCAAAGTAAATGATACGGCTTTCCCATGGTTCTTTTGCTACCCACACGCGGTTTAGGTCGGCGTCGCATATGATGCAGTAGATCTTATTCTGACCATACTTATCGGCTGCAACAGCCGGGGCATAAAACGATGTTACAACAGGAAGCGGCTTTGTTTTTATCTTTTCGAGCATTCCAGAGCACAGGCCTTTTTTGATGCTCGAATCTAGCAGGTTCACCTGGAATGTCTTATCCGAAAGATCGCGTATAGGATAGAAAGACGGAATATGAAGGAATGTATCCAGAATATTGAATATGGGTTTTCCAATAACCGGGATGCTTCTTGTACGGGAGAGGAATTCATAGATGATAAGCATCCGGCGCCAAAGTTTTTTCTCGCTGGCAGGAGCTGAATCATTATTGCCGACAACAATAATCCCCTCTTCGGCAACAGACCTGAGCGGATAGATAGCTCTTTGATGACCATAACCCATGTCTGCCGAAACAACCCATGCCTTCATCTGATGTTCTGACATTCAAAAACCCATAACAGTATTATAAAAAAGGTGCCCTGACATACATATTAAAATGTATGTTGCTTGCAAATATAGCATTAAAACCAGACTATACAATAAAAAAACTAGTATTAATACCACTTGCTAATAAATTAAGTGTAACATAAATTACGAGCAATTCAAACCACCACAAAATATAGAGGCTGCCCAATGCCAGCGATTACTGCTAAGCTGAGGAACTTACACGCAAGTTTAACTATGCCAGCTTTATTGATCATTTTATTTACCACATTTTCAGTTTATTCATGCAAAAAGAACTCATCCCCGACTGGGCCCGATATACTCCAGCCCGGACGAAGAGATTACGTATGGACAGTTGATACCATCAAACCACAGAAGACCTCTTTCATTTATCTGGATAGGATTTGGGGAAGTGACCGGGAAAATGTCTGGGCTGTGGGATCCGGCAGTCCGGACAAAGAGATGACATGGCATTATGACGGTAAGGTCTGGAGAACAGATTCAGTGCCCAAAAATTACTATCCGACTGCTGTTTTTGGATTCGGGAGAAATGATATGTGGATTGGTAATATTAATAATGAATTTTACAGATGCACAGATGGCAAGACATTTAAGTTATTCAGTACTCATTCCCTTCCCGATTATCCACGCACATTGATTGGAGAAATATGGGGTGCTTCTCCTGATGAAGTATATGCAATAGGTAATGCAGAAACTGAGAAAAGAGATAAATACAAAATGATCATAATGCAATTTAATGGTAAGTCATGGAATTTTTATAATATCCCGGATATGGTCATTCAACCCTTTTGGATAAGAAAACAGCAAAACAGTGGAATACTTCTCATATGTGCTGTTGAAGATGCTTGGCACGACAAAGGATTTACAATCCTGTCTTTTGATGGGAAAAAAATAAAAGAATTATACAAGAGCGATGAATTTTCTTCTTTGAGCTATATGAACGGAGAAGTATATATTTCTATTGGCAAAAAAGTGTATAAATACAAAAATGGGACTCTTGCGCTTTGGAAAGACTTCACAAATACGATTTTTTACGCCAGGATCTTCGGCAGAAATGAAAGTGATTTCTTCTGTTTTGCAAGAAAAGACGGGAAATTTGGAATCGGACATTATAATGGTACAGATTTCCAATTTATGTACAGCCCTAATCCAGAGTTCCCTTTTTACGAGGGATGTGTATTAGAAAATGAGGTCTTTTTTCTTGGCCACGATTTTGACAGAACTGGTTATTCTTTAATAATCCATGGAAAACTAAAAGGAGACTAAAAGAGCAATTAAATGAGTTAAGATCGGGGAAGATGCGGCAACATCTCCCCCGGAAGTGCAAATAAACTTTACAGGCTGCTCACCTGAAAAGGTATTCGTGTACCCATTATATTTAACTTCTGTAGGTTTTGCCCATCTCGTAGGATCCGAATACCATTACACTCTGGGATATCTCCTTTAAGTGATTTATGGCGTTTATTATCTTCTGATCCTTCATGTTGCCTTTAAGG
>JAUZPB010000015.1 GCA_030706145.1 Bacteroidota bacterium
ATCTAACATATTTTCCTTCTCTATTTAACTACAATATTATAAATTTTGTTTTTGACGTATATTTCTTTCACTACTGCTTTACCGTCTGTGTGCTTATTAACACTTGGATCATTAAATACAACGTCCTTTACAAAGGCTTCTTCACTATTGTTCGGAACCTCAATCTTTGCCCTTAATTTGCCATTTACTTGTACGGCAATTGTTACTTTGTCTACAGTAAGAGCGTCCTTATCGACATCAAACCACTTCTGCCCCGCAAAGATTGATTCTTCCATTCCTAGAAGTTTCCAGCATTCTTCTCCTAAATGAGGTGCAATAGGAGCTAAAAGCATAACAAATCTTTGCAATGTATAACTCTGAAGTTCGGCTCGGCATTTCTCTAGGTTTTTGCTTAGCTCATTTATAAGCTCCATTAGTGATGCTACTGCAGTATTGAACCTGAAATTATTTATTTCTTCGTCAAACTTAGTTATTGTTTGGTTTATTTTTCTGTATACACTTTTCTCTTCTTCACAAAGTGCGCTAATATCAAACTTCTCAGGGGCCTGTTTTGTTTTTGTAATATTCTCATATCTAGTAAATATATCATATGACCTCTGGACAAACCTGTCTACTCCAACAATTCCAGCATCACTCCAGTCACCTCCCATTTCATATGGACCCATGAACATCAGATAAATTCGGAAAACATCTGCACCATACTTCTCAATAAAGATATCAGGATTTACAACGTTGCCTCTGGATTTTGACATCTTGGCGCCCTGATTTGTAATTGTCCCCTGATGTATAAGTGTTGAAAATGGTTCGTCACTTTTTGTAAGTCCAAGATCGCGTATAAACTTGTGAATAAACCTTGCATATAAAAGATGCATTGTTGCATGCTCAGCACCTCCTACATACATATCCACCGGAGTCCAGCTATCTGCAAGTTCGGTGTTAAACATCATCTCTTTTTTATGTGGATCAAGATACCGGAAGTAATACCATGATGAATCAACAAAAGTATCCATCGTATCAGGATCTCTCTTTGCATCTTCTCCGCACCTTGGACATTTGACATTCATAAATTCCGGATTTGTTGTCAGTGGAGACTGCCCAGATGGCTTAAACTCAACTTCATATGGAAGTTCTACCGGAAGATTTGCTTCATCAACTGGAACCTCACCACACTTAGGACAGTGTATTATTGGTATCGGTGTTCCCCAGTATCTCTGTCTTGAGATCAACCAGTCTCTTAATCTATAATTAACTTTTCTTTTTCCTATTCCCTTACTTTCAAGGTAATCTGTAATTTTGTCAATCCCTTCTTCTGAATAGGTACCCGTAAACTCTCCTGAATTTACCATTGTACCTGCTTCGGTGTATGCTTCTTTTAATTCATCATCTTCTTTTGTACCTGGCTCTAAGATAACTTTATGTATAGGAAGAGAGAACTTCTTTGCAAATTCAAAATCACGCTCATCATGCCCAGGTACTGCCATTACACATCCTGTTCCGTATGTCCCTAGTACATAATCTGCAATCCAGATAGGTACTCTGTCTCCATTTACAGGATTAATTGCATAAGCTCCTGTTGGAACTCCTGTCTTTTCTTTTGTGGTCGATGTACGGTCAATTTCCGAGAGTGATTTAATAGAATCTTTGTACTGATTTACTTTTTCTATATACTCAGCCTTTGTAATTTTTTCGACTAATGGCTGCTCTGGTGCAAGTACTACATAAGTTACGCCAAAAAGCGTATCAGGTCTGGTTGTAAATACTGTCATTTCTTCATCATGACCTTCTATCTTAAACTTGACCTCTGTCCCTGTACTTTTTCCTATCCAATTACGCTGCATCAATTTTGTTTTTTCTGGCCAGTTTATCTTCTCTAATCCTGAAAGAAGTTCTTCTGCATACTCTGTTATCTTAAAGAACCACTGAGTTAGATTTTTATGTATAACTGTTGACCCGCATCTTTCACATGTCCCATCTGAAAGTACCTGCTCATTTGCTAGTACAGTCTGGCATGAAGGACACCAGTTTACAGGTGCATTTTTCCTATAGGCCAAACCCTTCTTATATAATTGAAGGAATAACCACTGGTTCCATTTGTAGTATTCAGGAACACAAGTCATAAGCTCTGAATCCCAATCATACATATTACCCATATTCTTCAGCATTACACGTATATCTTTTATATTTTTCATCGTGCTGTCATATGGATGAATTCCGGTCTTAATTGCATAGTTCTCAGCCGGAAGTCCAAAGGCATCATAACCAATGGGTTCAAATACATTAAATCCCTTTAACTTTTTGTACCTTGCCCATGAGTCTGTGGGTCCATAGTTGTACCAATGCCCAATATGCAGCTTTGCCCCGGAAGGATAAATAAACATTACTAAACAATAGAGTTTATTGTCTGTTTTCTTCAAATCGGTCTTATAAATCTTATTATCTTCCCAATAAGATTGCCATCTCTTCTCTACTTCAGAATAAGGATATTTCATAACTTTACTAATTTATTTGTGAAAAATTAACCTTAAAATTATCGAAAAAGCCGACCTATATCAAGGAGAATGCCAATTTTGAATAATAATTGACTTATTTGGCCGCTTCCTTTAGCTATTTCTCTGAAAGGACATTTAATCCGAATTTGAAGATTCAGTCCATTTTTGTTATACTCAATTAATATATATCCAGATGATCTTTTTGCCAGATTAAGCGAAAATTATCATTCTTAGGAGTTTTATTAAAAAAGTTTTTGTAAACAAGATTTTGGAAGAAAACATGAAAGTATCAGTTATTGGTACAGGCCTAATGGGCTCACCGATGGCAGAAAAGCTATTGGAAAAGGGCCACGACGTTTATGTATACAATAGAACATTGGACAAGACAATTCCTCTTAGGGAAAAGGGAGCTAAGGTTGCTGTCTCTTCTTTTGAGGCTCTGCAGCTCTCTGAAGTAATTATTACTATGCTGGCCGATGGTAAAGCCGTAAAGGACTCTTTATTTAGAAAAGATGAGGTTCAGAGGTTTACAGGTCAAACTATCATTCAGATGAGTACTATCTCTCCAAAGGAAAGCAGAGAAATTATGCACCAGGTTGAAGAACTAAATGGCCATTATATTGAGGCTCCTGTTCTGGGCAGTATTACACAGGTAAAAGAAGGAAAGCTCATTGTAATGGTAGGTGGAAACAAAGATGATTATGAAAGGTGTAAACCACTTCTTTCTGCATTTGGACCTGATATAATGTATATTGGTGAGGTTGGCAAAGCCGCTGCTGTAAAAATTGCACTAAACCAGATGATTGCTTCTCTTACGGCTTCGTTTTCTTTAAGCCTAAGCATTATTATGAAGGAGAACATAGATGTAGAACAGTTTATGTCAATACTTAGGAAAAGTGCGCTTTATGCAAAAACCTTTGATGCTAAACTTGATAATATGATTAATAATAACTTCTCAAAGGTGAATTTTCCTGCTAAACATCTGTTGAAGGATATTAACCTTGCTTTAGGAGAAGCTGAGTCACTTGACATTGAAACAGCTGTGCTTAAGGCTGTTAGAGAAGTAGTTAAAAGAACTTTTGATTCAGGCTCATCCGATAAAGACTATTCCGTTATGTTTAATGAAATATATAAGATGACTTGAAAAAAGTGAATTTGCACTTTGAAACTTCGAAGTTGTTAACAGGTTTGTTCAATAATAATTGATCCCTTGTACCTATTTTTATTTTTCTGCATCATATTTATATTCACATAGTTTTAAGAATATATTATTAGAATATATTAAAGGAGAATGCAGATGAGTTATTATAACACGAAAATTGTTGAACTTACCTTTAATGATGCAATTACTAAAGTCACAGAGGAGTTAAAAAAAGAGGGATTTGGAGTTTTAACCGAGATCGATGTCAAAGAAACTCTAAAGAAAAAACTTGATGTTGACTTTAGGCAATATAAAATTCTTGGAGCATGTAACCCTCCTTTTGCCTATAAGGCTCTTCAGGCTGAGGATAAAATAGGAACAATGCTTCCATGTAATTTTATAGTTCAGGAAAGAAGTGATGGAAAAGTCGAGGTCTCTGCAATTAATCCTCTTGTATCAATGCAAACTGTTAAAAATAAAGAACTTGAATCAATTGCTGCTCAGGTAGTTGAAAAGATCAACAAGGTTTTGGATTTAGTTTGAGCAGATAGGATATTGCTGAGATAAATAATTATTAGAAAAGCCGCATCTTTTGCGGCTCTTTTAATTAGATAAGCAAAAAAATTTTGCTCTATTATTTTATACCTCATAATCATATCATTTGCCCGCCATGTTTTTTATTTAATTTCTTACCTGGAATTTGGTTATCTTTAAAATTGTTTTTAGAGATAATTTAAGTAGGAAATTATGCTGCCAAAACTTTTTTTAAGGAAAAATGAAGAATTCAGGATAAAAAACGGACATCAGTGGATATTTAGCAACGAAATTGCAAAAATTGAAGCAGAGGCCGGAAATGGTGATTTGGTCGAAATCTACGACTGGAAAAATAATCTGCTGGGAACCGGCTTTTATAATAAAAATTCCCTCATCTCTTTTCGCCTCCTGAGTCATGGTAAAATTAATGACCTTTCCGAACTTATCTATGAAAGAATTCAAACTGCATATAAGCTTAGAAAAGAACTCTACCCAAAAAGAAATTCCTTCAGACTTGCCTTTAGTGAAAGTGATTTCCTTCCGGGAGTAATAATAGACAAATATAACGATAGCTGTGTCCTTCAGGTTTATTCTGCGGGAATGGAGAAAAATATAGATCTGATTGTAAAGGCTCTTGATCAGGAAGTCAAAGCTGTAAATATTTTTAGTAAAAATGAAGAATTTTTTAGAAAACTTGAAGGGCTTCCTGCTGAAGATACTATCTATTTAGGCCAGATGACAAAGGAAGTAATTGATGATGGATCGGTAAAGTTCAGAATCGACTTTGAAAAATCCCATAAAACGGGATTTTATTTTGACCAGTGCGATAATAGAGCCTTTATTGAAAGAATAGTAAAAGGGAAAAAAGTAATAGATGCTTTCTGCAATTCAGGTGGATTTGGTCTTCATGCCTGTATAGCTGGCGCTTCTTCTGTTACTTTCCTTGACAGTTCTTCAAATGAAATTGAAAATGTAAAGGAAAATATCTCCTTAAACTCACTGGAAACAAATTGTGAGTTTGCTGTAGACGATGTATTTGACTACTTTGAAAAAGCACTCCAAAAGGGAATAAGCTATGACGTAGTTATGATTGACCCTCCGGCGTTTGCTAAAAATAAAAAGAGCCTTCCTATAGCAAAAAAAGGATATGAAAAATTAAATCGCCTGGCTTTAAGTCTTGTCAATAAAGATGAAGGCTTTCTTGTGACTTCCTCCTGTTCGCATCACCTTAAGAAAGAGGAATTCATAGATATGATAAATACTGCAGCTGCAAAATCTGGGAGGACTGTGCAGCTAATACATTTTAATAATGCTTCTTTGGATCATCCGCAGCTTCCTTCTATGGAAGAGACGGTTTATCTGAAATTTGCCGTGCTAAAGGTCTCTAAAAACAAATCAGTTTAACTACTCTGCCTTGGAGAGCTTTTGTACAAAAGCATTCTTGGAAGCATAAAACTGAATTTTTAGCCCCCTTTTCTGAAACCTAAGATGCATTTACATTGTAAAAAAAATGTTTTTAAAAATAAAATGAGGGTAAAGCCTTGGATATTACAGAACTGAACGAAAAGATAAAGAATGAAAGTGCCTTCGTTGATTTACTATTCAATGAGATCGGTAAGGTTATTGTCGGTCAGAAAGCCATGGTTGAACGTCTGGTAGTCGGCCTTCTTGGAAATGGACATATTTTACTTGAGGGTGTTCCAGGATTGGCAAAAACATTGGCCATAAAATCTCTGGCTGCCGCTATGAAAGCTAAGTTTCAGAGAATTCAATTTACTCCGGATCTTTTGCCAGCAGATCTTATAGGTACAATGATCTATAACCAGAAAGACGGCAACTTTTTTATTAAAAAGGGCCCTGTCTTTGCTAACTTCATTCTCGCAGATGAAATTAACCGTGCCCCCGCCAAAGTTCAAAGTGCTTTGCTAGAAGCCATGCAGGAAAGGCAGGTAACAATAAGCGAAGATACATTCAAACTTCAGGAACCTTTCCTCGTCTTAGCAACTCAAAATCCTATTGAGCAGGAGGGGACTTATCCATTACCTGAAGCACAAGTAGATAGGTTTATGCTTAAGGTTAAGATTACTTATCCCTCAAAGGAAGAGGAACTAAAGATCATGAGGCAGAACCTGAATAATGTTTCTGATGGCAAAATTCAACCTGTGATCTCTCCTGAGGATATTATTAGAGCTAGAAATCTGATTCAGGAAATATATGTTGATGAAAAGATCGACCGCTATATCCTTGATATTGTATTTGCAACAAGAAATCCTAAAGAGTATGGAATGCCCGGACTAACTGACCTTATTAGCTATGGGGCCTCCCCTAGAGCTACAATCAACCTTGCCCTTGGCGCCCGTGCTATGGCCTTCATTAGAAGAAGAGGCTATGTAATACCTGAGGATGTAAGAGCAATTGCAATGGATGTTCTAAGACATAGGATTGCCGTTACTTATGAGGCAGAGGCTGAAGCTATTACAACGGAACATGTAATTCAGGAGATACTTAATAAGATCGAAGTGCCTTAAGGAAAAATCCTGCAATTATAAATCATAGAGAATAATAGATAAAAAATGCAAACAAAAGAACTGCTAAAACAAGTTAGACAAATAGAGATAAGGACCCGCGGCGTAGTTAACCAGGTCTTTTCTGGTGAATATCATTCCGTCTTTAAGGGCAGGGGAATGGAATTCTCAGAAGTCAGGGAGTACCAGTTTGGCGACGATATTAGAAACATTGATTGGAATGTCACTGCAAGGTTCGGCCACCCTTTTATTAAGGTCTTCGAAGAGGAACGTGAACTTACTGTCATGCTCATGGTTGATCTGAGCGGCTCTCTAATATTTGGAAGCCTGGAAAAAACAAAGCAGCAGATTGCTGCCGAACTTAGCGCTATTTTGGCTTTCTCTGCTATGAAGAACAATGATAAAGTGGGACTTATTCTCTTTAGCGATAGAATTGAAAAGTTCGTTCCTCCTAGAAAGGGAAGAACACATGTCCTAAGGATCATTAGCGAGCTCCTTAGCTTTGAACCACAAGGAAAAGGCACTAACATCAAAAAAGCTTTGGAATATATGAATAATGCTATTAAAAAAAGAAGCATCGTATTTCTGATTTCTGACTTTTTTGATTCAGGTTATGAAAAGATCCTTAGGATCGTCGGTAAAAAACATGACTTTGTCGGAATTGTACTTTCAGATGAAAGAGAAAAATCACTTCCAAAGGTCGGACTTGTCAAATTCCAGGATGCAGAGACGGGTGCCGTTAGATATATTGATTCAAATAATCCCCAGTTGCAGAAATGGTTTGTTCAATCTCGACAGGAATATCTGCAGAAAAGAAAGTCTCTTTTTATTAAGAGCAGACTCGATTCTATCGAAGTTCAAACTAATCAATCATATATAAAACCTTTAATTGAATTTTTTAGGTTACGCGAAAGAAGATGGTAAAAAATAAAGCATCTGTGTTATTAGTTTTCTGGATAGTGTTTTCACTTATTTGCCATGCACAGAATATTTCTGTAAAGGCAAAAGTTGACTCTGCACATTACCAGATTGGTGACTATATTAATTACAGCATTACTGTTACGACTCAGAAGGGAGTTACTGTATTTTCACCTTCACTAAAAGATAGTCTGAAGGGTGTTGAACTCCTTAAGTCTGAATCACCTAAAAGTGAACAGAAGGACAATCAGACTGTAATTACTTATAACTTTGTACTTGCTAAGTATGATTCAGGTGATGTGCATATTCCAAAGATTCCTGTCTTTTATAATACTAAAGAAGACACAGCAAAAAAAACAGCTCTATCAAATGAGATAAATCTTACTGTAAGCTCTTTGAATATTAAGCAAGGTGATGAAATAAAGGATGTTAAGGATCCAATAAAGATTTCTCTTGATTGGAAAATTGTGCTATTATGGATATTGCTTGGCTTAATCATTATTGCAACTATTTACTATGCTATTCGCTATTACAGGAAAAAGAAAGCCTTAAAGGCTGGTATTATAACAGTTGTTAAAAAAGAACCTCATGAGATCGCACTCGATAATCTGAAGGTATTAGAGGAGAAAAAGCTCTGGCAGTCTGGAAGAATTAAAGAATATCACTCCGAAATTACAGAGATTATCCGCCGCTACTTTGAAGATAGATTTAATATAAAGGCAATGGAAAGTACGACAAACGAACTAATCGATTCTTTGAGACAATCTGATGGTACTATAAAAATTGCCGGGATTTCTCTGGATTTCTTTAATAATGCTGACCTTGTTAAATTCGCTAAATTCGTTCCTATGAATGATATAAATGAAGAAATGATGAGACAGGCCTACACAATTGTAAATCTGACTGTGCCGCAGAAAGTCGATCCAATGGATAAGCAGGAGAGTACAAATGTTTAAGAACGTTACTTTTGCATATCCCTGGGTACTCTATGGATTAGTTATTGTTCCTCTTCTGGCTATTTGGTATTGGCTGAAAGGAAGACATAAACCCGCTCCTATTACTTTCTCATCTCTTGGTATTTTTAAGGGGTTTACCCCAACAATGCGTGAGAGATTTTTACACCTGCCAGCTGTTCTTAGGCTTTTGGCAATAGCTCTTTTGATCGTTGCATTGGCAAGACCACAGAGTTTTACCTCCGGTGAAAATATTTATACTCAGGGAATTGATATCGCAATTGTGTTAGATATTTCAGGCAGTATGCTTGCTGAGGATTTTAAGCCTAATAGAATAGAGGCTGCAAAACATGTCATTGATGATTTCATTCAGGGCAGAGAAACTGACAGAATTGGACTTGTCATTTTCTCTTATGAAAGTTTTACACAGTGCCCTTTGACTATTGATTATTCGGTCCTGCGGGGCCTTTTGAAAGAGGTCAAATCGGGAATGATTCAAGATGGTACAGCAATTGGTACTGCCCTTGCAAACGGTGTGAACAGACTTAAAGATAGTAAATCGACGAGCAAAGTTATTATTCTGCTTACCGATGGTGTTAATAATGCAGGAGAAATTGATCCTCTTACTGCTGCTCAAATTGCAAAAACCTTTGGAATAAGAGTCTATACCATTGGTGTCGGATCCATCGGAGAGGCACCTTATCCTTTTCAGACACCTTTTGGAATCAGATACCAGAATATGCCTGTTGAAATCGATGAGGCTCTCTTAAGAAAAATTGCTAGCATGACAAATGGCAAGTATTTCAGGGCTACTAATAATAAAAAACTTGGAGATATTTACCAGGAAATTGATAGACTCGAAAAGACAAAAATTGAAGTGACCTCATACCGTAATGCAAAGGAACTCTTCTATCCATGGCTTGGTATTGGACTAGTTCTTCTTTTAATGGAACTGTGGCTTTCAAAAACTGTCTTCAGGAAAATACCTTAAATGTATAAAGGAAATTTTTATTTCATAAATGAAAAAGATTTTGGGGAAGCATATTAAATGTTTCGATTTGCACATAAAGAATTTTTACAGGCTCTTTATTTATTACCTCTTATAATATTTTTCTTCTGGTGGGTGTTTAATAATCAGAAAAAGCTGCTTGCAAAGTTTTCTGAGGCTAAGCTTCTTAAGGTGCTTGCTCCAGAAAAAAGCAGGGCAAAATATATATTAAAAAGTAGCATATTTGTCTTTACTCTTTTGCTTCTGATTCTTGCCCTTGCAAACCCACAGGTTGGGACTAAGTACGAAGAGGTAAAACAAACGGGTATTGATGTCTATATTTTGCTTGATGTATCTTTAAGCATGAAGGCTGAGGATATAAAACCAAACCGCTTGGAAGAAGCCAAGCATTCCATCGCTAATTTGATCCAAAAGCTAAGAGGCGATAGAATTGGATTAATTGTTTTTTCTGGCGAGGCTTATGTTCAATTTCCGTTGACTACTGATTACGCTGCCGCTAATTTGCTATTAAATGCAGTAAACGTTAATACTGTCCCACAACCTGGTACTGCAATTGGTTCAGCTATTAAACTCGCTACAAAATCTTTTAAGGAAGAAGTTAAAACCCAAAAAGTAATAATAGCCATTACAGACGGTGAGGATCATGAAGGCGATGTAATAGATGCTGTAAAAGATGCTGTAGATAAAAACATCTCGATCTATACTATAGGTTTGGGTTCACCTGAAGGTTCTCCTATTGTTCTTTATGATCAGAACAAACACCCGATTGGTTATAAACTTGATAAGGATAACAAAGTCGTTCTTACTCGACTTGATGAATCAATCCTTCAGCAGATCGCTCGTGAGGGTAAGGGAAAGTATTACAGGGGATCTAATTCGGAAAATGAACTTGAAATGATCTATCAGGATCTTTCAAAAGTAGAAAAGACAGAGTTCGGTACGACAAAAATAACAAGTTATGAGGATAGGTTCTATTATTTACTGGCTCCTGCTATATTATTATTGATCCTGGAGTTTTTTATTTCCGATAGAAAATCCTCTCTGTGGAAAAAGTTTTACAGCAGGCTTGGTATTGATTAATTGTTCCGGATACCTCGGAGCCGGGCAATAATATGGTAAAACTAATTATGATAAAATTTAAATTTTATAAAGCTAATCAAATGTGTACGCTTAAAAAAATATCTTATATATTTCTTGCAATTTTTGTTTTTTCTTCTTTCCCTCTTATGGCACAGAGTGCCCGTAGCCTTATAAATAATGGGGTAGATCTTTATAAGAAGAAAAATTATTCTGATTCCGAAGTTGATTTTAAAAAGGGTATGGAAAAAGTACCTGAAAGCTTTAACGCCTATTTTAACCTTGGCGATGCACAATATAAACAACAAAGATATGACGAAGCCGTAAAATCTTATCAGAAATCACTAACAAAGACTAATGATAATTTACTAAAGGCTAAATCATTTCATAATATTGGTAATGCACTTCTCAAAGCTCAGAAGATCCAAGAGGGGGTTGATGCCTATAAAAAGGCCCTGCGCCTTAATCCCAAAGACGCGGATACAAAATATAATCTTTCTTATGCCTTAAATCTGCTGAAACAGCAAAACAATCAGCAGAAAAACAACAAAGACAATAAACAGGATAAGAATAACAAGAATAACCAGAATAAAGATAACCAGAATAATCAGGATAAAAACAAGGATCAGAACAAGCAAAACAAGGATCAGAATAATAAGGATCAAAACAATAAAGACCAACAGAATAAAGATCAAAATAAACAGAACCAGGATCAGAACAATAAAGATCAAAACAACAATAACAACAATCAGAATAAACCGCAGCCGCAACAACAGGACAAAGATAAAATGTCAAAGGATGAGGCTGAAAGAATTCTTAATGCAATAAAAAACAATGAACAGGATCTACAGAATAAACTTCGTAAACATGAGGGTAGACCTGTAAAGACAGATAAGGATTGGTAAGATCAATAATATAGTATTTTCACGACTAAATAAAATAAAAACTAGTATGTCAAAATTAAAACTGAATTTATTATTCCTTTTATTTTTCAGTATTCTGGCGGCTCCAGCTCTTAAAGCACAAAGTTTTAGTGCTTCTGTCAATAGTACCACTGTTGGGGTGAATGAGCCGTTTCAGATCTCTTTTCAGTTTAATGGGGATGATATTAACAGCATAAGAAATTTTAAAGCCCCTGACTTTAAGGGTTTCCGTGTCCTTTCAGGACCTAATCAGTCACAAAGTATTCAGATTATTAATGGCTCAATGTCAGCTTCACTATCTTTCTCTTATTATATCCAGGCAACAAATCTTGGAACTAGTACAATTGGGTCTGCCTCACTGGATTATAAAGGGAAAAATTATAAAACACGTCCCATAAAATTTTCTGTTGTTAAAGGTTCTGCCCCTCAGAATAATAATGGGCGTCAGGGCTCAGGTGGCGGCTCAGAAAAAGCAGTTGCTTCAAATATTTCTGAGAATGTATTTATACGAGCTGTTGCAGATAAACAAAAGGTAATGAAGGGTGAGCAGGTAACAGTAACATATAAACTTTATACCAGGTATGATATCTCGTCACCTCAAATATCAAAGCTTCCTACTTACCAGGGGTTCTGGTCCGAAGAACTTGATGGGGCGAACCGGATTAACTTTACTACTGAGGTTGTAAATGGAAAACAGTTTCATGTTGGTGTTCTTAAAAGGGCAGCACTCTTTCCAACTCAAACTGGTGAGCTTTCTGTTACTCCTTTTGAGTTAAAAATTCCAGTTGTCGTCCCAAAACAAAGAAGAAGAGGTGGAGGGGATATATTTGACGAATTCTTTAATGATCCATTCTTTAATCAGGGAGAAACAGTTGAATATAACGCAAAGTCCAATACAATTAAGATAAGTGTTCTTCCTTTGCCTTCTGGAAACGTTCCTTCTTCTTTTTCAGGAGCTGTAGGTGAGTATAATTTTTATGCCTCGCTTGATAAATCAACTGTTAAGGCAAATGAACCTGTTACTTTGAAAGTCAATATCTCGGGTACTGGTAATGTCAACCTTATTGATCAGCCTCAGATAAAGCTTCCTTCAGGTTTTGAAAAATATGATCCAAAGATCAATACACAGGTAAACCGCTCTGGCGGAGCTGTAACTGGGCAGAAAACTTTTGAATTCCTGATGGTCCCGCGTGTACAGGGACAAACTAAAATTGAACCTGTGGAATTTACATTCTATAATCCTAAGGCAAAAAGGTACGTTACACTCCGATCCCCTGAGTTTTCACTTAATGTGGAAAAAGGAGATGGAAGTGCTCAGGGTGTCGCTTCAGGCTTTAATAAGGAAGATGTTAAGCTTCTTGGAGAAGACATACGCTTTATTAAAACTTCTACTGATGATTTATCTCGTCAGGGTGGTTACACACTTTTCTCTTTTTGGTTCTGGACTATTTCTATACTCCCTCTTTTTGCACTTATTGGCGCAGTTATGTGGAAGAGGAACAATGATAGGTTATCTGGCAATCTGGAACTTATGAAGTATCAGAGAGCAGAAAAAATGGCAAAGAATCGCCTTAAGTCAGCTAAGAAATCCCTTGAGGCTAACAGCCAAAAGAACTTCTATTCAGATATTTCTTTGGCTTTAATTGGTTATCTCGAGGATAAACTCCATATTCCAAAATCCCAATTTACAATTGATCACGCCCTCGAAGTGCTGAAAAAGAATAATGTAGCCCCCGAACTGATAGATGAAGTTAGAAATTCTGTCGAAAAATGCGAATATGCCCGGTTTGCTCCTGCTGCTGATGGATCATCTGCTATGCAGGGAATGTTCGACCAGGCTGTAAAGATAATTGTTGAAATTGAAAAGGGTAAGATTAGAGGATAATATACCTTATAATTAATCATAAAAATATTAAATATATATTATGAAATACTTCGCTGTTATTACAATACTTTTTTTATCACTATTCAGGTCAATACCTGCTGCCACTGAAGCAGATGATTTGATGCATAAGGGAAACGTTCATTATCAAAATGGAAGGTACCAGCAGGCAATTGAGAATTATGAACAGATCTTGAAACTTGGCTTTTCTGGCAAAAGTCTCTACTATAACCTTGCTAATGCTTATTTTAAGACTGGCAGACTTGGTTATGCAATACTAAACTATGAGAAAGCTCTTAAACTGGATCCTAATGACGAAGATGCCCAATATAATTTGAAAATTGCAAATGCTCGTACAGTAGATAAAATTGAAGTTATGCCCAGGCTTTTCTTCCTGCGCTGGTGGGATGCACTATTGAATATGTTTACGGTAAATGGGTGGACTATCGTTACCTTTTTAATTTACCTGTTCTTTCTATCCTGCATTGCTATGTATTTCCTGTCAAATCAGGCAGCTTTTCAAAAATTGTCTGTTTTTGCCGGCATTTTTACGCTTTTTCTGTTTTTGTGCTCGGTTTTATTCCTTTCTCTTAAGTTTAAAAACGATACCAATTTAAAATCGGGCGTTATAGTTGAAGCAGCAGCTACGGCAAAGCTTTCTCCTGATGAAAAAAGTGGAGATGCATTTATCATTCATGAAGGACTAAAGGTTGATCTGGAAGATAATGTATCTGACTGGGTAAAGATCAGACTTGCTGACGGAAAGATTGGCTGGATCCAAGAAAAGGATCTTGGCGTTATTTAATTTCAGAGTCCGGCAAAATATGCCGCAAGGCTAAATGCAGACGGAACTAAGTTTACAAAGAAGTAGAAAAAAACTGGCAGAAGCTAAAAAAAATCGTCAATGATACAGAAAAGGGAAGGCCGTTAAAGCAGCCTTCCCTTTTTTTATGCCAGGTGGCCAAACTCTTCTTCAAATGTGTCAATCATTTTCAGTGGTTCTGCGAATGCTGCAAAGCAGTAAAGGGGGAAAAGATTTGAAAAAACTCTTATTGCTTCTAAAATGAAGTCGGCCGAAAAAATGATCTCGCTCTCTTTAGGTCTCAGCGATTTTTGAATTAGCATCATAGGAAGCTCTTTTATTGTGTCAAAATGTCTCTCGC
Organism: Bacteroidota bacterium; assembly: GCA_030706145.1. Lineage (GTDB taxonomy): Bacteria > Bacteroidota > Ignavibacteria > Ignavibacteriales > SURF-24 > JAUZPB01. Next base: position 14,615 of record JAUZPB010000015.1, read on the forward strand.
CTTCAAAGTCCTTGTCAAGAATAATGGGGCCCTTTTTTAGCTCATAGAGTTCATAGTTATGGTTTATTTCATATTTGTCAAGAATGTTAAGAAAATGATTTTTATATCTTTCAATATTTCTTCTAAAATAAAAATTCTTGTTTTCTCCTGAGTTGTTGATGAACAAACCATAGTCGAAACTTTCGGGCTCGAATGAAACGTAAAATTCACTGTCTAACTTGAACTTTCCGAAATGTACTAAAAAATAGGTCCTGTAAGGTTCTCCTTTGGAAAATCGCATGTCCTTATTTAATCTCATCAACGTTTCATTGAACTTGGGCTCAGTGCGGATAGCAGGGTAAAGACGGTTAAAAAAGTCAGCCATTTCAACAACAAATGACCTTGCTGGCTGCACTAAAGAATTCTGATATCTTGCTCTGTTGGAACTGAACCATTCAACACTGTTATTATGGCTCAAATCAGTTAAAAAATTAAAAACATCGTCAGAAAACCCGTTAAATGGTCCAATTTGATCTTTCAATACATTATTCCGAGATTAATTGTGATATATAAGCCTCCCAGATCCTTCATGAATTTCCCCTTTAGACCCTCAACTCCATTGTTAAAAAAGTGGATCATATAATATCTGAGATTAATTCCTAAAAGGCTCGATTTATCCAGCCCGAAATTGGCCCCAAGTCCAAAGTAGCCGCCTAATGTATATTTGGCCTGCGCCTTGCCGAAGGAACTGAAGAATTCATAATCATATGGCGTGGTTACAACAATAGATGGACCAACACCTGCATTAATATAAGGACGAAGGTTATCTGTAATTGTGTTTTCAAAGAGTCTTTGCTGTATACCGAAATTTACTGGAAGAAGAAAAATACGGTTCTGTTTGCCGATTACTACCGGTTGTCCAAAAATATCGTATCGCTCAATTTCGTTTTCATCCTTGGCTTCAGAAATTGAGAAATCTACAAAGCCAGATGTCGTGCTCGTAAAGTTGTGCCTGTAAAATGTCCCCAGGCCAAAACCTCCTTCACTGAACATGAAATCTACTCCCCAGGAATTTGCCGGAAAGGATTCAGGGGGCTTTTCCGGAGCCATTTCACCTATTTTTTGACCATGTAAGTAAAGAAAAGGTACAAATAGCATAATAGTGAGTATTGTTTTCATATAAATCTTCTTTTTAATTTAAATATTCTTCAAGGTCCAATAATTGTCAATATTATTATTAATAACTATATAATTTTAACCTGCTAAATTCAAATTAAGTTTCAACTATCTACTATCTCTATACAAAATCTAAACTCTTCAAATATTAAAATTATTATATGGAAAGGCAATAAAATTTTGTAATTTTGAAGCGTTATATATTTATCTTTTTTACAAAATCTTAATTCCGGGAATTGGTTATGCCTGTAAACCTTGAGATAAAAGTTAGACTGAAAAGCCATAAAAATGTAAAAACAATCCTGAATTCGATTGGGGCAGAATTTATGGGCATACTTAAGCAAAAGGATATCTACTATAAAGGCAAATCACAGCTCTTGAAACTGAGAATTCAAGGAAATAAAAACGAATTTATTAGATATAATAGGGATGAAAGCGGTAAGACACGTTGGTCTAACTATGATATTATTGACATGCAGGGGAAAAAGATACCGGAATTCTTGCAAAGCATTCTGACTGTTGAAACAATAGTTGAGAAAAGGCGCGAACTCTGGTATTTTGATGATACAAGAATTCATCTCGATACGGTCAAAGGACTTGGCCAATTCCTCGAGCTTGAAACTCTTGTCCTTAAAAAGGGCCGGAAAGATGCTGAAAAAAGATTTAATTACATGGTAAATACATTGGATTTAGATGTTAAAGGGCAGATAAGATCCTCCTATAGGACATTGATGCTTAAGATAAGCAAAAAGAAGTGATTTTTTCATTATAAGGTTTTTTTACTGCCAAAAAACACAAAAATTTCTTATTTTAATATTAAGTAATTGACAAGTTAGGGTAATTTTAGTAGTTTCAATTTGCCACTGCATCTGCGGTGGTATTTTTTTTATATTTCAAAACTTAAAAGGTTGAATATGTCAGGCGCAAACTTTGTTTATTTAACAAAAGAAAGGCTAGTGGAATTAGAAAAAGAGCTACAAGAACTGAAGACTGTAGGAAGACAGCAAATAGCTCAGAAAATAGCAGAGGCTCGTTCTCATGGTGATCTCTCTGAAAATGCAGAATACGATGCAGCCAAGGAAGAACAAGGACTTTTTGAACTTAGGATTAGTAAACTTGAGAATATTTTATCAAGGGCTAGAGTGATAGATACATCGAACCTTCCTCTCGATCAGGTACATATCCTTTCTAAAGTTGTTGTAAAAAACCTGACCAATTCAAATACTTATGAATACTTGCTGGTCTCTCCCGAAGAAGCTGATTTTCAGGCTGGAAAGATATCAATTACTTCACCAGTTGGACAGGGATTAATGGGCAAAAAAGTTGGAGATAAAGTAAAAGTCAAAGCTCCTGCTGGTATGTTGGAATTCGAAATTATATCCATAAAATAACTCAAACATTGACCGACGAATCATACATTAAATTAGCACTCGAAATAGCAAAAAAAGGACGTGGAAAAGTTTCCCCTAATCCTCTTGTTGGAGCTATTTTAGTTAAAGACGAAAAAATTATCGGTGCAGGCTTTCATGAATATTTCGGCGGAAGCCATGCCGAAATTAATGCTTTTAATAATGCTAAACAGGATGTCGAAGGCTCTACGCTTTATGTAAACCTGGAACCTTGCTGCCACTATGGGAAAACTCCTCCCTGCGTTAACACAATAATTGAAAAAAAGGTTAAACGTGTCGTTATTGGCACTCTGGATATGAATCCAATTGTTAGCGGTAATGGTGTAAAAGCTCTGATAGAAGCTGGTATTGATGTGAGAGTTGGAGTGCTTGAAGAAGAATGTGCTGCATTGAACAAGTTCTTCTTCAAACACGTTTCCAAACATGTCCCTTATATTACACTTAAGGCTGCTCAGACATTGGATGGTAAAATTGCTGATCTTAGCGGCGATTCTAAATGGATTACTTCTCTTAGCTCCAGACGTTATGTACATGAATTAAGGAGTAACTATGACGGTGTGCTCGTTGGTACTACAACCGTAAAAAAAGACGATCCAAGCCTTACTGTCAGATTTATTGAGGGAAGAAATCCCAAAAGAATTGTCATTGATTCTAGCTTAAAGTTAAACCTTAAATTAAAGCTCTTTGTTAACAACATTGATGATAATCTTATTATACTTACTACAAAGAAAAGTGCGGCTAAGGTAAGAAAAATTAAAAAACTTGAGCAGTGTGGTGTGCAAATTCTCTTTATTGACGAAAATAAAGACGGTACAATTAACCTTAAATGTGCCCTTGAGGAACTTGGCAAAAAAGGAATTTCCTCTTTACTGGTAGAAGGTGGAAGAAAAATATATACATCTTTTATTAAAGAAAACTTATTCGACGAATTCCTGGTTTTCATTAGTCCTAAACTCCTCGGCGAAGGTATTCCTGTTGTCGAAGAACTTGGTTTACATTCAATTAGAAAGGCTCTGAAACTAAGAATAAAGACATTCGAAAAGATTGGAGATGATATATTACTCGAATTGATCCGCTAGTTTGTTCTCTTGATTAAAAATAGACCATTGTAACAGGTAAGTAAGTTTAATATATAAGTAAGTTTAATATATATCTTTATAGGTAAGTATAAGAAATTCGAAAGGCATTATGTTTACAGGCTTGGTAGAAGAAGTCGGAAAAATAAAGGCTGTAAAAGCTTCAGGCGGTGGAGCTAGACTGGTAATTTCTGCCTTAAAAGTGCTCGAGGATTGCAAGATTGGTGACAGCATAAGCATTAATGGTGTATGTCAGACGGTAACTGCCTTGGGAAAGGATCACTTCGAAGTTGATGCAGTCGAAGAAACTGTAAAAAAGACTACTTTAGGTAAGCTGAAAATTCATGAAAAGGTTAACCTTGAACGCTCACTTACTCTAAACAGGCGCCTCGGTGGCCACTTTGTTCTTGGACATGTTGATGCGACAGGGAAAATACTTAATATCAGGAAGCTGCAAGATAGCTACCTGGTCAGCATTTCTTACCCGAAAGAATTTGAAAATTATATAGTAAATGTTGGTGCAATTGCAATCGATGGCATTAGTCTGACAATCGCAAGATCAGATGACCGCTCATTTATGGTTTCGATTATTCCCCATACATGGAATGAAACCAGCCTTTCTGACAGATCTGTTGGGGCTGAGGTTAATCTTGAGTTTGACGTGTTGGGTAAATATGTGGCCAAAATTCTTAAAAGGGATAAGGGAACGGGAATTAGCGAAGAATGGTTAAAACAGAACGGATTTTAAGCAAAACTATTGATCAGAAGGTCCTTAATTTTATTGATCAGTATAACCTTCTGTCTAGGGGGGATAGATTACTAATTGCTCTTAGCGGCGGTCCTGATTCTGTCTTCGCTCTTTACTTTTTTTATAAGTTTAAGAGAAAATTTCAGATTGATCTAGGTGCTGCACATATTAATCACTCTCTTCGTGGCCAAAATTCAGATGAAGATGAGAGGTTCTGTAAAAATTTGACTGAAGAACTGGGAATCCCTTTCTTTTCGCAAAGAGTAGATGTAAAGAGCTTTTCTAAAGATAGTGGACTTTCTGTTGAGGAAGCTGCAAGAAACCTTAGGTATAACGTTCTTAAAAATATTGCCCGGGAGCAGAATTTTGGAAGAATTGTTACTGCTCATAATATGAGTGATAATGCTGAAACGGTACTTCTTAACCTTATTAAAGGAACAGGCTTAAAAGGCATTTGTGGAATACCTCCAAAAAGAGAAAACATTGTTAGACCTCTGCTTTCTCTAAGTAAGCAGGAAATTCTTGAATACTTGAAATTATCTGGAATCCCTTATAGAATTGATGAATCAAATCTCAGTAATGATTATCAAAGAAACTTTATTCGAAATGTTTTGTTGCCAGAGATTAAGAATAATCTGAATCCGGCTGTGGAGAATAATCTTTTTAATTCATCTGTGAATTTTCGAAATGCCAAAGAGATAATTGACTTTCAGGTTTCCCAGATTATTCCCCATATAATTGTTTTAAGTGGTGAATCCTTGGAGATTAAACTTGAAGAGCCTCAATATATTTCTTCACCTGCTTTGGGCGAGGTACTTAAAAAGGCTACTGAAGATAAGTTCAAGGTCGAGTTTTCTTTTGGAGATCTCCTAAAAATAAGATCACTTATCGAGAATCAGGCAGGAAGGAAGATTCTTTTATCTGATGGATTGGCTGCCTATCGTGAAAGAATTAGCATAATTATAAGAAACGATACAATTGAGGAGTTCAGCCCTGTAGAAATAAAAATAGGCGAAACCAAGAAAATATTGGGAAAGTACATCTCTATTAAGGACTACACGAAGAGTGAAACTTTTAAACTTGAAGATTTATTTGCCTATAGTAATGGTTATCGTGAATTTATATCTTTCGATAGTATGGAAGATAATTTTGTAATACGCAGATGGCAGCCAGGAGATAAATTTATTCCCCTTGGAATGCATTCTTATAAGAAAATTTCGGATTTTTTAACAGAACAAAAGTTACTAGTAAGTCAAAAGAAAAAACAATTGGTCTTGACTAACCGGGATAGAATTATCTGGATCCCCGGTCTTAGAATAGATGACAGATACAAAATAACAGAAAAAAGCAAAAGGATTTTGGAATTATGTCTCGAATAAATCTGGATAATTCAGAAGAGTTAATGATTGGAAATGAAAAATTTGTTTTATTTCTATCAGAAGAGGAAATTCAAAACAGGGTTAAACAGCTTGGTGAGCAAATAACAAAAGAATATGAGGATAAGGTCCCCGTATTTATTGGTTTATTAAATGGTTCTTTTCTCTTTATGGCAGACTTGATAAAGCATATTGCTTTGGATTGTGAAATAGATTTTATGAGGCTCTCTAGCTATGGCGATGCAAAGATTTCCTCGGGAAAAGTGACCATGGTCAAGGACCTAAACTGTAATATTACTGGAAGAGATGTAATTGTTGTTGAGGATATTGTTGATACAGGATTATCTATTAGCTATATTGAAAAACTAATGGAACATCACAATCCATCTAGCGTTAAAATAGCTTCATTGCTTTTGAAACCGGATAGTCTTAAATATGATGTAAAAATTGATTATATTGGATTTAAGATTCCTGATAAGTTTGTCGTTGGATATGGATTAGATTATGCACAGAAATTTAGAAATTTACGTTCAATATACGTTTTAAGTGAAAATGGAGTTTTATAATTTATGAATCAAAAATTTAGAGGGCTTTTTATGGCGGACAACAGTAGTAATAAGCCTCCTATCAGAAGACCTAAAGGTAAGGGAAATGGGAACAATTCCCCTAATCCAGATGGCGATTTTGATTGGGGTAAAATTATTCGAAGCGTCTTTAGCTGGGGAGCGGTAATAGTTGCAGCTGTCATTGTCCTGCAATTCCTGCGCACAGGCTCTTCGAAGTTCGTGGAAATATCATATGGTCAGTATAGAACTTTTTTAAATGAAGATAAAATTGAAGATGCAAGAGTCGTAAAAATTGATAATGATTATACCTTTGAGGGAGACTTAAAACAGGAGGAATCAGTAAACGTAAATGATAGGCTTGTACCTGTTAGAAAGTTTACTGTCTTTATTCCTAGTGATCTTCTTAAAGATAATGAACAGATATGGAACCAAAAGGGTGTTAAATACTCATTTAATAAAGAATCAAATGAATGGTTGAATGTCCTTTTAAGCTTTATCCCCTGGATACTTATCATCGGCGTCTGGATCTTCATTATGAGAAGAATGCAGGCAGGAGCAGGTGGATCTAGAGGTATATTTAACTTCGGTAAGAGCAAAGCTAAGCTTATCTCTGAGGCAGCTTCAAAAGTTACCTTTAGAGATGTTGCAGGAGCAGATGAGGCTAAACAGGAACTCGAAGAAATAATTGAGTTTTTGAAGGAGCCTTCGAAATTCCAAAAACTTGGTGGAAAAATACCTAGAGGAGTTTTGCTTTTAGGCCCTCCGGGAACCGGAAAAACTCTTTTAGCTAGGGCTGTTGCTGGCGAAGCTGGCGTTCCATTCTTCTCTATAAGCGGTGCGGATTTCGTCGAAATGTTCGTCGGTGTTGGTGCTAGCCGTGTTAGGGACCTTTTCGACCAGGGAAAGAAAAATGCTCCTTGTATCATATTTATTGATGAAATAGACGCTGTAGGTCGTCATCGTGGAGCAGGTTTAGGCGGCGGTCATGATGAACGCGAGCAGACCTTGAACCAACTCCTAGTGGAAATGGATGGATTTGAACAAAACAGCGGCGTTATTATTATTGCCGCTACAAATAGACCCGACGTTCTCGATCCGGCTCTCTTAAGACCAGGTAGATTCGACAGACAGGTAGTCGTTGACCGCCCTGATGTAAAGGGTAGAGAGGGTATTCTTAAAGTACATACTAGAAAAATACCTCTGGAAAACGATGTTAACTTAACAACATTGGCAAAAGGTACTCCGGGCCTTGCTGGAGCAGAACTTGCTAATATGGTTAACGAAGCTGCTTTGCTGGCTGCAAGAAAAAATAAGAAGACTGTCTCTATGAGTGACTTTGAAGAGGCAAAAGATAAGGTCATGATGGGAATGGAAAGAAAGAGCATGATTATCTCTGAAGAGGAGAAGAAAGTAACTTCTTATCACGAGATAGGTCACGTCCTTGTTGCTAGAATGATCCCTGAATCTGATCCTGTTCATAAAGTAACCATTATTCCAAGAGGACGAGCTCTTGGCGTTACTACCTATTTGCCGGTTGATGAAAAACATACTTATTCAAAAGAATATCTCGAGGCAATGATTACCTATGCTTTAGGTGGCCGTGCTGCTGAAAAGATTATCTTTAACCGTTATACCACTGGTGCAGGGAATGACATTGAAAGAGCAACTTCACTTGCTCGTAAAATGGTCTGCGAGTGGGGTATGAGTGAGACTATGGGACCGCTAAGTTATGGTACAAAAGAAGAAGAGATCTTCTTAGGACGCGAAATAACAAAGCACAAAGATTATAGCGAGAAAACTGCACAGGACATAGATAGTGAGATAAAGAGAATTATCACTACATGTATGGACAGGGCAGAAAAAATATTGCAGGATAATATTGAAGTTCTACATCGTCTTGCTTTGGTACTTTTAGAACGGGAAATCTTAGATTCGGAAGAAATTGATAAGATAATTCGTGGCGAAGAGCTTCCTCCATTAAGGAAGAATGGTTCGGTCGATAATGAATTAACTAATAAAGAACCCTCTAAAGCAGAAGATGAGATGCCCGACCATGTCAAAAAATTAATGGAAAAAAAGAAGCAAAAAGATTTCCAAGATAAAGATGACTCAAATCGATAAAGGCACAATTTTATACAGAGATGAAGTACTTAGAAAGTCAATTCATCTCTGTTCTCTTTCTATTCCAATTATTTATTATTTTATTACAAGGCAGCTGGCGTTGATAATTTTAATCCCGCTTACGCTGCTTTCTGTAATTCTGGATTTGGGAAGACATTATTTACCCGCTCTGGGTAATTTTTTCTATATGACATTTGGCTTTATGTTACGCGAACATGAAAGAGACAGCAAAAGAAGAAACCTTAATGGCGCTTCTTATGTGTTGGTCTCAGCTTTGGTATGCGTATTGATCTTTCCTAAAATATTTGTACTTACTTCCTTCAGCGTTCTTATCATTAGTGATACTTGCGCTGCTTTGTTTGGAAGAAAATTCGGCAGGCATAAATTCCTCTCCAAAAGCTTGGAAGGTACTTTGGCTTTCTTTATTTCAGCCTGCATTGTTGTTCTGTTCTCTCCCAAAATCGATGGTAGGTCTATAGAATATATTATCGGCTTTGTTGCTGTTGCTGTAGGAGCAATCGCTGAAAATATCTCCTACGGCTTTGCTGATGATAATCTTACAATCCCTTTATCCACAGGACTAACTATGTGGATTTTATATTACTTATTATTGCCAGGTGTGTCTTTGGTTATTCCAAATGTCCCGGTATAAATATGAAACAATTAACCTCGCTTTTTATAGCCTGTGTTCTTTCTCTATTTTTAATATCCTCATGCTCAAAGCAAAAACTTTCTTCTGCATTTGAAAATGAGGATAAAATTTATGTCATTGCCGATTCACTAGAGTTTATGCAGATCCAGCCCGCTTTGGATTCTGTTTTTCAAAAGGTCATTTATACACCTCAGCCAGAGACAACCTTTTTCCTGCAAAGAAAAAATTTTAACGAACTTGATAACCTTAAGAACTTTCAAAAAATTATAATCGCTGCTCCGCTTAATTCAGGCTCTTCGGTCTCTAGCTACCTAAATTCTATTCTTGATGCTAAACTTAAAAATTCTGCTTTATCTGGCACCGATGAGAGTTTTAGTAAAGATGACCTATGGACAAAAGACCAGCTCGTTATAATTCTAACTTCTAAAAATATTGAGGGACTTAGCAAAAATATTCTAAAAAATGGACCTGAACTTTATCAACGTTTTCAAAAGATCTCAGACAAAAAATTTTATGAAAACCTGTATAATCCCGAATTTGAAAATAAATCTATTGAGGCAAAATTCTTAAAAGAATATGGCTGGATATTAAATGTTCAGAATGACTTTTCTCTCGTACTTGATAAACCGGAAGATAAATTTGTTTGGTTGAGAAGTATGCCTAAAAATGATCTGGCTAAATGGATATTTGTGCACTGGATTGACAATGCTTCACCTGCTTTTCTAAACCCGGATTCGATTGCAAAAGAAAGAAATATGCTGACAAAAAAATATCTTAAACCTGCAGGGTCAGAGAATTTTGTGAAGATAACAGAAGAATTCAAAACCACATCTGATATGAATTTCCATGGAAACTACGCCTTGGCAATGCAGGGCCTTTGGGAAATGAGCGATAAAAGTATGGGAGGCCCATTTATTAACTATACACAATATGATGAAAAATCAAAAAGAATTTATATGATAGATGCTTCTGTCTATGCCCCTAACTATATTAAAAAAGGACTTATAAGACAGCTTGATATTTTACTTCAATCCTTTCAAACTACTGAGCAGGTCTCTGACTTACGTAAAAAAGAACTGCTCAGATAATATGACAATACTAGTAAAACTACAACAAGTACATAGATAGAGCTTCTCTAAACGATACTCTTTTCTTAATAGCTTAATTAAATACATTAGCTAGATCATAAGGTATCTGGTAATCAGGAAGATCGGATTTTATTTTGTTTATATACACTCTGGCCCTATCGGACCTGTCAAATTTCATCTCATACATGGCTCTTCTAACTAGCATTGACCCCACAAAATTTTGAATATTTAGTATATATTGATTTTTATTCTTTGGCAGCCTTATCTTGAAATTTGGGTCGGCTGCGGGAATATAGCTGGTATCTTTTACAACTTTGAAAAGGAAAAGGTCAGGAATAAGATAGTAACCCTTGGGTAGGGTAAATTCTCCATGAGCCATTTCATTTTCTACTATTTCAGGTGCTATATAAACTGACCGGTCAGCCATGTTATCTGTGACCAGATGTGTCATCAGATCTCTATAAAGCCTCTCTAAAAGATTTGGATCAAATTTCTCATCCCGTTCAAATGGTCTTAGTGCCTGTTGGAATGGCGAAATAAAAGGTTGAAGCTTTCCTGCTATATCAGGATGATTTCTTTGAAGCTGATTATAATACCATGAGCGTCTTAAGAGCTCTTTATCTATAACTGCAACATCTTTTCTGAAATTTTCAACGTTCTGAAAGTAATAGGTTTCTGAAACAAAATAATCCCACTGGTATGAAAAGACAAGACTTTTTTTGTCAGTGCTCATCAAAAGTCCTTTTGTATAATCTTCAAAGCTTAAACATCCGCTGCGGTCAATGTCTTTGAAAATTATGATTATCTGAAGTACAATGAGTACAGAGATAACCGAAAGTGGTATAACATATGAATTCTCATGCGATTTCAACACACTGAATAGTTTTAAGATTCCGAAGACCGAAATAAATCCCAGAGCTATGTAAGCAAGCAGAAAATATGAGTCAATATCAACTATATTATAGTTAATCGAATAAAGAACTGTGGAAAAAAATGTTATAACAGAAAAGATAAAAAACTTTCTTGCAGACCTGAATGATTGAACCAAGCCAACTGCAATAAATAATAGAGAAATTATTGCATACTCTGAAGGAAGATTATTAATGAAATAACTAAACTGCTTTTGCGCTGAATCCATCGAGGAGAAAAGCCATACCTGATACTGCTTGCCTGAAACATGCCTTAAGATCCTTTCCATATCAATTGGATTTCCCCAGTTAATAACCGGATTCTGCGAGGCTCTAAGAGGCAAATAAGAATATATTGCTATTAGCAAAGGGAAAAAGCAAAGAAGCATTATCAGCAATTTTTTATAGGAAACAGCTGAGAAACGGTTTTTGTCAAAATACAGATAGGCAATTCCAGGTAATAGCAAAATAGTCGTCATGTGATTCGAAAAACAAAGTGCCAGCGCCAAAGAAAAAACTATCCAATGTTTAATATCTCCATATACTGAGACACTTCTATATAAATAAGCTTTAACAAGAAAGTAAATATTTAATATCAGAAGAAAAATGTGCAGTGAATAAACCTCAACTGAAGTACTCTGATTCCAAAACGTCTTGCTAAAAGCAAGCACAAAGGCACCCAGAATAGATGCAAATATCTTCTTATCTTCTGTCAGTTCGTCTGCTTTTTTTATTTCTTTCGGACTGCTTGACTTTTTCTTATCCTTTTTTGCTGATCCATGTGACTTTTCATCTTTGGTTGCAAAACTGAACTTATCTAAGTTATCCAAAACAGTCTTAGCTGTTAGTGTAAAAAGCATGACTCCAAGACTGCACCATAATGCTGCAAGAAGATTCGCCATAAGGATCTTTGTAAATGGTGAGGGGAGCAGCAGGAACAGATATCCTAATATTGAAAATAATGGATAACCTGTAGGATGAGCAATACCTAAAGTAGCCTGTACGGTTGCAAGTTCACCTGAATCAATTTCGACTACACTGGGAGCAAGGGTTAATAAATATATAAATAATGAAAATAAACCTGTAAAGATTACATAATACTTTCTAAAAATATTCAAGCCTCACCTGATTATTTGTTTTTCTCTATGTTACTTTATTGTTGAAGACTTCTTCAACCAGATTACTATTTGTTTTTATTACTGCGTATAATTCCGATTCAAATTCCTTTGTATCTGCAAATCCCATTATTTTAGCAAGCAGCAGCCGCCTATTTGGATCTAAAGGCAATATAGAATTGCTAATATTAAAAAGGATCTGATTCCAAAATTCAAGTGTCTTTAAGAATGAGTATCCCTTTTTCAGTGCAACAAAACTATGAAATTTCTCAGAAAACTCCAGCAGAAAGTTAATGATTTTTATTGCACTTCTTCCGTGAAGAGTATTATAAAGCTCAGGATCTGAGAGCAAGAGTTTCTGCAGCGCAAATTCAATATCTGTAATGCCGCCTCTGCTCTTCTTTATGTTAAAAAAATCATTAAAATGAGATTGCGGAGTTAATGAGAGCTGCTTGTCAATCTTCTTTCTCATCTCGATGATCTCAGAGTTTAGTTTTTCATGATCAACAAAACCAATCTTTTGCCTTATTTTTTCATAAAATGTATCAAATAGCCCTTTATCACCACAAATAAAATTTAGCTTTGTTAATGACTGTATTTCCCAGGTTTGAATCCTTTTATCTATATATTCCATATAGTTCTTTATATCCCAAACCAATTGCCCGCTTTTGCCTTCAGGCCTTAGCCTGCCATCAAGCTCAAATGGACGAGCATTCATCTGCACTGAGTTAAATAACTTTTGAAAATCAAATTGAATTGAAGGAAAGTTATTTACATTTTCGGCTACTATTACTATATCTGCGTCTGATGAGAAGCTCATCTCTTCGGCGCTAAAACTTCCTAATCCAATTATAAAATATTTATATGGATATATTTGGTCTAAACATGTATCTGTAACTATTCTCTTTAACTGCTTTGCCAGATAGTATGATGCCTTATCATGAGAAATAAAGCCCAGAGCGAACTGAATAGACAGCGTGAAAATAAGCTGATGTATGTTAAATAAGCTTAAATGTTCGGCTTCTTTTATAAATACGCTCCTGCTAAGCAAAAGGTCACCAAGAGACTTATCAAGTACTGTCATATCTACTGCTTTCTGGCAGCGCTCACATATCTTAAGAAAAGAAGTAAAGAATGCCGTATCACGGAACTCATGGTACCAGATAGAAGGTAAAGGTCTGGTCTTTATTATCCTCACAAAGTTTTCCAATAATAGATCGGGAGAAATTGAACTTTTAAGAAAATCTACTAAGACCTCTTCAATTTCTTGAAAAGCTGTAGTAGTCTGCCTGTCAAACTGCTTTTGCTCTAAAAGTCCATAACCACTTTGAAGATATTTGAAATTGTTTATTGCTTTCTTTGTATCGGTAAATCCAATTTCTTCAAAGGAAGAAACTCTTGAGCTCTCTTTCTGGCCTGTAATTGAAATGAATACTTTCCTAACGGCTTTTCTTGTAGCTTCAACTTTCTTGAGAAAAGATTCCGCGTTCTTAAATTTCATGAATAAGGCGAGCTTTTCTAATGTCTCTCCCGACTTTGGAATTACATGAGTCTGTATATCATTCATTAATTGAAGATAATGCTCTATTTTTCTGTAGAATTCATATGCGGAAATAAATAAAGCAGCTTCATCACTTGTAAGCAACTTGCAATTAGTAAGAAGGTCAATTGCCTCTAGTGTATTTCCGGATCTGATTTCCTTTAGGTTTCCACCATTAAGCATCTGCAATGCCTGAACTGAAAACTCGATGTCCCTGATTCCTCCTGAAAATAGCTTTACGTTTTCTTTGTCTCCAGAATTCTTTTCAATATTTGCCTTCATTTGAGCTATTTGCTCTAAGGGTGAGCTTGCAAAAGAATGCGGGTAAACAAAATTCTGTATATAATCTGAAAATGTAGAATATAACTTTTTGCTCCCTCCGGCAAAACTCATTTTTATGAGCATCTGCCTTTCCCAATCCTCACCCCGCGATTCATAGTAGCGAAGATAATCTTTAAGAGTTCTGCATAAAGGTGAATTCCGCCCATCTGGGCGAAGCCTGAAATCAACTCTGTATATGTATCCCTTGTCAGTTATAGTATTGGATGTTTGAATAAAAAGATGTGTTGCTTCTGTAAGAAGTTCATAAAATTCGATCTTGCCATGTGTTGTGTTTTTATCAAAAAATAGAATAAAATCTACATCTGAGCTGAAATTAAGCTCATTCCCTCCAAGCTTCCCTAAAGCTATCAGGCAGTACCTCGACTTTCCAGCCTTTATTCCATGGCGTTCTAGTAGTTCATTGTAGCATAAGTAAAAAAGTTCGTCATTTATTACTTTTGCCAGTATCGATAGTTGTTCTGTTGTTTCTTTTAGAGGCAGGTTTCCTAGTATATCATTGACCCCGATCCTTAAAATCTCTCTTCTTTTTATTGCTCTAAGGAAGTTTACCTTTGCATTGAATGATCTGTACTTTGAAAGGCTTGTATGAATACTTTTCCGCAAATATTCGTCTGTAATCCGTGCCTTTAGATTTTCAGGACTAATTATCCAATATAAATACTCAGGATTGCGTATTATAATATCTGTAAGATAATTACTGTTTACAGCAATTGAGATTATGATCTGAATATAATGAGGAAACTTTACGGCATCACTAAGAAAGGATACTTTATCGAACAAAGAAAAGATCATTCTATGCAGGTTTGCTTCAACTGAGGAAGAAAAATAAACTTTTGATATCTCTTCTTCAAACGCTTCAAGAAGCTTGTCAAAGATCTCAGCAGGAAGATATCCCGTTGTGGCTCTTCTTAATTCTTGAATAAAATTATCTGATAGTCTGTATTCTTTATTTTTCAATTTATAGCCAGTTTCTCTCAAAAAAATTATATAGGCAAATCTAATGATTACATGCCTTAAAAAAAATAGTTGCAAAACTGTGTCTTGGCCCAAATTTAGACTGTTAAATAAAATTTCCTTTTTTATTTGCTGCTATAATTATTCTTAAGTAAGAAGAGTAAATATTGAACTATGTGTACACATAAACTCTAAATCCATTATCTTTGTATGTGACTATTTCACTATTGAGACATTTAACGTTTATGCCATTGAACTATGAAAAATTTACTGCTTTATCTTTTCTTTGTACTTTTCTTAACCACTGCCAATTTTGCAAAAATTAAATCTGTTGAAAAACACTTTTGTGTTAAACCTTTTCAGATGATTGAATTGCAGAACCTCGGAAGTTCCAGAATACACATAAAAGCCTGGGATAAAAATGAGATATATGTAAAGCTTAAATTCAACTTTTCATCTTCTGATTATGATTATGAATCTAAAGTAATAAGATCCTTTAATATCGTCTCTTCAGAGGAGGATTCCATTCTTCTAATTAAACAAACCAGGATAAGTAGCGAGAGTTCCTATGCTAAATTTCTCGGAATAAAATTCAGATTTAGTTTTTATGAAAATAGTGATATTGAAGGTGAGATATATGTGCCAAGATCCAACAGACTGAAATGTTTCCAGTCCTATAGCACAATTTCTCTTGAGAATATGAGAAATGAAATACAGTTTTATGGCAAAGGCAATACTCTTTCTCTTACAAATTGTGCTTTACTTAGGATAATTGAAAATGATTATGGTAAAACTAATATTGAAAAAAGTTCAGGAAACCTCTTTATTAAAAATAAGAGTGGAACTGTGAAAATCTCTGACCATTCTGGTACTCTGTTTATTGAAGGTGAATACTCAAATATTACACTAAATAAAATAAAGCAGAAAGTGATCCTTAACTCAAAAAATGCAAAGCACATATTAACAAACTTAAAGAGCGATTTACTTGTAAATTCCGATTATTCTACAGTTGAGGTCGAAAATGTCTGTGGGGCTGCTTCGATAAATGATAGAAGTGGAAATATCTCTGTTAGAAACGCTGCGTCACTCGATATAAATTGCGATTACACAAAGGTCTATGCCTCTTCAATAAATGGTAATTCTGAAAAAAAGTGCAAAATAAAAGGAACTTCAGGGAAAATCACACTGGAGAATTCTTCTGCTAAGATCTATATTGAAAACTCCTTTTCAGATATTGTACTTAAAAATATTAAGGGTGATATTAACCTAAAAGGAAAAAGTTCTACCGTTTATGCTGAAAAGATCAAGGGAAAATGGGAGTCATCTTCAGAGTACACAAGATTGACAGTCAAAGGACTTAATGGAAAATATGTAAAAGCTGCAAATAAAGGAGAAACAATAGAATTCGATCTTGAGTCTGTTCCTTCTATCGTTAGTATTATAAACGAATTGGGGGCTATTAAGGTCTCAGTTCCTCATGACTATTCAGGTATAGTTAACTTATCAGATACATCCGGCAAAATAGAGTCGAATATTCCTCTAAAAACTAAGCAAATTGGTAATGCTGCTATTGCCTCGGGAAGACTGGGCTCAGGCTATGGAAAGATAAACATTGAAAATAAATCGGGGGATATTATATTTTCAAAAAAATAGGCCGAAAAAGCCTCCAAAGCCATATAAAATATATAGCTTATGAAACTAATACTCCGAAAATAATGTATAATGGTTAAATTTGTAAGTATTGATCTGTGTGTACTCAGAAAAATACTTCTAATCCCGCAAAATATACTTTCCTGTAAATTTGGTATATTATTAGAATGCAATGGAAGTTCATTGTATTTATATCCCATTTTCTTTAATTTTGCTTTACTTAAACGGAGGAAAAGTTTTAAATGTTAAATATTCTGAAAAAGATTTTCGGCGACAAACATACAAAGAACCTGAAAGAATTGTTACCAATTGTTGACGAGATCAATGAGCATTATGAGAAGCTGAAAGACCTTACAGATGACGAATTGAGGGCAAAAACAACAGCTTTTAAAGAAAAAATTCAAAATGAGACCGCTGAATTACGACAGAAAATAGATGAACTAAAAGAGACTCTGAAGACAGATAGTGGTGATGATGATAGACAATCTATCTATGATGAACTTGACAAACTTGAAGAAGAATTAAACGACTTATATGAAAGCATTCTGGATGAAATACTTCCTGAAGCTTTTGCTGTAGTAAAAGATACATGCCGCAGACTTGTAGGCCATAGCTGGGAAGCTGCAGGCAACAAAATTACATGGGATATGATCCCATATGACGTACAGCTTATTGGTGGAATTGTACTTCATCAGGGTAAAATTGCAGAAATGGCTACTGGTGAGGGTAAAACCTTAGTTGCAACCTTGCCTATTTATTTGAATGCTCTTACAGGCCGCGGAGTACACCTGGTAACCGTAAATGATTACCTGGCAAAACGTGACAGCGAATGGATGGGTGAGATCTATAAGTTCCATGGACTTACTATAGGTTGTATTATTAATACCATGAATCCTGATCAGAGAAAAGTGGAATACGAAAAGGATATTACCTATGGTACAAATAATGAATTCGGCTTTGATTACCTGCGCGATAATATGACAATCGACAAAGAAGGACTGGTTCAACGAGGCCATAACTATGCGATTGTCGATGAGGTTGACTCTGTACTTATTGATGAGGCTAGAACTCCTCTTATTATTTCTGGACCTGTCGGATCTAGTGAACATAAGTTTGACGAAATGAAGCCTAATGTTGAAAAACTCTTCAGACTTCAGACAAATCTTGTTGCTAAAATTGCCCAGGAAGCAGAAGAAATCCTGAACACTGATGAAAAAAATAAAGATTCTGAAGCAGGTATCCGTCTTCTTAGAGGCTATCGTGGTCTCCCTAAAAACAAGAAGCTAGCTAAACTTTTAAGCGAACCCTCATATAAAAAACTCATGCAGCAGACTGAACTTGAATATCTTAGAGAACAGGGCAAGAGGATGCATGAGATCGATGATGAACTCTACTTTGCAATTGATGAAAAGAATAATACAATTGACCTTACCGAAATGGGCCGCGAAGAACTCGCTAAAGGTAGTAAAGAGGGTAAAGAATACTTTGTCCTTCCAGATCTCGGTACAGAAGTCAGCCATATTGAAAATAATCCGGAATTAAGCACCGATGAGAAAATAAAGGCCAAAGATGCTCTTTATAACTTGTATGCTGAAAGAAGTGACAGGATCCATACAATTCATCAGCTCCTTAAGGCTTATGCTCTCTTTGAAAAAGACGTCGAATATGTAATTACTGAAGATAATAAGATTGCAATTGTCGATGAATTTACAGGCCGTGTACTTCCTGGAAGAAGATACTCTGACGGACTTCACCAGGCAATTGAGGCTAAAGAAAGCGTGAAGGTTGAAAGAGACACACAAACCCTTGCTACTATTACCTTGCAGAATTATTTCCGCCTCTATAATAAACTAGGTGGTATGACTGGTACAGCAGAAACCGAAGAAGGCGAATTTTACGAGATCTATAAACTCGATGTTGTTGTAATCCCAACAAATAAACCTATCATCAGAGATGATATGGATGATGCAGTCTATAAAACAAAGCGCGAAAAATATAACGCTGTTATTGAACAGATTGAAGAATTGCGCAAAGAACAAAGACCTGTCTTGGTTGGTACTACTTCTGTAGATGTTTCTGAAACAATTAGCCGTATGTTAAAGCGAAAAGGTATTGCTCACAATGTCTTAAATGCTAAACAGCACCAGAGAGAAGCTGAAATTGTTGCCTTCGCAGGACAGCCAGGCGCTGTAACTATTGCAACGAACATGGCTGGCCGTGGTACGGATATTAAGCTCGGTGCAGGTGTAAAGGAAAAAGGTGGTCTTTTCATACTTGGTACAGAAAGACATGAAGCACGCCGTATTGACCGTCAGTTGAGAGGCCGTTCAGGCCGTCAGGGAGACCCTGGTACAACTAAGTTCTTCCTCTGCCTTGAAGATGATCTTATGAGACTCTTTGGAAGCGATAGAATTTCTTCTGTTATGGAAAGAATCGGCATTCAGGAAGGTGAGGTAATCCAACATCCTCTTATTACTCGTTCTGTTGAAAGAGCACAGAAAAAGGTGGAAGAAAATAACTTCGCTATAAGAAAAAGACTTCTTGAGTATGATAACGTAATGAATCAGCAAAGAGAGGTTATCTACAACAGAAGAAGACATGCTCTTGAGGGCGAAAGACTTAAATCCGAAATATTGGACCTACTTGATGAATATATCTCTGAAATAGTGGATAAGTACTTTGAAAACGCCGAGATAGAAGCAATGAAGGAAGAGATACTTCATAACCTTCTTGTCGATTTCAAACTTGAACCTGATGAATTTACTGGACTCGGTAAAGATGGTATAAAAGACAGGATCATGGAGGCTGCAAAGGAATTCTATAAGAGAAAAGAAGAAATGATGGGTTCTGACCTAATGGCCCGCCTCGAAAGATATGCCGTCTTGAGTGTCATCGACGACAAATGGAAAGAACATTTGCGCGAAATGGACGAACTTAAAGAAGGTATTGGTCTTAGAGCTTATGGACAGAAAGATCCTCTTATTGAATATAAAGGCGAAGCATTCAATATGTTCGTCTCTTTGCTTGGACTGATTAGAAATGATATTATTTCCTTCTGCTTCAAATTCTGGCCACAGGCTCCGGAGGAGATCCAGGAAAGAAGAAAAAGACAACCGGTTCAGCGTATACGGGAAGTAAAAGCCGAAGCTACTAATATTGGAATTGCTGCTGGTGATGATGGACAAGCTGTCAATCAGCCTGGCGATGGAGCCGGTAGAGAAGGTATGAAACTTCAACCTGTACACGTTGAGGAAAAAGTCGGTAGAAATGACCCTTGCCCTTGCGGAAGTGGTAAAAAATTCAAAAATTGCCACGGAAAATAAACTCTTTATTGAATTCCCTTTCTGGAATGCAGTTTTTCTGCATTCCAGATTACTAAAGAGTCTTTATTATCATCTGCTAATTTCTGTTGACGTTTATTTCGGATTTGATTATATATTAAAACCCTATTTAACCCGATTGTCTAAATTGACCGGGAAGCGAGCATTAAAGAGGAAAAAATGAGAAAGATCGAGGCCATAATTCGTCCGTTCAAACTTGATGAGGTCAAGGAAGCACTTCTTGAAGAAGGTATCCGCGGCCTTACTATTACTGAAGTACGGGGCTACGGAAGACAAAAGGGCCATAAGGAAACTTACCGCGGAAGCGAATATCAGATTGAATTTGTACCCAAAATTAAGATCGAAGTGGTTCTCGAGGAAAATAAACTGGAAAAAGCTGTTGATGCTATCTTGCGTACTGCAAAGACAGGTCAGGTCGGTGATGGTAAGATTTTTATCTATGAGGTTCAGGATGCTATTCGTATTAGAACGGATGAATCCGGGAGGGACGCTCTATAGATTATTTCTACCATTTACACATTCACTAACTTTGTCTTTGTCATGATTAAAACTTTTAAAGACCGGAAGGTCAGGTTTCTTATTTTAACCGTCCTCGCAATTCCTCTGTTTATGACCGGTTGCGGATTGTGGAGTGATTTTACAGCTTATTTTAACCTGTATTATAATGCCTCCAGGTTATTTAATGATACCGAACAGGAGCTTAATTCCCAGAGAAAAAATCTTTTTACTCTGCAGGACCCCAAACCTTCTGGCAATGTAAGCCAGAACTTAACCAAGGTTATTGAAAAACTCTCCAAACTTCTTCAGTTTGATTCCAAATCTGGCTATGTAGATGATGCTTTGCTTATGATTGGAAAGTGCTTTTACTATCAGCAGGATTATCAAAAGGCCTTGCGTAAATTTACTGAGCTTATTTCTACTTTACCCAATAGCGATCTTGTTCTTGAGGATCAACTTTGGATCGGCAAAACTCAGCTAAGACTTAGAAATTATACTCAGGCAAATACAATTCTCGACCAGGTTAGACAAAAGGCAAAAGAGGGAAAAAATAAGGAAATTCTTATTCAGACCTACGTTGAACAGATAAGTTATTTGATCAACGTTGAAAAATATGATGATGCTATTGCTGCAGCGCAAGAGCTTATTGCCTTCTGCGATGATGGTGAAATTAATGCTTTGGCTGTCTATGAGACAGGAAAACTTTATCTGAAGATCGATCAGCCTGAGAATGCTGCAAAAGCATTTGCCGACGTCAGGAATTATTCCCCTAATTTTGAAACAGAATACTTATCCAGACTGCAGTATGGTAAAGTCCAGAGAAAGCTTGGCAAAGCAGAATCTGCTCTCAATATTTTCGATAATATTGAAGATGAGGCAAAGTACAATCAATACCTGGATTCAACAAAATTGCAGGTCGCTCTTACATATATGGACCTTAAACGCTTTGATGAAGCTACAAAAGAATTTGCATATATAGATACTACTTTCAAGCAATCTCCTAATGCGGGTACTGCTTCCTACTATTTGGGTGAAATAATGGAGAAGCATTTGGGCAATTTTGATAGTGCGGCTTACTATTATAAAAAAGCAAGTTCTTCAACTGCACCCCTTGAGTTTACACAAAAGGCAAGTAGAAAACTGCAGATCTTCACAAAGTATTCGACACTTCAGACAAATATTGCGCAGTATCAAAAGCAGTTGCTCTATTCTGAAAAACCATCCGAGTTTTTGAAAGATTCTTTGGCATACGTTAAAGAAGTTGCTATCCGTGATAGCCTGGCTAAGGAAAACTTAAAACAAAAAGGTAACACTAATAACGAAGGTAATTCCGAGTATCAGGCTGCAAAAAGTAATCGCTCCGAAAGATCCGACCAGTCACTTGCTACAAATGGAAGTAACCCAATTGAACAGAAAAAAGTTAAAAATCTTGTCGCTCCTATTAGACCTGTAATTGCGGCAGATTCAATAAAAATAATTTTGGCTAAAAATGAATATGAGCTGGGAAGCCTTTTCTTTACAGATCTGAACTATCCGGATTCAGTTTACTATTATTATACTCATTTACTGAGCTATTACCCAAATAATTATTATACTCCAAGAACTATTTATGCTCTTGGCACTTATTACCAGACATTAAACGATAGTGTAAAGGCAGATAGTCTTTTTACGATTGTCTATGAAAGATATCCTAATGAGAGCCTGGTTAATGCCGCTGCAGATAAACTTGGTAAACCACTGATAAACCTTAAATATGATGCTGCTGAAGAACTATATGTAAATGCTGAAAAGAAAATGAAAGAGGATAATTTTAAGGGAGCTATTTCCGGCTTTGAAGAAGTTTATCATAAATATCCCAAATCGCCTTTCGCTGTAAAAGCTTTGTATGCAAGTGGATGGGTTTTCGAAAATAAACTAAAGCTGTTTGATTCGGCTGCTGTTGTCTATGATTCTGTTATTTCTAAATACCCTATGACTCAATATGCAAATTCAGTTAGAGGTAAGGTTACTGTCTATAAAGATGAGCAGAAAAGAATTAAAGCCGTTGAAGATTCAGCAAAAGCTAAATTGAATCCGCCGCCGGCTGCAGAAAAACAGATCTCTGATTCATTAAAGACCACTAATCCGCAAATTAATAATAATGCTTCTTCTGCTCAGCCTCAACAGCAGCAGGGAATTCATCCAAATGTTCCTGCCGGGGCTACAATGCAAAATGGTACTAATACTAGTTTACCTAAAGCAAATCAGGAAAAAGGTAATCAGGAATCCCAAAATAAAAAACCGGTAGAAAATAATAATTCTATCCAAAACAAGATTAACGCAGCTATTCAAAATAGGAATGCTCAACAAGGTGTATCTGACTCAACAAAAAAGCTAATCCCGGCACCTAAGCCTAACGCTGTAAAGCCTGATTCATCAAAAGAACACAACAGAGCCCTTGAACGGTGAGAAAAGAAAAATGCAGTTCCCTGATAATGAATTTGGTACGTTATTCGGTCGTTATTTAGAAAAGGCCCACTATAAAAAATTCCGCTTTGGATTGTTATACTTTATAGTGGTCCTTTATCTTTCTGTCCCTTCTTTTAACCTTCCGCTGCTCGAATATGGACATATCAGAATTTCTTCGGTTATGGAACAAAGAGCAATGGAGAATTTGTTGCTATTTTATCCTGGACAGTCATGGGTAAATCCCGGTAACATAAATCCTAACCTGTTAAGATCCGTAGTTTCCATGGAAGATGGGAAATTCTTTAGACATAAGGGAATTGACTGGGAAGAGCTGGAAAAATCTATGAAGGTTAATAAAAAGAGAAGAAAAATGGCCAGAGGCGGAAGCACTATTACAATGCAGCTGGCTAAAAACCTTTTCCTTAGAACTGATAAAAATGTGTTCCGCAAAGCAAAAGAAATTCTAATTGCTACAAGGATGGAAAAGGAAGTAAGTAAGGGCGCAATATTAGGAAATTATCTGAATGTAATTGAGCTAGGTGATGGGATCTTTGGAGTCAAAAAGGCTTCCGAAGAATTCTTTAAAAAAGATCCTAAAGATCTTAGCCTGAACGAATGCCTGAGAATTGCGGCTGTTATTCCTTCACCGTTAGAACACAAACCTACCGATAATTCACCCTATGTACTTCGCCGGGTTTCACTAATAAGAGAAAGGTATAATGATATTATACTGCCGAAATTATGAAACGCAAGGAATTATTACAGATTATTGAAGAGGGGGAAAGCCTACAAACTGAATTTAAGCTGAAATTTTCCTCCCATGAAAAAATTGCCAAAGAGATGATAGCCTTTGCTAACACAAAAGGTGGCTTTATAATCTTTGGAGTTGATGACGATAAGACTATTGTTGGAGTTGAAAGCGAAAAAGAAGCAGCAGAACTTATTGAGGAAGTATCTTCAAAGTACTGTGAACCCCCGGTAAAATATAATATCGAATATATCGATGTTTTCAATAAAGAACTTGTAGTTATTGAAGTGCCTGAATCTATGGAAAAACCCCACAGGCTGCAGGATTATCTTCCTGACTTCGATATTACAAAGGCAGCTGTCTATGTTCGTGTAAATGATAAAAGCATTCAGGCTAGTAAAGAAATGGTCCGCATTCTGCGAGCCTATGCTGCTGAAGCTGAACTAAAAAAATATGTTATTGGAAAGAATGAGCAGATTGTCTTTGAATACCTGGATAAAAACGAAACCATTAATGTTAAACTTCTAAGTCAGCTTGCTAACATCTCACAAAGAAGAGCCTCAAGAACCTTGGTTAAAATGGTTCGCGCACGTCTGCTCTTAATACATACAAAGGATAATGGCGATGAGTATTTTACATATTCAGGTGCCGCTTACTAAAGTTTTAAGTTTTAGCTGTTGAGTGTTTTCTCATAATCGGATATATTTGTAGCCAAAATAAAGGCTTATTATGAAACTTAAGACTAATATAAAGAGAATTGGAATCTTAACTGGCGGTGGCGATTGCCCTGGATTAAATGCTGTTATTCGTGGTGTAACTAAACCGGCTCACGACCTTGGAATGGAAGTATTTGGAATCGAAGACGGCTTCGAAGGATTTGTACAGGGGAAGGCCAGACAGCTTTATAATAAAGATGTTTCGGGTATATTAACTACAGGCGGTACTATACTTGGCTCATCTAATAAGGGTGACCCTTTTCACTGGCCCGAAGAAATTGACGGAACAATAAAGATATGTGACAGATCTAAAAATGCCCTGAAATACTATCAGGGTTGGAATCTTGATGCTTTAATTGCAATTGGCGGCGATGGCACAATGCATATCTGCGATAAGCTTAGCAAAATGGGAATGAACATTGTTGGCGTTCCCAAGACAATTGATAATGACCTTGAAGCTACTGACCAGACATTTGGCCACGACTCAGCTGTATATGTCGTATCAGAGGCAATTGACAGGCTACATACAACGGGATCTTCTCATCACAGAGTTATGATTGTAGAAGTAATGGGAAGGTACGCCGGGTGGATAGCTTTG
Organism: Bacteroidota bacterium; assembly: GCA_030706145.1. Lineage (GTDB taxonomy): Bacteria > Bacteroidota > Ignavibacteria > Ignavibacteriales > SURF-24 > JAUZPB01. The sequence continues at coordinate 39,664 of JAUZPB010000015.1, forward strand.
AACGGCGGACTTGCCGGAGGAGCTGATATCATACTTTTACCTGAATTTCCTTTTAGCTGGGAATGCATCTATAATAAGGTTGTACAAAGAAATATGCAGGGTAAAAGGTTCAGCATTATCTGTGTCGCAGAAGGTGCAAAACCTAAAGATGGTGAGATGGTCGTAAAAGCTACAGATATAAAAAGAACTGATCCGATTCAGTTAGGTGGAATTGGGGAGCTTATTGGTAAAAAGATCAGCGACAATACCGGACTTGAAACAAGAGTAACTGTACTTGGCCATCTGCAAAGAGGAGGGAGTCCAACTCCTTATGACAGAATATTGTCTACAAAGTTTGGTACTTTTGCAATTGATCTGGCATCAAAAGGCAAATTCGGCCGCATGGTTGCCTTAAAGGGTAATGAGGTTACTAGCGTTAAAATTGAGGATGCTATCTCAAAACAGAAACTTGTTAGCTCTTCAACACAGGCTGTAATTTCTGCCAAAGCTGTAGGTGTTAGTTTCGGTACAACTGAACTATAAAAAAAGATTTTATAAGTGAATTTTCTTAATAAAATACTTGATTTATTATAAAAATTTTGCTTTATTTGTTAACACATTTTAACTGACTTTGTGACGCAAAAACAAAGAAAAAGTTGAAAATTTGAGTAGATTTTGTTTAGGTTTTTGTTAAGTTGATAATAAATATTCCGGCCTGCCGGATGAGAAATTTGTTCTTAAATTAAGATTGAATAAATGGGGTCGTAGTTCAGTTGGTTAGAACGCCTGCCTGTCACGCAGGAGGTCGCGAGTTCGAGCCTCGTCGACCCCGCCATTAAAAAAGCTTAAAGATGACTTGTCTTTAAGCTTTTTTATTTTTAAATCCATAGTTGTCCTAATATTCGAATGCCCAACAAGTTTCGAAACTACTGCAATGGGAATACCGTCCTGCTGTCCTCTTGAGATGAAGTCCTCCCTGAAAGTTCTCGGATTATAACCTTTTCCATTAAGGCCTATCTGGTTAAGGTAACGCCTGAATGCCAGTCCCATATTCCTTTCTTCTGTATCGCTAAAGACCTTTCCTTTATTCTTTCAGCAAGAAAAGATTTTTTAATCTCCGGGAACGGTTGTATGAACCATTTATCTATTTGGGGTGAGTAGAGCCGTATGGTTTGCTTTTCAAGATTGACCCTGTCGATTAAAAGTATTTTGCAGTTGTTCAATTTTTATTCTCCTTTTGGTTATCTCATTTCTTATACCAGATTTTAGGAGAACAATAAGCTCTAAGGTTAATTACTGGAGTTTGGCCAGTTCTGGTTTCTTCTGCGAGTATTTTCAATTGGTGGTCTCCTTTATTGAAGCTAAACGTGTGTTTAACTCCTTATACCAGAAATACTTAAGGAGTCCTTGCTTCTGGAAAAGCAATTAAGTAATTTATTTCCAGATAAAGAGTATTCTTTACCATAATTTAACAGGGAGAGTCTATAACTTATCGATGCATTGCAGAATCATTATGAAAATACCGAATTAATATTAATTCTTTGTTAAACAATGGTTCCTGCAGATTTGGTGTAGAAGATATATTAAGTGTATGCAGTCTCTATAACGATTACAGTTGTATTACTCAATTTATAAGAGGTTCTCATGAAAGTTTTAATTCTTGGGGCAAGCGGAGCAACCGGTAAACAGGTTATAGCTCAATTAATAAAAAGAGGGATAAACTTAAGAATTGTCACCAGAAAGAATGCAGTTATTCCTGAAGAATTATGTAAAAATAATCTAGTAGAACAAATTACCGGGAATATAGCTGATTTTGATAGCATGGCAAACAAGACTCTTATTAATGAATGTGATGCAGTTGTTTTCTGTCTGGGACATAATATTTCTATCAAGGGAATACTAGGAAAGCCCCGGCTGTTGGTTTATCAATCGCTAAAGAATGTTTGCGAGGCAATTATTCAGTGTTCATCAAAAAAGATAAAAGTAATCTTAATGAGTACGGTTGCCTATGATTATAAAAAAATAAATGAAGAGAGATCATTATCGGAAAGAATTATTCTTTCAATACTGACCTTATTATTGCCGCCACAGAAGGACAATGTATGGGCTGCAAATTATTTATCAGGAACCATTGGACAGAGTAATGAAAAGGTAGAATGGATAGCCGTCCGTCCGGATTCTCTAATTGATAATGATGATGTAAGTCCATACGAAGTATTTGAATCAATACAACGAAACCCTATATTCAATCCTGGAAAGACAAGCAGGATAAATGTTGGCCATTTTATGACAGAATTGATAACGGATAATGAATTATGGGGAAAGTGGAAAAACAAGATGCCGGTTGTTTACAATAAAGAATTAATATGAATTCTATAGGTGTTATTTTTCCTAATAGTTCATCATAACCGGATTTTTAATAATAGAAAGACGGGTTTTGAAAAAATTCTTTGTCAGAGTCCTCTTAATAGTATTTAGAGAACCTGGAAATTGTTGAACTTAATAAGCCTATTCCGAAGGATGATGAAGTACTAATAAAAATAATAGCAACAACTGTACACATTGGAGATACTAAGATCCGTCGATTTGAACCAGGCTTAGGGCCCATTAAAGATTTTTTCTTCAAACCGATTATGCATAGCAAATATTTGAACAATTTAGACCAATTTGGACGATTTAGGGCCAAAAAATCTTCTAAAATGAGCTAAAAACGCGTTTTTATAAATCCTATTTAGCCTGTCACGCAGGAAGTCGTCCCGCTTAAGCGGGAAGCCTCGTCGACCACGCTTTTATAAAGCCTTGTAAAATAAATACTTACAAGGTCTTTTTTGTTTTAAACATATTATCGTCCTAATTCGAGATTACAAGAAGCTTACTTGCTTTTGCCTGAACCTTTACATCACCATTAAAAGCAAATCTGAATGTATTAAATAACTCCGAGTATTAAGTTATTCTAAGTTGCGAGATCAAAACTTACTAAAGTTTTAGATTTTATCTTAGACTAATGCTACATTTACAGATGAATAAAAAATTGGATTATTAATGAAATGGTTATTGACCAATGGAAATCTTGTTACTGGGGATTCCATTTTAGAAAATACAAATCTGGTTATAAATGAAGATAAAATAGAATCCATTGAAAAAGAAAGTAACATAAATGAATTTGAAAATATCTTTGATGCTAAGGGGTGCTATGTGTTGCCGGGCTTTATAGATCTGCATTGCCATGGGGGACGTGGATCTGATGTGATGGATGGAAACCAGGAGGCACTCAGCACTATCAGCCGCTTTCACGCTGAAGGAGGTACGGCATACTTTCTTGCTACAACTGCAAGTGATTCGCTGGAAAACTTACTGAATGTACTTCAGGTATTAAGAACAAATAAAAATGAAACAAGTGATGGTGCAAAAATACTTGGAGCTCATCTAGAAGGCCCCTATTTTGCACAGAAAAAGCATGGCTGTCATCTGCCGGAATTTGTAAGAACTCCCTCAGAAGATGAGACATCGTTGCTGCTGGAATATAAGGATGTAATAAGATCTATCACTATTGCACCTGAGATACAAGGGGCTTTAAGGCTCATAAAAAGGTTTTCAGAAAATGGTATTGTTGTTTCACTTGGGCACACAGAATGCAGCTATGATGAAGCCTTAAGTGCAGTCGAAATGGGAGCAAGACATGTAACACATCTATACTGTGCTATGTCTGGTATTATAAAAAACGGCATTAGCAGAAAAGGCGGACTGATTGAAACCGCATTACTTGAGGACAGGCTGACGGCTGAAATTATTGCTGATGGAATACATGTGCCCTCCGAACTGATCAGACTCGCAGTAAAGGCAAAAGGCATTGATAAGATCTGTGTTGTTACTGATGCTATGCGGGGAGCCGGAATGCAGGATGGTATCTATACTTTTGGCTCATTGAGAGGACAGGAGGCAATAGTTAAGGATAAAATGGCTGTAGTGAAAGAAGGAACTGGACTGGCAAGCAGCGTTTTTAAGATGAATGAAATGTTCTGTCATATGTTTAAGAATTTTGGTTATTCATATACTGATCTGGCAAGGATGTTTTCATATAATCCAGCTTGTATATTATCAATGCAGGACAAAATTGGCAGCATTGAACTGGGGAAAATGGCTAGTTTTACAATTTTGAATCATGAACATGAAGTTGAAGCTACTATCGTACAAGGAAAATTGGTTTACTCAAGAAAAGCCGCTTTTAGTAAATATTGAAAAATGTAGTTGAATTTCGGTAGTTCAACCTCTTTGTGATCAGCATTTTGGTGAGCAAATGAACAAGTTTGAAATCTTATTTTATGCTTGCAATACTTTGATGTTAGTTTTATATTCAATCTGATTTCAGATATTTTGAGGATGATTCATCATTTAAGATTTTTTTCATTATTAAACTCCTATTACTGGAAAAAAATTATAATGAATTTCAAAAGTATTTTTCTGACAATCGCTATAGCTGTTTTTAGCCTTACAGTTATATCCTGTGACAAAGAGGTTAGTACAAGTCCTCCGCCGACACCTGTCCCAACCGGGTTTATCTCATTTGAGTCAAATCCTTCGGGAGCTGCAATTTATCTCAACAATAAAAATACGGGTCAATTTACTCCCGACAGTATTTGCTGGCTTGAAGATGATGTTTACAAAATTACTTTAAAGATGAATCTATTCAGGGATACTACGTTTTATGCCCAAGCTGAGCAAAATAAAAAAACTAAGATCAGTATCGATTACTTCGGTAATCCACTTATGTTTGGATCAATTTCGTGCAGTTCAGTTCCATCGAATTCTCTTATTTTGATCAATGGTAAAGAAACAGATAAACATACTCCATTTGTTTTTAGTAATCTTAAGCCCGGGATATATTTAGTAGGTTATAAGTCTTTTGGCTGTAGACAGGATAGTCAGTTTGTAAGTGTAGAAAGTAATAAGACGAGTAAGTCATTTTTAGAACTTGTGGATACAACTGTATGGATGAATTTTAACAGTTCTAATTCAGCCTTTAGGGCATCATACTTAAGTTGTATTGCAATTGATGATTATGATATAAAATGGATTGGAACAGATGGAGATGGACTTATCCGTTTTGATGATAACCAGTGGAATTATTATACACCTAAAAATTCTCCTATTCCAGGTTATTCTGTAAATAGCATTGTCATTGATGGGAAAATTATCTGGATAGGAACTAATAATGGACTCGCAAATTTTGACGGAATAAGCTGGAAGGTTTATAGGAGTGATAATTCGCTTCTTCCAAATAATTTTGTTAGCTCAATATGCAGAGATCCTGTAACAGGAAATATATGGATTGGTACGTCAAGCGGATTAGCCAGAATATCAAGAGTAGGCTTTGGGTTAAGCTGGACTGTTTATAATACCTCTAACTCCCAGCTGCCTGAAAATGCCATAAGCAAAGTTGCAGTTGAATATGGAAAAGTTTGGATAGGGACAAATACCGGTTACCTTGTGAATTTTAATGGAAATAAGTGGACAACAATTAAACGCTTGCCCGGAGAAATTACTGCCCTATGGGCAGGAGTAAGTTATGGCGGACTATGGGCTTCTTATCATGATTATATACGTGGAACAGGTGACATAGGAGGTGTTTATGTGTATGATAATAATACGCTGACAGAAGTTAAGGATCTGCCCAGCAAACAATTCAAGTGTATTGCTTCGCACTCTGATACTAAATGGATCGGAACTGTAGATGGACTGATAAAAATGAACGGTATGAATTTTAGTGAACTATTTACCAGCAGCAATTCAGGCCTGCCAGAGAATTACATTAAAGACATAGCATTTGATTCAAAAGGAATAATGTGGATTAATACCTTCACAAAGGGAATAGTCAAGTATAAGATTAAAAAGAATTAGATGTTTTCTATATGTCTGTCCAAAAAGAATAAATAAACCAAAACTTAAAGGGTAAATAGCATTTCTCTATTCAAAAGATTATTAATTAGTATGAACTTATTTTGAAGAAAAATAACTTCTAAAATTACTGATCTTTAGTAGATATTTTCCCGGCTTTGTTAAGCTAAAAGTCTATGATATATTAGGCAAAGAAGTTGCCATTCTGGTAAACAAATACCAAAACGCTGGCAGTTATACAATTAAATTCGATGCATCTTCTCTTCCAAGCGGAATTTATTTATACAGACTTGAAGCTGGAAGCTTCATTGAAACCAGAAAACTAATCTTGATCAAATAACGAAAACCTGTCCCAATTTTTAATCAGGTCAAAATAAAATACCCGGAGAACTTTCGTAATTGTAACGATTGAGTTTAACGTGCTTTTCTCTTATAAAGCCTCTGTTGTAAAAAACATCTGTTGTAGAAACATGCGTAATTTAAAAATGATAATGAAGTGTTTTTTTTCTTTTTTTTTCGTTACGTTGTAAATGTTTCCTTGATTATTTTAAATGATCTGACTTTATATTACTGATCAAAGCTGCTGTTCTGTATAGTTGTCTTTTTTTACTGAAAAGGTAGAAATATGAAAAAAAATCCGATATTCTCGGAAGAGAAGCAAAAACCTGGTATCGACACTTCCAACGAAAATGCCATCCCTGAGCAATGGGACCAGCCAAAGGCTAAGGTTGAAGAACGGTTCCCGGTTGTTGGTATCGGAGCTTCGGCAGGCGGCCTTGAGGCACTGGAACAATTTTTTACTCATGTGAATGAACCGAACGGAATGGCCTATGTCGTCATTCAGCATCTCGATCCGACGCACAAAGGTATGATGCCTGAACTTCTGCAGCGCTGTACAACAATGAAGGTATTTCAAGCAAAGGAGGGTCTAAAGATCAGGCCAAACTCGATCTATGTTATCCCGCCCAACAAAAGCATGTCTGTTCTTAATGGCTCGCTGCATCTGTTTGCACCAATTGAAACAAGAGGTTTAAGGCTGCCGGTAGATTATTTTTTCCATTCACTTGCAGAGGACTATAAGGAGAATAGTATCGCTGTTATCCTTTCGGGTATGGGATCCGACGGATCGGCCGGGCTACGTTCAATTAAGGAGAAGGGGGGAATTGTTCTTGTTCAGGATCCTGAAACTGCAAAGTACAGCGGTATGCCCCGCAGCGCAATCGAAGCCGTAGTGGCTGATATTGTGGCCCCAGCCGATGAATTAGTAGCAAAACTGTTGACTTTCTTAAAACATTTTCCGGCTGTTCATCCCATTCCCTCAACTGAGACAATTGACAGGAACGCACTGGACAAAATTATTATACTCCTGAGGACAAAGACCGGACACGACTTTTCACCTTATAAAAAAAACTCAGTCCACCGGCGCATTGAACGCCGAATGGCTGTCCATAAAATCGATAAGATTTCCCAATATGTCCGCTTTCTGCAGGAAAACCCTAAAGAATTAGATATCCTTTTTAAGGAGCTGCTCATCGGAGTGACCAGCTTTTTCCGTGATCCGGCCGTTTGGGAATTCCTTAAAGAAAAGGTTTTCCCTTCGCTTTTTGAAAGACTGCCAAACCGCTATGTGCTACGAGCCTGGGTGCCTGCATGCTCAACAGGCGAGGAAACTTATTCGCTAGCTATTATATTTAAAGAGGCTCAGGATTTATTTAAGCAGCATAATAAGAATTTTACCCTTCAAATATTTGCAACAGATCTTGATGCCGATGCCATAAACAAGGCTAGAAAGGGTTTCTTCCCGGCCAACATTGCCACTGACGTTTCTCCTGAAAGGCTCAACCGCTTTTTTACTCCCGTTGAAGACGAGGGCTTCTGCATAAGGTCAGAAATAAGGGAAATGGTGGTCTTTGCACAGCAGAATGTGACAAAAGATCCTCCCTTTACAAAACTTGACATCGTTTCATGCCGCAACCTTTTAATTTACCTTGAATCGGAGCTGCAGAAAAGATTGATCTCACTTTTCCATTACAGTCTTAACCCCGGTGGAATATTGGTACTTGGAAGTTCTGAGTCCAACGGCGACAACAGAATATTATTTAACAGCATTGACGCTAAACTCAGGATTTATAGACGCCTGATTTCAACAACCCCCTCTTCCTCCAGGCAGGTTGAACTCTCAGCATCTGTCTTAAATATCAAAACAGATACTACCAAAAAAAACTTAACTATTAAAGTTACCGACAATATGGAAACTCTTGCCGATCAACTGCTCCTGCAGCAGTTTGCACCGGCCAGTGTACTTGTAAATAACGAGGGCGATATCCTTTATATTACCGGACGTACGGGAAATTATCTTGAGCCTGCCTCAGGTAAGGCAAACATGAACATCTTTGCTATGGCACGCCCCGGCCTCAGAAATGAGCTTCCAATTGTTTTCCATAAGGCGCTTCAGTGCTACCAAAAGGTTGTTCTCAGAAATATTAAAATAACAGATAATGAAAAAGTTAATTTTGTGGATCTTACAATTCAAAAAATTGAAAAGCCAGATGCGTTAAAAGATTTGCTCATTGTTGTGTTTTCCGAAGTGTCTGCAATTCCGGAAAAGGATTCTCTGAAAGTTAAAGGCAGGAAATCTTCATCGGAGAAATCTGCAGAAAACCTTAATGATGAAGATCTGAGGCATGAACTGCAGAGACTCAAAGAGGAAATGCAAAGCTCATTTGAAATAATGCAGACCTCGCAGGAGGAGCTAAGATCAGCTAACGAGGAACTGCAGTCCACAAACGAGGAACTGCAGTCCACAAACGAGGAGTTAACAACTTCCAAAGAAGAAATGCAGAGCCTTAATGAGGAACTTCAGACAGTAAACATAGAACTCCAGAGCAAGGTAGATGACTATACACTGGTTAATAACGATATGATCAACTTGCTCAACAGCACCGATATAGCCATACTATTCCTTGACAGAGAACTGCACATCCGCAGGTTTACAAAGCAGACGACAAAAATTTTCAAGCTGATACAAAGTGATATCGGCAGGTCCTTTACCGACCAGGTCTCCGATCTTAAATATCCGGAAATACTCAACGATGTAAAGGAAGTTTTACGAACACTTATCCTGGTAGAAAAAGATGTTGCCACCAACGATGGGCGGTGGTTCTCAGTACGAATTATACCTTACCGTACTGTTGATGACAGGATCGACGGGTTGGTAATCACCTTTTCCGATATAACAAAAGCAAAAAAACTGGAAACTGAATTGAATAAAACAATTGCTATTCTCAGTTCACATAACCTGGATGGTCATGAAAAGCAATAATTATAATTCCCCAAAAGAAAATTTACTGCGCAAGAAAGCAGAAGAACAGCTAAAAAAACTGCAGGACAAACCTGGTAAGCCTTTATCTGAGGCCGATTCTCTGAAACTGTTGCATGAACTCCAGGTTCACCAGATAGAACTGGAAATGATGAACGAGGAGCTAAGGCTTGCAAGGGACAAAGCTGAAACAAACGAGGAAAAATATGCCGAACTCTATGATTTTGCTCCCTTTGGATATCTTACGCTTATGCCGGATGCTACAATCAGCGAGCTTAACCTCAGCGCTGCAAGGTTGCTTGGAACAGAACGGTCTGTGCTGATAAACAGGAATTTTAATTATTTTCTTTACAGTGATTCCAAGCCCGTTTTTGATGATTTTTTGCGTAAAGTATTTGAAAACAATGAAAAAGCCTCCTGTGAATTGATGCTAAGGACTGAAGACCACACTATGATGTATGTTTACCTTGAGGGTAAAAATATTGAGAATAGTGAAAGCTGTTTATTAACAATGATCGAAATAACTGAACGCAGGAAAGCGGAAAAAGCTTTAACGTATACATCCGAAGCCCTTAAAAGAAGCAATGCCGAACTCGAACAGTTTGCTTATGCTGTAAGCCATGACCTTCAGGAGCCATTGAGGATGATATCGGGTTATATAAAGTTTCTGGAGGATAATTTAAGAGGTACCCTGGACTATAAGACCAGTAAGTATATGGACTATATTGTTGATGGCTCAAAGCGTATGTTCACCCTTATTAAGGATCTGCTTGCATACTCGCGTGTTGCTTCGCAAAAAGAAGAGACTGTCCCGGCTGATCTGAATAACGTAATTGAAGAGGTATTAAAAGATCTTAAGCTTTCGATTGATGATACAAAGGCTGAGATCAAAGCTGATAAACTGCCCGTTGTCAGGGCAAACCCGGCTCTCATGCGCCAGCTCTTTCAGAACCTGATTGCAAATGCAATCAAGTTCAGAGGAAAGGAAAACCCGGTTATTTACATTACATTCGAGCGCAAGGCAGGCAACCTGGTTTTCTGTGTAAGAGATAACGGAATTGGTATAAATCCGGAATTCTCTGAACGTATATTCATGATCTTTCAGCGACTGCATGAAAGAGAAAAATACCCGGGTACTGGTATTGGACTAGCTTTATGCAAGAAAATAGTTGAGAACCACGGTGGAAAGATCTGGATTGAGTCTGAAGAAGGTAAAGGGGCTGCTTTTTATTTTACTCTTCCTGAAGAATAGATGGTTGCTGCTCAGTAGCCAATCCTGGAATAATTTAGACCAATCCGGACGATTGAGCGACAATTAAACTTCAAACTGCTGCATCCTGGGCATAAACTCATGCTCCCAATAAAAGATATAACAAGGTTAGCAGAAACAGCTTTTTTCCCTAAAACCATCGCTGCCCAGTTTGCATTTTAATGATTCCCAATGTAATTTAAGTTTAAATCAACTTGAATTTACTTGGTACATTCTATGACAAGTCTTAATTACAAACAAATTATTGTAGTAGTTCTGGGCAGTATGTGCCTGGGCTTGTCTTATAACTATATTTCCGATAAAAAATTACCCGTATTTGGTTTTGATATTAAGAAATATGTCTCTGCCGAATTACTTAAAGATGATAGTAAAAACTCATCTGTAAATGAACCGAAGCATATATCTCTCAAAGAAGCTCTAAAACTGTATCAGGCAAATGTAACTTTTATTGATGCCAGGGAAGAAGAAGACTATCAAAATGGTCATATAAAAAACGCAATAAACATTCCATATGCAAAGCTTGAAAACTATAAACAAAAGCTTATTGGTATTTCTAAAGATGAACCCTTGGTCTCTTACTGCGGAGGATCTGACTGCGATCTGAGCATAATGCTTGGAAATAAATTGACTTCATTAGGTTACGACAAAGTTTTTATTTTTTTTGGCGGATGGAATACATGGGAAAATGCAAATTATCCTGTTTCAAAATAGAGGAATATGAAAAGCATTCTAACTAAAAAATATTTACTTCTGATTGCAAGATTGATCCCTGGAGTTATATTTATTTTTGCAGGGATGGAGAAAATTTCTGACCCTACTTCATTTGCAAAAGCAATATATGATTACAAGATATTTCCTGAACTGTTAATCAACTTTTTTGCTTTGGCAATTCCATGGATTGAAGTCGTTTCAGGATTGCTTCTGGTTTTTGGGATATGGGTAAGAGAAAACGCATTTATATTAAATGCCTTATTATTAGTATTCATAATCTTGATCTTAATTAGCATTCTTCGTGGCTTAAACATTGAATGTGGCTGCTTTGGAACTGCCTCGGGGAGCAGGGTGGGATGGAGAAAAATATTAGAAAATGTAGCTCTTCTAATCCCAGGAATCTACTTGACTTATTTTGAGAACATTCCTTTACAACAGGAGAATAGAAATGTTTAAGAAATCCATTTTTATTTTGTTTTTTGTTGCTGGTCTTATACTTGCTCAGCAAAATCCAAAAATTACTGTTAAACCATTGCATTATGATCTTGGAAATATTAAACAGGGAAAGATTGTAACAAAGATCTATCGCGTAAAAAATGAAGGCAGTGGTAAACTTATTATTAAAGACGTAAATGCTACATGCGGCTGTACTGCGGTAAAACCTATGAAGTATGAGTTGAAACCAGGCGAATCAACAGAACTTAAAGTTACCTTTAACTCGACAGGAAGAATGGGGAAGCAGGAAAAAACAGTTTATATTATATCAAATGATCCTGTGAATAGTACACTTCCAATTACATTTTCTGCAAATGTTTTAGCAGAAAAAGAAGTTTCAAAAACACCCAAACTGTCTTTTACTGAAAGGTCTCATGATTTTGGACGGTTAAGTGAAGGCAAAATTGCCCAGTATAGTTTTGATTTTGTCAACTCAGGTGGTTCGACTCTTGAAATTGGCTATATAGTTTCTTCAGGTACACTCATTTCTGCACATGTCAGCAACCGCAGGATTGAACCCGGCGCAAAGGGGTCATTAAAGGTTGAACTTGATACTTCTAACATGCAGGGGAAAGTAACTCAAAATGTTAAAGTTGGTTGTAATGATCCTTCTGAACCGACACAAATCCTCTCTATAACAGCTGATGTAATTAAAAAGAATTAAAAAAGCAAATTTACTTTTTTAAGAAACAGATCTTTAAGTAAAAAGCCTCATAACTTTATATTTGTTATGAGGCTCTATCATAATATTATTGAAGATTTAATGGTCACTGGCTTAATAGTTCAAGTAACCATTGCCTTTTTTCTCTGAAGGACTTAATGCTGCAATCGAATCTTTCAAAATCTGCAACCATTGAATTAACTACCTCTTTTGCCTTTTCCGGCTTTTTTTCTCCCAACATCCTTAATAATTCATAATCCACTATTCCATCTCTCATTGCTTCTAAACGAATAGATCCATTGATCTCCATTTTGCCTGGATAGGCAATATGTGAGTCTCCTGCTGGAAGTACCTGACATCCTTCGAACATTCCCGATACATCTCCATATGGATCGTTGCCCCAGTAGTTATATCCCCAGTGCAGGTAACCAGTAATACCATATTTATAATTGATCCAGTGAAGTAGCCTGGTTTCAATTAGCGGCAGTTCAATAAATCGGTTAGGGTAATTTCCTTGTGGTTCCAGACATGTGTAAAACCATACTTCTTTTCCTTCTTTTATTTGCTGCTCATAGAAGCTTAAATCATTTTTTAGAAAATTCAGCTGAGGAACCCATATATCAATATTTCCAGCTATTCCTGTAGTCTGATCTGCATCAATTATCGGTGTTTTAGGAAGTCCCGACCGTACAAAACTAACCATTGCTTTATATGACTCTTTGTTAAATTCTATGGGCTCATCTGCAATGTGCTGAACATAAATCCTATCCCATCCTTTTTCTTTCAGATGCATATTAAAAGCAGGTAAAAACTGCCCATAAAATTCTTTAACCAGTGTGTCTTCAATAGAAAGAATCTTTGTGTATGTGCTGTCACCAATGAACATCGGCACCTGAAGTCCGAAGTCACTTTTCCAACCGCCAAGCCTTCCGCCTAAATGACCACCCTCAATTCTCTTCATTCCTCCATTTTCCAAGAAGATGTTAACTGTTTTATCGAAGTTACTGAAATCAAAGCTATACTCTTTTCCATTTTTCTTAAAAAGCGTTAATTCCATTGGTGAGATCAAAACTACATTCTGCCTGTATTCTTTCATTTTCTCAGCAAACAAACCAATGATCTTCCAGTACAAATCTGAGTATTTAGCAACATCTTTACCACCATTCAAAAGTTTTAATTTGTCTGAAGATGCGAACCACCAGTTTGTGACCCATAGCTTTTGTTCGGGAAGCTTGATATCGTAGACTTTTATGCTGATCTCTTTTTTTATTGAAAACTTTTTCCCGTCAGAATTGCCCGAGAAAACAACATTTGTTTTATACAAACCGGGTTTTATATCCTCTGATATCTTTAAGCTTATCCAAACTGGCTGGTTGTCCAATGGCGCTATATCTCTTTTGCTGGCAGGGACAATTGGATCCGGATACCATCCACTAGGAGAGGGAATCCTGTCGCGTGAAGGATTAGGAGTGTTGCGCCCATTTTTTACATAATCTTCAAAGTAAACCTTTGGAATTAGTCTGGAGTTTTCTGTGATAACAGGACTGACTGAAATACTTAAGCCTTCTGTTGCACTTGGATTCCTAAATACAAACTGGAAAGTTGCATATTCTCCTTTACAAACATTTGCAAAGGCAGGTTGATCTGGAAAATAGCTTTGTTCTTTCATTATTTTCTCAAGCGGATCAACATACGAAATTATTATGTTTTTAGGGAAAGATGATGATTTCCCTAAAGTATATTGAAATGTGAGAATGAGAAGAGTAAAGCTTAGGACAATTTTTCTTTTCATTATTTTTTGAGATGATTATTGTTGGTTGTGCAATACTAAGTATTTAATGAATTATTATCAAGTGTCTTCTGCGTGAGAGAATTCATTATAAACCCCATAGAAAAATAAGAGAAAATATGGCTAAACCTGCCATGAATAAAGATGTGATAAGCATTCCATATATTGGAATAAATATTAAAGAAGCTGCCACTGAACCTAGACAGCCGCCAATTAGATCGGCTGAATATAATGAGAGCATATCACCATGCTTGTTTAAATGACCACTAAGGCTTGCAAAAGAAAAAATGGCCGATACAAAAAATCCATCTATTATCATTAATGCAGATGTAATGACTAATCCATCCATTATGTTAAATTTTATTAAATAATAAATCATAAGATTCATTACGGCAAACCCAAGGATAAGTAATATGCCAAGCATATAGCGTTTTTTAGTATGTATTTTTTGAGATGTTAGCAAATTATTTACAATATATGCTCCTAAGCTTAGCCCTGCCATAAATGTCATAAGGAGAATTCCTATATCCCGGTAAAGTACACCGTTTTTACTCTGATAGTTCAATATAAGAATAGCTTCAGCTATCATTCCAATTAAGCCGAAGAGGGTTACTAAAATAAAACGGTGAAGTTTTGAAGACCTTATTATTAATATGAGCATTGTAATTACTAGAGCAGACAACCATAGAATTTCCGAACCAAAGAAATCTTCTACGACAATTAAATATCCTTCGGGTCCGGTAATTTTTGAATGAAAGAATTTTGACAGCCATATTGAGAGAGTATAACTATAGCATGCAGGTCTAATATCAGAATTAATATTGTTCCTTTCTGAATTGTCTTTTCTTGTAAGTATTTCTCTGATCTCCGAAAACCTATCGTTTGTATATACATATTTAATATAATCTGGAGTAACAAGCTTTGCTGAAGGTTTCCTTTCATTAAACCTTGAAATAAGAGGAGCCGGATTACTGTTAAGAGGCTCTTTTGAAGCAATAAATATATTTTCTGTCCCCGGCAGAACAATTATGTTGCTGAAAACAGAATGAAGTGCGTTATATATGCTTTTGTTTCTTGCCACTAAATGACTTGTCCAAAGATTCTCTGAAGAGGGTATCTTAAAAACCAAAATTGCATCACTTACCATTCTGTAAGAACATTGCCTGAAAAATTCTTGCGTATAGAACCGGTTGCTTTGGGCTGAGGATGGTTCAGGCATACATACAACAATAGCATTATAAAGATTTCCTTCACGTAAATAATCCCTTGGATCTCTGTAAATCAAATTTACTTTTTCGTCCTTTAGTTCCTCAATTGCTTTATTAGGCATACGATGTTTTAACACATTGATGAGTTCTTTATTGAGTTCTACATAATCAATTTTCTTTACTGGAAGTTTCAGTAACTCAGTAATAATTCCTCCAAATCCATTTCCTAATACAAGCACTTTATCAAGCTTTTCAACATGCAATGTAGAGATCTGTATGAATTCTTCTGCAGAGCTGCTTTCTGTTTCATAACAGAGGGCCCCATCTTCAAATACCGATATCTGGTTTTCAAGTGACGTTATTATTAGCCGGTTAAATGGGGTATCTTTTGATTCAACAAGACTAGGATAATTCCATTTTGTCATCCATCTGTCTGCTAATGGCGAAAAGAAAAGAAATATTATAAAAAGAAGAAGGCATAACGAGTAAATATTCTCTGAAGAGTTAAAACTATTTTTAAGTGAAAAATATGTTATTACTCCAAGTGAGGTAATTGAGCAAATGACCGCAATGGAAAAGTTCTGCAGCCCGGCGTAAAGAAATAATGTTGAAGTTAGTCCACCTAAAATGCCTCCTAAACTCTCAATTGAATATGCCTTTGCAAGTGTACCATTTAAACTTATAAACCTTCTTGCAGTCCATTGAAATAATAATCCCATAATTGTACTAAATGGAATTAGTGCAATTAGCATTGCAAGTATTTGCTTATAAAAAGAGAGATATCCTCCCGGTATTCCTTGAAAAAGAATTTGTATTAAACGTATGAAAATAACATCTGCAATTAAAAGAAAGGCGGAGATGAAGAAAAGTACCTGTATACTTGTTTCTTTAGGAATTGATTTTCTTCTTCCAAGTGAAGCTCCCACAGAAGTCCCAATAAGCCAGATACCTATTGACAGTGTGTATATAAGCTCAATTCCATAAAAGGCAACGCTAAGTTCACGTAGAATTACTACCTGGCCTAAAATTGAAATAAAACCTACCGCAATTAGAAAGAGTAACATTTTATGGCTATTCCTTTTCGCTAAAGATATCAGCCTGAAATGTATAAAGCTCTGCTTCTTTCCAGTCACCTTTGTTGAGCCCTGCTTTTAAGGATAACTGGTCTAAAAATGTTTGCTTGTTCCATCCTGTTTCTGTAGCTACCTGTGGCAGAAATACAGCTTGATAGTTACCTTTCTTTAACAAAACTCCATCACGACCTAGTTGTATATCATCTGCACTGCCAATTCGCCTGAAAGGAGTTAGAACTGATATTTCAATTCTTATCTTGGGCAGTTCTACAGGACTTAAAGGATCAAATCTATTATCCTTAAATGCTGCATTTAGTGTCATTGAACCTATAGTTGCATAAATGGGAATATCTTCTGCCATATGTCCAATACAGCCTCTTAACTCTCCATTTAGCTTGAGAGTTACAAAAGCGCCCCGCTTTATCTTCATTAATGGTGTATTACCACCTCTTGGAATAGGCACAGTTTGCGTCCAAAAGAACTGAGCTAAAGTGCTGCGTGAATAAGTCAAAAGCTCTTCTTTATCTTTACTTGTTAAACTGTAAGTAGCCTGTTCCTCTAAGTTACCTATTATTGGAACATTGCTTTCTCCGTCTGAAGTGGAAGTATTTGTGCCAGTTGTATTAGAACCACATATTGCAACTGCTCCATAACCGACTACTTTACTTATATCTCCAACTGGATTGTAACCTGAATTGCTGTAGCTTATTATTGTGCCTTGTTTTGCTCCTAAGTCTTTTGCAGTTGCTATGGCAGCTAGTACAGGTGCTTCACCACATGCACATGTCAGAAGATTTGCTACTTTTTTATCAAGCTGCGATCGCATCTCTGAACCAATTTCATTTAAGTTAAGAGTTGTTATAGTCTTTAACGTCTTTCTATCGGTCTTTAATGCGTCATCAAAATTTGGATAATGCGATAGATCTGAACTTGCTACTATAAGAGCCTTCTTATTCTTAAGTATAGATGAAAGGGCATTAGCCAGCTTAGTATATATTTCAGGGGATGATCCGCTTACAATTATAGGCAGTATCTTTGTCTCTGGAAATAAATATTTAATGAAAGGGACTTGTACTTCTATTGAATGCTCTTTTGCATGAACACTTAGGTCAGTTGTAAAAGAAGGATCCTTCTTTAGAAGAGCAGATGCAGTTTGTTCATCTATATCTGCATTGCCAATTGGAGTCCCAAATGCTCCTTTGGGATAGATTGATATACCTGTAAAATCAGCAGATGTATGATTGGTACCTAGAATGACAATAAGATCATAACTGTTATTTTTTATTTGATTTAATGCGTCGGCTGCTATTTGTCCTGAAAATATGTACCCTGCATGGGGTATCACAATTGCTAATACATTTTTCAGTACAGGAGTTTTTGCCTGGGCAAAAAATGTTTTTAGTGTGTTGTTTAGTACCTTGGGATCTGATGGATAAAATTCCCCGGCAAAAACCGGTTTTCTTACTTCTTCAGGCGGTATACTTCCGGAATCAAGTCTTTGACCTTTGCAGGAAGAAGCTATAAAAATAAGCACAAAATATAATAAAAGCCTTTTCATGATTCCCTCAATAGATCTTTTTGCTTTTGCCCTTTAATGGGGCCCAATGATTTTTGATACAGTTGTTTCTTATTCATAATGTCTTTTATTGCCATACTCCTGCTATTGCTTGCCTGCAGTAGCGGCACTTCCCTTGTTCAATATGATTTTCCAGTGTAAACATACCGTTTCTTATGACAATAGCTTTTTTGCAGGAAGGGCAGTATGTCGAATTTCCTTCATGATCTGGAATATTTCCTACATATGCATAGTGAATCCCTTTTGAGATGGCAATGTTTCTTGCTCTTTCTATTGTCGCTACTGGAGTAGGGGAGAGGTTTTGAAGTTTATAGTCGGGGTGAAATCTTGTAAAATGTATTGGTACGTCAGGCCCAAGTTCTCCATATATCCAGTCTACTAATCCATAAAGCATTTTATCAGAATCATTAAGCGTTGGAACAACCAGGTTTACTAATTCCAGATGTACTTTTGTTTTTGATATTTGCTTAATTGAGTTAAGTACTGGCCTTAGCTCTGCAGAGCATACCTTTTGGTAAAACTCTTCACTGTATCCTTTCAGATCTATCTTTATAGCATCCAGAACATTGCACATTTCTCTAAGAGGTCCATAGCTCATAAAACCGCAACTGACTAATGCAGTTCTGATACCTCTTTCTTTTGCTTCTTTTGCGATATCCATTAAATACTCAAAAAATACGGTGGGTTCATTATATGTAAATGCAATGATTGGTGCATTTTGTGATTTTGCGCTTGTTACAATACTATTTGCCGGAATGTATGAAGATGGAAAATCCTCTGGTTTTGACTGTGATATTTGCCAGTTTTGACAAAACTGGCATGAAAGGGGACATCCTGAAGTTGCCATAGAAAAGGCCTGATGGCCTGGAAGAAAGTGATAAAAAGGCTTTTTTTCTATGGGATCAGTATGTATTGAGACTGGTCTGCCGTAGACTAGGCTTTTCAATTTCCCATCAATGTTCATTCTGGCCCGGCACTTACCCCGTTCATTTTCCTTAATTACACATCCTTGCGCACAAAGTAAGCATTTGACAGGTCTGCTATCATGGTTAAATTTGGTCAAACCTTTTATTTGAGCTGGATTATGGCAGGAAGTACACCTTGCCTGACTTGAATTTACCGGTATCCAATATTGCGCTTCAGGGGCGGTTTTATAAAGCTCTTGAAGATATTTGTTTTCTATACTGTTGCCAAAAAATGAAAAGAGATCTTCAAGGGTAGATGGAATAATCACTCCCGATGTGCATAAACAACCGAGAAAGAGTCCCGATCTGCCGATGAATTCTCTTCTTGAAAGTATTTGCCCTTTCATTTGTTTATTCACTTAAATAGTGTTTAATCTCTGCTCTAAAGTAAAAAGTAATTCTTAAAAAGTAAAAGGTAAAAGAAATGTTCTGAATAACTATATTAAACAAGCTGGCTGGCAATTACTCCCTTTTAAATAAAACGAAATTTCTTAGTTTACTTTTTCCTATTTGGTTCTTAGTTTACACAATTAACTTTTAGGATTACGAGTTTATATGAAACAAATATTATACTCTGCAATAATACTAGGCCTTTTGTTCATCCCTTCGTGCGTTTCTGTCAAACAGATGCCAGTTGGACCCAAGCCGGGTGAAAAATGGAGAGCTATTCATCTGCTTAATTATACCAATGATGCTTTGTTGGATTCTCTGAGCAATAAAATTCCTCTTCTTGCAGAGAAAGGAGTAAATGTTATATTTCTGGAGGTAGATTATAGTTTCGACTTTAAATCCCATCCTGAATTACGCCAGGGACCTAGCTTTATTACAAAAAGCGGAGCTGAAAAATTCTCTGAGGTCTGCCGTGATAATAACATAAAACTGGTCATTGAGTTTCAATGCTTTGGCCATCAGTCATGGGCAAAGAAAACTTTTCCTCTTTTAACAGTATATCCGGACTTGGATTTAACAAAAGGAGCTTATCCTAACAACGATAGCATTTATTGCAGGGAGTGGGACCCATATAATCCAAAGGTTAATAAGATCGTTTATTCTCTTATCGATGAATTAGTAGATGCATTTGATGTAGATGGTATCCATGTTGGAATGGATGAGGTCTTTTTAATAAATGATAAATTCGCGGCTTCTACTAAAGATAAAAATCCTGCAGAAGTTTATGCAAAGGTTGTTAATGATCTGTATGATCACATTACAAAACAACGCCATTTACAAATGTATATGTGGGGTGATAGACTCATCGATGGTACAAAACTTAATATGGGGGCTTGGGAAGCTTCTCAGAATGGGACTTATCCTGCTATTGATCTGATACCAAAAGATATTATTGTTTGCGATTGGCATTATGATTTAAGAGATGAGTATTCTTCAGTCCCGATGTTTCTTTCAAAAGGTTTTCGCGTACTGCCAACTAGTTGGAAAAACAAAGAAGCCTCAAACAAACTGATCGAATATTCAAAGCAATTTAACGATCCCAAAATGCTTGGACATTTATTTTCTTTCTGGAATGGAAGTATCGATAGCATGATGAACTCACAGGCAATGAACGAAGGTCTTAAGTTGCTTGTAAAAAAATAGAAATTATTTTAAGAAGTATAAATCTGCCAAAGATATTAAGGGAATAAAAATGAGATTGCTCATCTTTATTCCCTTGATAAAACATCTCGATAGTAAACATCAGGAAATAATATATTTCATTTGTGCTTCTTCATGCATTAGCCAAAGGTGGAATTAAAACTGGTTTTATGCAGTCATCCAGTTTTGCCGAAAACATGTGATATGCATCTGCTACTTCTTCTAATGGGACCCTATGAGTAATAATTCCCTTAGGATTAAGAACCCCGGATTTAATATGTTCAATAAGCCTCGGCACCAGACGTTTTACTGAAGCCTGATTTGCACGTGTAGAGTAAAAAATGCATTTGACTTTTTTAATATTTTTTGCAAATTGTGACACCGAAAATTGTATTTCGGAATAAGATTCGATTAAAAAGGTTTATGGTTCGTATTTAGAATATTCTTTGTCTTCGTCTTAGATTGTGCTGAAATTTTGTTTAATCCTGTTGTCGTTTAGAAATAGAACGTTTCTCATTAGTTTTCTGCTAAACCTGCAAATTGCTATCAAGATGCATCTGTACGGACCAATATTCTTTTCATAAATATATTTTTTAACTTCTACTATAGGGAAAAATATGTCACTTTTGGGATCACTAAGTATTTTTATTTTCTGTACACTTGCAATTGGTATGGGTATTCATTTAGTATGTAAAATAGTAGATCTGCTTGCTTTGCCACTTAAGGTTGTTATTGGCAGTAAAAATAAGAATCAAAATGCGTGAGTAAGAAAATATTCTTTCTTTTTATAAATTAAAGCTTTTAGAAAGAGCACTAATAGCTCTGTTTTGGAGAGATGAAAGAACAGTGGAATAGAATTGATCTGGTCAAATAA